>JBBQAH010000118.1:0-9800 GCA_038316145.1 Burkholderiales bacterium
CAACACGTGGCCGCCCGTCTGGGCACGATGTACGGCGACCAGGCGCGATTCACCTTGTCGCCAGCCCCAGGCCCCGACGGCGGCACCCTGGCCGAGGTGGACCTGCCGCTGCCGACGTCCGAGCTCACCGCGCCGACCACCATGCCGGCCACCATGCCGGCCACCCCGCCGACCACCGCCCCGACCGCTACCCGAGCCCCCACCCGCTGAGCACACCGCCATGCCCACCGCCCTGATTGCCGAAGACGAACCGCTGCTGGCCGCGGCCTTGCAGGCTGAACTGGCCCGGCTGTGGCCCGAGTTGCAAATCGCAGCGCTGGTGGCCGACGGCCTGAGCGCCGTGCGCGAGGCGCTGGCGTTGCAGCCGCAGCTGTGTTTTCTCGATATCCGGATGCCCGGTGCCAGTGGCCTGGAGGCAGCGCAGGCACTGGCCGAGGACTGGCCCGAGGGCGCGCCCTTCCCGCTGCTGGTGTTTGTCACCGCCTACGACCAGTACGCGCTGCAGGCGTTCGACGCCCAAGCGGTGGATTACCTGCTCAAGCCGGTGGACAGCCCGCGCCTGGCGGCCTGCGTGGCACGCTTGAAGCAGCGCCTGGCCGACCGCCCGACCGAAGCAGCGGCCGGCCCGCAAGCCGGACCAGGCACCGGGCCGCCGATGGCCGCTGCATCGTCCACCCTAACAACCGGCATCTCGCCCACCCCCCTCCCCCTGTCGGACCCGGCGCTGCAGCACACCTTGGCCCAACTGCGTGCACTGCTGGGCGCCACCGCCACCGCCGCCGCGCCACCGGCGCAGCGGCTGGAGGTGATCCAGTCCGGCGTGGGCAATACCGTCTACCTGGTGCCGGTAGCCGAGGTGCTGTATTTCGAGGCCGCCGACAAGTACGTGCGGGTCGTGACCGCCGAGCGTGAGCACCTGATCCGGTTGTCGCTGCGCGACCTGCTGCCGCAACTCGATACCCAGCAGTTCTGGCAGGTGCACCGCGGCCTGGTGGTGCGGGCATCGGCCATCGGCAGCGCGCTGCGCGATGAGTCGGGCAAGGTGTTTCTCACGCTGCGCGGCCGCAGCGAGCGCCTGACCGCCAGCCGGCTGTACGCCCACCTGTTCAAGGGCATGTAGCCGACAGTTTGCCCCCAACCCTGAACCGGAGAACATGATGGCCCGGTACGACAGCACCGCACAACCCACCCTGGAACAACGCGCACGCCGCCGCGTTCGGCTCAAGAAAGGCTTGTTCATCCACGCACTGGTTTTTGTGCTGGTCAACGGCGGGCTGTACCTGATGTCGGTGGCATCGGGCTGGGGCCTGGGCGGGGACTCCGGCTGGGGGCATCGCCACGGCGGCGGGATGTTTTTCCCGCTCTGGGGCTGGGCCCTGGGCCTGGCGATCCACGGCGCGGTGGTGGTGCTGCGCTTGCAGGGCGACGGCATGACCGAGCGCATGGTGGATCGCGAAATCGAGACGCTCAAGCGCCGCGACGGCAGCAATGCTGGCAGCGCCGCCAGCGGCGACGCGGGCGGCGACAAACCGGCACGCTAGGCACAGGGCGCAGCACACCCCCTCGCTAGAATCAAAGATCCCCGCCCCAAGCGCGGCCGGCCCGTGGGGCGGGCTGCCAGCCCCCTGCCCCAGCCTATGTCCGTGCCCGCCAAGACCGATGCCCCGCCAAAACCGGCCAACTTCCTGCGCACGCTGATTGAGCGCGAGCTGCAGGACGGTGTCTACGCCCAGCGCCACTGGGGCGGCTCGCCCGGCGATGCTGCCCACCATGCCGCCGGCGGCCTGGACCGGGCCCGGGTTCGGTTGCGCTTCCCGCCCGAACCCAACGGCTACCTGCACATCGGCCACGCCAAGAGCATCTGCCTGAACTTCGGCCTGGCGCGTGACTTCGGCGGCGTCTGCCACCTGCGCTTCGACGACACCAACCCTGAAAAGGAGGAGCAGGAGTTTGTCGACGCCATCATCGAGATGGTGCACTGGCTGGGCTGGTCCTGGGACGCCGACTTCAACGGCCAGCCCACCCATCACCTGTTCTACGCCAGCAATTACTTCGACTTCATGTACCGCGCCGCCGAGCATCTGGTGACGCAGGGCCTGGCCTATGTGGATGAGCAAAACGCCGACGTGATGCGCGCCGCGCGCGGCGACTTCAGCACGCCCGGCAGCAACAGCCCCTGGCGCGACCGGTCACCGGCCGACAACCTGGCGCGTCTGCGCGAGATGCGCGACGGCCAGCACGCCGACGGCGCGATGGTGCTGCGCGCCAGGATCGACATGGCCTCGCCCAACATCAACCTGCGCGACCCGACGCTCTACCGCATCAAGCGCGCCCACCACCACAACACCGGCAACACCTGGTGCATCTACCCGATGTACGCCTACGCGCACCCGATCGAGGACGCGCTGGAGAACATCACCCACAGCCTGTGCACGCTGGAGTTCGAGGACCAGCGGCCCTGGTACGACTGGCTGCTGGGCCAACTCGCCGACGGCGGCCTGCTGCAGCGGCCCCTGCCCAAGCAGCATGAGTTCGGCCGGCTCAACCTGAGCTACGTCATCACCAGCAAACGCAAGCTGCGGGCGCTGGTGGACGAGGGCATCGTCAGCGGCTGGGACGACCCGCGCATGCCCACGCTGGCCGGCATGCGCCGGCGCGGCTACACGCCCGAGGCGGTGCGCAAGTTTGCCGACGACACCGGCGCGTCCAAGACCAATATCTGGGTCGACTACAGCGTGCTCGAGGGCGCGCTGCGCGCCGACCTCGAGGGCAAGGCTGCCCGGGCGATGGCGGTGCTCGACCCCGTGCCACTCAAGCTCGTCAATTGGGCCGTGCTGTTTGGCGCCGGTCACATCGAGCCCTGCAGCGCACCCGCCCACCCGCAGCGGCCCGACCTGGGCCAGCGCAGCTTCTGTCTGGGGCCTGAGGTGTGGGTCGAGCGTGACGACTTTGCCGAGGTCCCCGTCAAGGGCTTCTTCCGCCTGTTCCCGGGCAACAAGGTGCGGCTGAAGTACGGCATGGTCGTCGAATGCACCGGCTGCAAAAAGGATGGGGATGGCCGCATCACCGCGGTGCTGGCCCAGGTCGTGCCCGACACCAAGAGCGGCACGCCCGGCGCTGATGCGGTCAAGGTCAAGGGCACGATCACCTGGGTGGGCGTGCACGACGGCGTGCCGGCCACCTTCAACCTCTACGACCGGCTGTTTACCGAGCCGCAACCCGAGGCCGGCGGGCGTGACTTCCGCGAGGTGCTCAACCCGGCCAGCAAACGGGTCGTCAGCGGTTTTGTCGAGCCGGCACTGGCGGCACTGGCTGCGGGAGCGCGCTTCCAGTTCGAGCGCCACGGCTACTTTGTCACCGACACGGTGGAGCACCAGCCGGGCGCGCCGGTGTTCAACCGCATCACCGGGCTGCGCGACAGCTGGACAACCTGACGAACTGCCGGACGTTGAAGCCGACCTACCGCGGCAAGCCGCCCGAAGCGCGGGCCTGAACCGGAGCCGCTCGACCATGCTCGACTTCTGGCCCGCCTGCGGCTGGCGCCACCTCCAGGCCGACAACCAAGGCCGGCTGCCGCCGTCGGCTGAATGGATCGGCCACTGGCTGGACCGGCCTGAGCTGGCACTGGTCGATGAATCCTGCCCGGCCGAAATCAGGCTGCACCAGGCATTGCGTGCCGACCCGCTGCGCCCGGTGCCGCCGGCCGAACTGGCGGCACTGGTCGACGACGACGCCCGCGAGAACTACCGATTGTTCCTGGCCCTGCGCGATGGCGTGCGGGCCGCGGGCACGCTGGAGTCGTTCTACACCGGTCTGTTCCGCCAGGACGCGATCACGTTGCCACCGCTGTTCATCGACGCGATCTCGCAAACCATCCTGCGCCAGCTGCTGGAGTCAGACGCCGACGCTTTTGCGGCGCGTGCGGCCGAGCTGCTGTTCCGCCCGCAACGCATCACGCTGCAAGACGGCCGGGTGCTGGCCGGTGACCGCGCCACCCTGGACCGCCTGAGCGACGCCGGTGGCTTTGGCGCGCTGGGCCGGCT
The DNA here is from genome assembly GCA_038316145.1 of Burkholderiales bacterium. Lineage (GTDB taxonomy): Bacteria > Pseudomonadota > Gammaproteobacteria > Burkholderiales > Burkholderiaceae_C > Pseudaquabacterium. The sequence continues at coordinate 4,044 of JBBQAH010000118.1, forward strand.
GCTGGCCGAGGCCCGGGTACCGCTGCGTACCGCGCAATTGCAGGTGCTCAGCCTGGACAACGCGGCGGACTACTGGCAGGACCGCGGCCATGACGGGTTGGAGCGTTTCCGATTTGTGCTGGACCTGACCCACCAGGTGCCCAAGACACTGGCGCCGGGCGTCAGCGTACCGGTCACGCTGTCCCACTCGGGCCTGACGGCGCTGGCCCGGGTGCTGGCGCGCTGGGTGCAGCAGATGCTGGGCGTGGTGGTGACGATCACCCCGGTAGCGCGCATCGATGATGCCGACTGGCGCTGGCATCTGGGGCTGGACGCCGAGTCCACCGCGATCCTGAACGACCTGTACCGCGGCCAAGCGGTGGACGAGGCCCGGATGGCGCGGCTGGTAGGCTTGTTCCGGCTGGACTTCGCCAACCCGGCCGACATGCGGGCCGACCTGGCGGGTGCGCCGGTCTACCTGGGGCTGGCGATGGCCGCTGATGGCGGCTTGCGGCTAAAACCGCAGAACCTGCTGCTGAACCTGCCGCTGGCGCGGCGCTCCTGATCGGTGGTGTTGATCCGCGGCGCTCACAGCTGATGCGGATCAGCCGTTGCCGACCTGCGCTCAGCGCCGGTGGCCGGTCGTGAAATCATTGCGGCCGCTGCGGTCCACACCCTTGAGCAGCCACAGCGGCCGCTGCGCAAAATCAACCGCCACGCCGCTCTGGCCGTGCACGGGCTGGAGGCTGCGGTCGAAGTGTGAGCTGGCCGGCATGTAACGCAGCGCCACGCCGGTGCGGCGCTGGGCGCTGGTGTTGGCGGCGGCGCCGTGGATCATGTAGACATCGTGCAGGCTCATCTGGCCGGGTTGCAGCTCGATGTCCACCGCCTGAGATTCATCAAAAGCCCCGTCGGCCAGGCGCTGCTGCAGCGTCAGGTCGTTGCGGTCCTCAAACAGGTGCGGATGCAGCTGCCGGGCCCGGTGTGAGCCAGGGATCACCCGCAGGCAACCGTTGGCGCGGGTGCTGGGCTCCAGCGCCAGCCATACCGTGCAGGTGGCCAGCGGACGGATCGGCCAGTAGTGGCCGTCCTGGTGCCAGGGCGTTGCGTAGCCTTCGCCGGCCGGCTTGCAGAAGACATGGGCGCCCCACAGGATCAGGTCGTCGCCCAGCACATCCGACACCAAGTCAACGATGGCCGGGTCGCGTGCCAGGTCGAGAAACGCCGCCACGCCGCGCACACCTTCGCCGTTGTCGAGGCCGCGATCGGCGCCGGCTCCCGCACCGGCTGCGCGGTCGATATGCGCCGAGACCAGCTTTTCAGGCCGAACGCCAGGGTTGCGGCGCAGCAGTTCAGCCAGCGCTGCTTGCATCGCACGCACCTGCTCGGCGGGCAGCCGCCATTGGGGTACGACCCAGCCCTCGTTGTGGTAGCGGGCGATTTCGTCAGCGAGCAAGCGGGCCATCGGCGTTGAGGGTCAGGTCGTGCATGGCGGGACCGGAAGGCAGACGGTGCTAACGCCCCCGGGGCTGAGCTGGCTGCATTTTGCGGCCTGCCAGCCCGGCCCACCAGCACGGGCCGACCCGTAGAGTTGCGGCGCGGCGCCGCCGCTACCATGACCGGATGCGCCCATCGCCTGCCTCCGAGTCTGCCGTCCTGCCCGCTGCGTCCCACCCCCACCCCCACCCCCACTTCCGCGCGCCCGCACCGCCGCCCAGCCTGTCCCCCGGGCGCACCGCAACCTTGACGCTGCTGGCCATGCTGGCGTTTGCCGGCAACTCGCTGCTGTGCCGCATCGCGCTGGCGCAAACCGACATCGACGCTGCCAGCTTCACCAGCTTGCGACTGGGCTCGGGTGCGGTTGTGCTCGCACTGCTGGTGCTGTGGCGCGGCCGATCAAGCCAGCGGGCCAGCGGCCTGGGTGCTGCCAATCGGGCGCAAGCAACCCGGCCTTGGCAGGCCGGCAGCTGGCTGTCCGCGCTGGCGTTGTTTGTCTATGCCGCCGGGTTTTCGTTTGCCTATGTCAGCCTGACGGCCGCCACCGGCGCCCTGCTGCTGTTCGGCGTGGTGCAGACCTCGATGATCGGCTGGGGCTTGTCGCGAGGCGAGCGGCTGCAACTGCTGCAATGGCTGGGTTTGTTGGCTGCCAGCGCCGGGCTGGTGTGGTTGCTGCTGCCCGGACTGGCTGCGCCGTCGCTGAGCGCGGGTGCGCTGATGGCCAGTGCCGGCGTGGCCTGGGCGGTGTACACGCTGCGAGGCCGGGGCGCGGGCGCGAGCGGGATTGCGCAGGACGCGACGACGGTGACCGCCGGCAACTTCTTGCGTGCGGCGCCGCTGGCGCTGGGCACCAGTGCGCTGCTGTGGCCATTGGCACGCTGGGATGCCCAAGGTGCACTGCTGGCACTGGCCTCGGGCGCCCTGGCATCGGGCCTGGGCTATGCCATCTGGTACACCGCGCTGCGCGGCCTGTCCGCCACGCGGGCGGCCATCGTGCAGCTGACGGTACCGGCCCTGGCCACCGCCGGTGGTGTCTTGATGCTGGGCGAGCCACTGACGCCGCACTTGCTGGGCGCGTCGGCAGCGGTTTTAGGTGGCGTGGCGCTGGTCATCCTGGCCAGGCCGGGTCTCGGCGCGGCGCATCGACGCTGACGGGCCCGTCAGCCCAGCCGCAACGCCATCACCCCGGCCACGATCACCGCCGTGCCCAGCGCCCGCTGCAGGCCGAACTTTTCTTTCAGCAAACGGCTGCCCAGGACGGCGGCAAACAGCACCGAGGTTTCACGCAGCGCCGCCACGCTGGCCACCGGCGCCTGGGTCATGGCCCACAGCGCTATCGCATATGAGCCTATCGACGCACTGCCACCCAGCGCCGCCAACGGCCAGCGCGCCCGGGCGTAGACCAGGATCTGGCGGCGCCCGGCGGCATCACGGCGCAGCCAGACCAGCGCCGGGTAGGCGATGCCGTCCAGCACAAACAGCAGCATCACGTAGCGCAGCGCCTGGCCGCCGTGGGCCACTTCGCTGCGCACCCCCAGGCCATCGATGACGGTGTAGACCGCAATGATGCCGGCGTTGGCAAAGGCATAGGCCAGCGCCTTGCGGTGGTGCAGCGCCTCACCCGGCCGGGCCAGGCCCACCAGTGACACCCCCAATGTGATGCCGATGATGCCGATCCAGCCGGCGGCAGTGGGCGTCTCGCCCAGCACAAAGCCGCTGGCCAGCGCCACCAGCAGCGGCGCAAAGCCGCGCATGATCGGGTAGGTCAGGCCCAGGTCACCATGCTGGTAGGCCCCAGCCAGCGCGATGTAGTAGCCGATATGGATGATCAGGGACGCGCCGATGTACGGCAGCCCGGCCGTTGTCGGCAGCCCCACCCAGCACAGCAGCGGCAGCGCCACCCAGGCGCCCAGAAAGTGCACCAGCGCGGTGTCCAGGGGTTTGTCGCCGCTGCTCTTGACCAGCGCGTTCCAGCCGGCATGCAGCAGCGCGCCCACCAGCACGGCGCCAACGATGGGCCAGGTCAGGCTCAGCACGGGCCGGGTTCCACGCCCGCCCCGACGGTGACCCTGCGGCTTCGCTCAAGCCGCTGCACAGCGCCGCGCCCGGGCCATGAAATGCGCCAGCGGGGGTGTCGTCATGTCGGCCGACTTGGCCTGGTCGTCCCACAGCCGTACCCGCACCGCTTCGGCGGCCCCCGGCTGGGCCATGAAGGCTGCGGCCTGCGCGGCATCGAACACCCCGCCTTGCAGCAGCAGGCTGCGTTGCGAGTCGGCCGACAGGGCCTCGCGGTAGCCCGGCCGGCTGGCACAGAGGTAACGCTTGGCGTCGACATGGGCCTGGATCGCGCCCAGCACCCGGTCTGAAAACCGGCCACGCAAAAAAGGCAACGCCTGGAACTGGTGCAGATCGTCCACGCCGCGCAAGGTGGGCGTGTCGCCCGGCCCGGTGCTGAGGCTGTGCACCAGGTGGCCCAGGTCGTGCAGCAGCGCGGCGGTGATCAGTTCGTCGTCCGCGCCGTCCAACTCGGCCAATGTGGCGGTTTGCAGCGCGTGGGCCAGCTGCGTCACCGGCTCGCCGCTGTACTGCTCGCCACCGCGTTGGTGGAACAGGGTCGCGATCTCGTCCGGGGTCAGCATGGCGGGGCTTGGACAGTCAGGGGGTTGGGGCCGGGCTGCGGGTCTTCAGTGCCGGAGCTCGTCGAGCTCGGCCAGCTGCGAGTGGCGCAGCCGGGTCGCGGCCAGCGCACCCTTGCTCTCCAGGATCGGATAGGCGATCGAGCAGATGTGCGAGTTGATGCGTTTGAGCTCGGACAGCAAATCCAGGTGCAGCGCGCTGGTCTCGATGCTCTGCGCGGTGTTGTCCTGCAGCCGGCCGATGTGGTTGGCGGCGTAGGCATGCTCCAGGTCGCGAAACCGCGCTTTTTCCTCCAGCAGCTTTTGCGCATCACGCGCATGGCCGTCCAGAAACACGCTCATGCCCAGCCGCAGGTTGGCCAGCAGGCACTCATGCAAATGGCACAGCTCGGCCATGCCGGCGTCTGAAAAACGCCGTGCCGGGCGGATCTTCTTGTCCTCGATGTCTTGCAGCACCCGCTCGATGCCATCGCCGATCTGCTCCATGTTGATGGTGAACGAGACCACATCGGCCCAGCGCCGGCCCTCGCGCTCGGACAGCGCCTCGCGCGAGATCTGGGTCAGGTAGAACTTGATGGCCGAGTACAGCCCGTCCACCGTGTCGTCCATCGCCCGCAGTTGCTCGGCCAGCGTGCGGTCGTTGTCGCGCAGCACTGGCAGGATGCCGCGCAACATCGTCTCGACCACGTCGGCTTGGTGCAGGGCCTCACGCGCCGCACAGCTGATGGCCAGCGACGGCGTGGCCAGTGCCACCGGGTCGAGGTGGCTGGTGCGGCTGCCGCCACTGCCCGGCGCCGGCATGGGCAGCCAGCGCTCGACCCAGCGCGCCACCCACCCCGTCAGCCCGATGAACAGCAGCGCCAGCACGGCGTTGAAGCCGAGGTGGAAAAACACCACCTGCTGGTGCACGGTAGAAAACTGCTGCTGCAGCAGCACATGGGCCTGCGGCAGCAAAGGGATGACCAGCGCCGCGCCTGCGGTCTTGAACATCAGGTTGCCCAGCGGCAGCCGGCGCACCGCGGGGGAGTCGCCGCCGGTGGCGATGATCGCCAGCAGGCCGCTGCCCAGGTTGGCGCCCACCACCAGGCCCAACGCCACGCCGGCCGGCACCAGGCCTTGCGACGCCAGCGTGGCGGTCAGCAGCACGATGGCCAGGCTGGAGTAGGACAGCACGGTGAGCACCGCGCCCACCACGATGTCGAGCAGCACCTCGTTGGGCAGCGCGGCCAGCAGCGCGCGCACCGCCGGGCTTTCGGTCAGCGGCCGGGTGGACGCCACGATCAGCTGCAGCGCCAAGGTGATCAAACCCAGGCCGATCAGCACCCGCCCGATGCGGCCCACGTTGCTGTTCTGCCGCGAGATGAACATCACCACACCCACAAAGATCAGCAGCGGCGACAACCAGCTCAGGTCGAAGGAAAACACCACGGCCATCATCGCGGTGCCCACGTCGGCGCCCAGCATCACCGCCAGCGCGGCGGCGGTGGGCACCAGGCCCTTGCCGACAAAGCTGGCCACGATCAGGCAGGTGGCGGTGCTGGACTGCACCAGGCTGGTGACACCCAGCCCGGCCGCCAGCCCCAACGGCCGGCTGCCGAAACTGCGCGCCAGCTCATGCCGCAGGTTCTCGCCGAACACCCGCAGC
>JBBQAH010000411.1:0-1845 GCA_038316145.1 Burkholderiales bacterium
GCTACCACGCCCTTCCACCAAGTATCATCCAAAACAACGTTAAGGTTCGATAAAACATCACTGTAAAATCGAAGACATTTCCTTCTTCCTCCGGGGCGCACCTCTAAATTCCAGGGTCAATTTAATATGCCCTGTATAATGAGTACAAATACGTCATGCCTTGCTCTGGTAATATACAAAATATTTTCACCTTTAATAACTTCTTTTTGCAGATTATTTATGTGGCACGAAATCCCAAGGACTGCATCGTATCACATTATCATTTTCTGAAAGCTTTGAAGATGATGCGCTTCACCGGCAGCGTGGACGACATGGCGCAGGCCTTTATCGAGGACCGCTGCATCTACGCTCCCTTTTACAACCACATCGCGGAGTTTTGGCAGCGTCGCCATCAGCCCAACATCTTTTTCACCACGTTTGAACGCATGCTGTCGGTATGTGAAATTTAGCCCGTACAACAAACGAACTGTTTTATCATATTGCTTATTTACTACCGTTGTTTAGTTAGTTTAGTTTTAGTTTAGATTTTGACATCCAACTTTAAATTTAATAGTTGATAATAAACTAGCAAAATAACCGAACGACAGGCAGACAAACGGCATGCCTTGATGTTCAAGCGTTTTCTTATCTATTCATTATCGTGTTGACTGTTTTGTAATTTATGTATCTGTTGTACGCATTACATACTGTAGTTATAACAGAATTGATATCACAAATATTTATTTTTAATGAAGCATCCTGTACTTTATTCGTAGGATTTGCCGTCCGTGACTGCAGAGCTGGCGACCTTCCTGAACAAACAGTTGACGGAGGAGCAAGTCTCCAATATCGTGCGTCATTGCCACTTTGACGCGATGAAGGGCCTGGACAATGTCAATCGGGCCAACATTGGCCGGGCAGGCTGGATGGACGTGTCAATCGCGCCCTTTATGCGTGCCGGTAAGTCCCACTAATTTACTTATTCTCAATATCCGCAATACGACCCATTACAACAAGGGATTATCATTACTGTTTGCATCCAGGCAAAGTAGGAAACTGGAAAGAACACTTTTCACCGAAAGTCAATGAACGCGTTGAGGAGTGGATCCGAAAAGAGGAAGAACGCCTGAAAGGTCCACTGGAAGGATTTACATTCGAATATGAATAATTTTCCCGTAATTACATTTAAACTGAAATACATTACTTACAAACTATTCCAAATATCCCAGAGTGCACGTCTATATAGTAAATAGCACCACACACAAAGGTTCTTTTTATTGTATCGGCTTTTGCTTTGTTCCTGTTTTTCATGTTTCCTTTTCCAGAACCCGCTCTCTGTTGAATAGTATTTACGACAAGTACAGTACAGGGTTGTAATCACATACTGAAACGTATAAAACTCTACTACATACAGTACATGCTATTGTCCGATTAGGGAAGATAAACATATTACGTAATCAAAGAGGGGGGAATGGGTCTTTGGCCTTTTGCTTACGGTAATGTTATAGAGTCCAGTTGATTGATTGATTGTTGATTACGATGGGGATCTCAAAAATCTAGTTTTTCTGATTACGTAATATGTTTATCTTCCCTTACGCCTAATACGTACTGTATCGGGAGTTGTGTATAATTTTTGAAAGTTTTTTTTTGGGAATTAATCACTCATTTTACGGGCGATCCATAACCGGATGGTCTCATTAGATCAATCAATTATTGGTGAAAAAAAGCCATCTCAAATATCCAGTTTTTTGAGATGGGTTCCTGAGATAAACTATATACCTGTTCAATGTTGGCAAACATCACTTTTTCGACTTGCTGTATTTTCTCCAAGAATTGCTTGATCGAATGAGACCATCCGGGTATGGA
>JBBQAH010000565.1:0-1761 GCA_038316145.1 Burkholderiales bacterium
AGATCGAGATCATCGCCTCGATGCCTTGCTATTCGCCGGAGAACGTCAACGCCCAGCGCGGCGAAGGCGTCTTCGATGGCAGCATTAAGGGGCTGCAACTTTTGAATTCGTTAGGCTACGGGATCGCTCCCGCGCTCCCGCTCCATCTCGTTTACAACCCGAACGGCGCTTTCCTTCCCGGCCCGCAGGCTGAGCTGGAAGCAGATTACAAGCGCGAGTTGAAGGACCATTTCGGGATCGTCTTCAACCAGCTTTTCACCATCACCAATCTCCCGGTCGCGCGCTTCGCCTCCTGGTTGAAGAACAACGGCAAGCTCGCCGACTACATGGCGGTGCTGAACGACGCCTTCAATCCCGCGACCGTGAATGGCCTGATGTGCCGCAACACCATCAACGTCAGCTGGCAGGGCGAAGTCTTCGACTGCGACTTCAACCAGATGCTCAAGATGCAATGGCGCGAGCACGACCGCGCCCTCAGTCTCTGGGACATCGACCCGGCCGCGGTCGAACATCGCGAAATCCAAACCGGCGAGCACTGCTTCGGCTGCACCGCCGGGGCCGGATCGAGCTGCGGCGGGGCGTTGTTGGCTTGAGCTGTCTCCGATTTACGAATAGACTGCGCGACGGCAATGGAGTTTGCCATTTCCGCCTGAAAACGGAGAGAACCGCATGAGCTGATGACTCCTGCCGCTGCTTCGGATATAGAAGCAACGGTTGGAGTTTTTTATGCTCACTTATCTTTGGATCATGTTTGGCGGCGCGCTCGGGACGGGGGCGCGCTTTTGGGCTTCCGGTTTCGTCGCCGAGCGCGCGGGCGAGACTTTTCCGTTAGGCACGCTTTTCGTGAATGTGACCGGCTGCTTTGTGATCGGGTTCTTCGCCGCGCTGACTGATCCGGGCGGGCCGTTCCTGGTCGCGCCGCGCATCCGGCAGTTTGTCATGATTGGGATCCTCGGCGGCTACACCACGTTTTCTTCCTTCGGCCTGCAGACGCTCGAGCTGGCGCGCGCTGGCGACTGGTTCCGGGCCGGGCTCAATTCCGTGCTTTCGTTAGTCTGTTGTCTCGTCGCGGTCTGGCTCGGCCGGAGCGCGGCGCTGTTCCTCCTGCCTCGTTAGGCGTACCGTCATGAAAATTCCCGAAGCCGCTCTGCTCCTCCGCATTTACCTCGGCGAAAGCGATCGCTGGCAACACCAGCCGCTCTACGAAGCGATCGTGCTCAAGGCGCGCGAGCTGCACCTGGCCGGCGCAACCGTGCTCCGCGGGCCGATGGGTTTCGGCGCTTCCAGCCGTATGCACACGGCGAAGATTCTCCGGCTCTCGATGGATCTTCCGATCGTGATCGAGATCGTCGATGCGGAGGAGAAAGTGAACGCGCTTCTCCCGTTCCTCGATGAAGTGATGGGCGGCGGTCTCGTTACCCTGGAAAAGGTGAACGTGATTCGCTACGGGCCCGCCGAAGGCTGACCGCTTCTTACTCCGCGCCTGGGTCCGAAGCGGCTGCGCCCGTTGCGCAAGGGCGCTGGGCAACTGACCAACCGTTCGATCTGCAGGACGAGTTGCTCGACGTTGATCGGCTTGGTCAGATGCTTGGCAAAGCCTGCGGCCTCGCTCCGGGCGAGATCGTTCTCCGTCCCGAAACCGCTCATCGCGATGCCCGGCACGGGCTGGAATTCGGCGAGGGAGGCCGGCCTGGAATCCCGGCCGATGTCAGCCTGACCCAAATATCCTAACGAGCTGCTGTTTGCCTTTCAGCTTTCGTT
>JBBQAH010000332.1:0-2713 GCA_038316145.1 Burkholderiales bacterium
TGGGTTTTTAATGTGATTAGACTTTTTTCATGTACTCCCCCCTTTGAAAAAATATTTGGAACCTCAAATTTCAAATGACGAAACGAACGATGACGAATAAGTGGCCAAAAATTGAATGACGAAACGATCGATTACGAAACCAAAAAAATAATATTTTTAACGAAACGACTTTTGACAAGGCCAATTTTCGAAAAATAATGACGAAACGAACGAAATCGATGGGTTTTTTATGTGAAAATCCTTTTTTCATGTACTCCCCCCTTTGAAATTTTTTTGTGAACCTCAGATTTCAATGACGAAACGAACGATGACGAATAAGAGGCCGAAAATTGAATGACGAAACGAACGATAACGATTTTTATGGACAAATAATTTTAACGAAACGAAACGAAATTTTCGTTAACGAATCGTTCGTTCGTCACTGACGAACGATTTGCCTTCCCTACTGTACAGTGCCGTTTTAGTGTGTACTGTACTGTTCGTTTGCGGTCCACTTGAAATCTAATTAAATGGTCTAATTAACTCTCTTTGCAATGTTTTCAGATTCGGGCCGTGGGATCAGGCTGTGCACTCGGCGGAATCGTCCATTATGCCCCACACGCTTCGTGGACCGATGATTATTTCCGAGTCAATTCGGAGACTGGCGAAATTTGTGTGGCCAAAAGTCTGGACGATGTCCGCGCACCAGTTCGACAACTTCTCATCCAAGCCAGCGATAAGAGTACGCAAGACTAGTTAACGTTACTTTAGAATTAAAAACTGTTTATTTATTGATATTTATTAGTATTCCGGGATTAAATAATTATTTATTACATAATTAAATTATTTAAAAAAATTAAAAAATCATAATTATAATAAGCAAATGTAAAATATGATAAAATTTCGTTTTATATTTATATATAAAGTATTTTTATCCACTGGTCTGAAATTTTATGTTAACTCGGAACTGTATTATGACTTGACTCTCATTGTCTGCTGAGGAATTTTAAGGCGGTCCACCTTTAAATGAATGACGCGTTTCCTTTCAGGCAATGCCAGCACGACGGCTTTCGTGCAAATCTATCTACCCCCCGTAACCGTGTTTCGGAGCCGGTACTTTGTAACGGACATATTTCACACTGGCCTGCACAATACCGCACCATCTGGCACCCCCGTGGTCCAGTTGCGGCCGGAGGAGGAGGTTGAAGATGGGTTTGGTTGGCGCTTTGTTTATTCACTCACCGGGGGAAATGATAATCAACTTTTTCAAGTGGACCCCAGGACAGGTACGGTCGGAAATCCCGGGATGTCCCCCCCCCCCCCTGGCTGTGCCGAATAGATAGATATTGTCCATTAATGTGATACTAATGAGAGACGGTATGTTTTTGTGTTATTTCACACACACAGGCTTGATTCAAGTTTCAAACTCTCTACGTGATCACGTGGGCCTGCACCGATTGACGGTCAGCGTCGTCGCCCGGGACGTGGTCAAGCCGGACGTTGTCAACGTCGCCCAGCTTCAAGTGGTCGTCAAAGTGGACATCCAAGAGCCCTACTTTGCCGTGAAGATGTTTAAATTCGTCGTGCCGGAGGACGCTCCCGGCCGGACAACAGCTGGAGCGCTGCAGGTTTGGCCGCAACATTCCGGCGTCAAGTTTCTCATCCAACCGCCCGGCTCACAGGCCTTCGAGGTGGATGCGGACAGCGGGGTGATCCGTACGAAAATCGGCTTGGATCGGGAAGCGAAAGCCTGGCATGTCTTCAACGTTATTGCGCAATACGCAGATTCTATCGGACAGGATACCGCGCAGGTAATCTTATTTTTCGCCACTTTTCCGTAATAGCACCGTTTTTTGTATCATATGAGCTATCGATTGATTAACTGATTGCTTGATCGCTTGGTTTTTGATTGGATTGATTGACTGATTGGTTTGATTGATTGATTGATTGATTGATTGATTGATTGATGGATGGATGGATGGATTGATTGATTGATTGATTAAATGATTGATTGATTGACTGACTGATCAACTGATTGATCGATTGATTGATTGATTGATGGCTTAGTCGCTTAATGAAGAAATTTTTCCAGTGATGCAGAACATGGCTAGCTGAGCAAACAGTTGAACTCCGTGCGAGATTGAACATGGGTTTTGAATTGATTTTGCCTTTAGGTCATGATAACGGTGGGAGATATGGATGATAATGTGCCGTCATTTCGGGCGGCTGAAGTGGCTCTCCACTTCCCCGAAGGAAGCAGCACGACAGGTGATGCGATTTTCCAGGCCCGCGCGCGGGACCGTGACGGACGCTACAGGCGGCCACTGCACTACACACTGTCTTCCTCCACGGCCAGTCAAGAGCACTTCCAGCTGGACGCGAATTCCGGTCTGCTGAGCGTGGTCCGAGCCCTGGATTACGAAACGGCGTCTGTCCACCAATTGTCCATTCACGCCATCGAGCTCGGCGCACCCCAGCCGAACCATGCATCGCTGCTCGTCTCGGTCCATGTGATCGACCAGAATGACCATTCGCCGGTGTTTGAGAAGTCCACCTACACGGTGGCGGTGGAGGAGAGCGTCGCGGTCGGGAGCGTCTTGCTCACAGTCAAGGTACCATATTTTTATAATTAAAATGTATTCTATTTGTATTTTTACTTATTAAAGTGAATTTTATTTACCTGTATTTTGATTTTATTATTATATATTTAACTTTTATTTATTTACTCAATTAG
>JBBQAH010000306.1:0-2929 GCA_038316145.1 Burkholderiales bacterium
TCATTGAAATTTGAGGTTCAAAAAATGTTTTCAAAGGGGGGAGTACATGAAAAAAGTTTAGTCACATTAAAAACCCATCGATTTCGTTCGTTTCGTCATTATTTTTTGAAAAGTGGCCTTGTCAAAACTCGTTTCGTTAAAAATATTATTTTTTTGGTTTCGTTATCGTTCGTTTTGTCATTCAATTTTTGGCCACTTATTCGTCATCGTTTGGTCATTGAAATTGGAGGTTCAAAAAAATGTTTTCAAAGGGGGGAGTACATGAAAAAAGTTTTGTCACATTAAAAACCCATCGATTTCGTTCGTTTCGTCATTATTTTTTGAAAATTGGCCTGGTCAAAGTCGTTTCGTTAAAAATATTTTTTTTCTGATTTCGCTATCGTTCGTTTCGTCATTTTGTAAAAGCTATTTCTCTCGTTTCGTTACGATATCATGACGATTTGCGTTCTTTAATAGGAAGTGGAAAATGTCTATACCGATGTGTATTCTATTCTGTGCGGCTCGCTCATCGATGTCAACCAACGACAGGGCATAAAGGTGAGTGCAAAATTTTTCAGCCCCTATTTATTATATATATTTATAAAGCCAAATATTAATGTCGGTTAGCGGGGAAAAATTAAAATGTTGTTTTGAACGAATTTTATGTAACAAACCCGGTTGTTGTTTTTTTCCGGTAGGCCGTCAATGAGAGTAAACGGTGCGAGGAACTCATTCAGATGGCGAAGCAGGTGGACAGCCGTACTGATTTAATCCTGTTTGCCCGGGGCGTGGATCCCGTCGTCAGTCCCATGGGAGGACGGGGAAAGCGAATTGAATTCCAACCGCCCGCGCACAGCGCACAGGTACACGGAGAACGTTACTGCATTATTCTATCCTAATGAGTTTTGTAATATTCACTGCTAAATGCCGAAATTGGAGTCTGTCGCTATCCGATTTTTTGAATAAAACTATAATACCGGACTTTCCGCATGATATAATAACCGATCTACAGTTTTTATGATCTTTTTGGAAATTTGACATTACTATTATAAGCAATTGTATAATTATATAAAAATAAAATAATACATATAAATATATTAACATATTAATATAGTAATAAGATAATATTATAATTATATAATTATATAAAAATAAAAATAATACATATAAATATTAATATATTGACATATTAATAGAGTAATAAGATAATATTATAATTATATAATTATATAAAAATAAAAATAATAAATATAAATATATTAACATATTAATATAGTAATAATATAATATTATAATTATACAATTATATAAGTTAAATGTACTGTGAATCAAAGAGACCTTCGACGCGGAAATAAAACTTACAGTATTTCAAAGCAGTTATACTATATAATTGCCACTAAATAAATCGTGTAATTTTATTTCACAATATGATGTAAATTTTTAGCAAAACTGTACAGGTTATAGGTTAAAAATACAATGTTAATAAATGATAAATAAACTTGGATAGATAACTGTCGCATAGAGTTTTTGATGGTTATGGTATTCAATAATATTCTTTTTACTTTCGGTTTTTTTTCAGGATGGCCCGAGAGATGAGATCGTCATAGATCCGGTCACGTCCAAAACTACCAGAACTCTACTGGAAGGTCTATTGAGCGATGAATCACAGATGGAAGCCCTCTTGAAGAGACATTACCAGACTTTGCATGATCTCCTCAACATACAACAAAAGTAAGTACAGTATGTGCAATGAGAAACACATTTAAAATCGCGCCATATACTGTTACTCAATCGTGTAACCAATATATCGGTGACAAATATATAAATCTATAGAATACTGGCGGAAATCTGTTTTATGCCATTCTGTTTTTCGTACAGGCAATTGGAAATGCATCTATTCAATAAGGTCTCCTCGAGCCAGGAAGAGATTAGCGAAACTAGGAAGAACATTCGCTGTGCAAAGTTACGCTTATCGGGAATACATGGACAGGTGAGAACAAAACGTATAAAATCGATGGACGTCAGATGGGCAATTTACAAACAACACGATAAATTAACGGAGTATGCAGGCTTAGGCTTAGGTTGGTAGTAAACAAAGTACAGTAATCGTTATCGTGTATTTCAAGCATGGGTCCGCCGTATAGTTTTGTGTGCGTGCCTAAACTCAACGGCCCGTGAGAAGCTGTCAAGAAAATCGGTGTGTAGAGCACCGCAAAGGCATGAGAGAGTGCCGACACGACACCTTACTCTGGGAATTACCATACCACATTACGTATGGCTGAAACCACAACCTTCGGTTTAGGTCTAAAGGACTATGCAGTTGAGGCGTCATTTCCAGGGATGCAATTGTTTACAATAATAATATAATTTGTATTACTGTACGATAGTACTGTAATGTGTATTAGGGAAGATAAACATATTACGTAATAAAAGAGGGGGGAGAGGGTCTTTGGCCGTTTGCTTACTCTAATGTTATACGGTCCAGTTGATTGATTGATTGTTGATTACGATGGGGGTCTCAAAAATCTAGTTTTTCTGATTACGTAATATGTTTATCTTCCCTTACAACAGTAATAAAAAGTGTATTAATTATAAAACAAACTGTATTACAGTAATAATACATTCTGTGACAATAGTGATGTAATCTGTACTACAATAGTACTGTTACATGTATTACAACAGTAATAAAATGTGTATTTTAATTATAAAACAAGTTTTACGACAGTAATAATGGCCTCTGTATGACAAAAGTAACAGGATGTGTATTTCAGTTATAATATAAAATTCATTACAACAGTAATACAATATTCCCTGTAATTTACTATACAAACAGGTTATGGCACGGGCTGAATCCACACCCGGCAAAAATAATTGCTTGTTAGTTCAGGGGTGAAATTTAGCTTGAAAACTGCGACACTATTGGAGTTCACTACAATGTTTCAGGTTCTTT
>JBBQAH010000352.1:0-2843 GCA_038316145.1 Burkholderiales bacterium
GACAACGGGAGAGGAAGGGGTGGGGCACACGCTCTTTCAGTTCATAATTCGCAATTCGCAATTCGTTATACAGGACGTGGCGCATTTACCTTTAGATACATGTCATGCCTACGTCAGCAGCGCGCGAAAGTCGCTGCTACTGGGACAGGACAGGTATACTGCCGAATGTCAAAATCACGATAAATACATACAGAGTCCTTAATATTTGACGGACTCGGACAGTGTCGAAGTGCTTAGGGTCGTAAAATATGAAAAGTGACTTATAATTAATGAGGTCAAGGAAGTAGTGAGCCATGGTGTGGCGATGGTATCCACAATGTTCTAGGGTCGCGCGGTTCTTGAATCGATTCGGTCGAAAAGTCTTCCCCATATGATGTCCTGCCCGAAGCATGAGGATCATATTTGCAAATTGACCACTTCCTGTCCTGTATGACATAAATGTCTTCCGTAACTTTGCTCGAAGAATCAAACATTAAAATTCACTCATTATCTTTATTCTGATTAACGATCCGCAAATTAGGTTGCGCGATAAATTAAAATTACTCGCGCATACAAGACAAATGTTTTTAATATACTGTTCATACTCTGACGAATAATTTAACATGGTATATATTTCTTTCTCTTCAATAAAATGGCGAGTAAGATTGATATTTTCTTCCATGCCAATATCAAGTCAATACTGAGGAGAAAAGTCATTTTCAGGCAGATTCCCTGGGTATAGTAACGATGTCCGGGGAAGTGATTGTCGGGAATTATCCCGAGCCTACGTACTTGTACGTATGGGGCGAGAGAGGAAGAGAATTTGCCTGCATAGATGGGAGGATCGGAAGGGAGGTACTTAAAATGACCCCCATCCTTCTGATGAAGACCGTCAATCAGTTTCTCGCACGTAAAGTGTAGCAAAACA
Organism: Burkholderiales bacterium; assembly: GCA_038316145.1. Lineage (GTDB taxonomy): Bacteria > Pseudomonadota > Gammaproteobacteria > Burkholderiales > Burkholderiaceae_C > Pseudaquabacterium. The sequence continues at coordinate 908 of JBBQAH010000352.1, forward strand.
CATAATAAGCCATATCCATACAGATCCAATCAAAGGACAATCAGCTTCTGATACGATATGTTTGTCAAGGCGGATTACTGTAGGTCTTCCCGCCGTCTTCTGAACCTTTTTTGTCTTTCTATAGAGTAGGCTCCTTTTCCGAAGCTCAAACGACCTCACCCTTGTGCTGAGCCTTCCCTTCCCTCGCGTTTGCATTTGCTCATTTCTCTCAGATCTCCCCAGGTGTGAGGCCTTCTTCGAGGTTATCCTGTGAGCTTCTTGTGCACGCCCTGGGTGTGCATGACGTCTGCTGCGTATCCGGTTTATGATCCCGCGCACCGAGGAGCTTCGGTAATCCAGCTGATGTGTCATGGTATATACATGTAGTAGTGCAGGCCCTGAATGCCCGGTGGCGGTGACCTCGTTCTTTCCCCTTTTGGGATTGAACTGTCTCTAGTTCAATCTCCGCAGGATATCACTTACAGTGCACATATATGTGCACCGTATTTGAGGCCAAGTGACTCGTTGATCAGGTGCATTGTACTCTGCTCATAGTGTGCCATGATATATGTAGAACAACCTCGGAAGAAGCGACGAAATAGGGAATTACTGACATTTTTGTATTCATGGCGGTATGATATGGTCTATATGCATTTCTCAGCAGAGACCATCGCCAAACTGATTAGGTTCGATGCGGCCATGTTTCGTTCATTCCATATTCTCATCAGGTTGCGGTCAGCTGTTTAATTCTGGGTAAAATAACGTAACAACGACTGATAAAATCGGGTGCTTCGAGACATACATGACCTTTTCTGAAGCTGTAGAGTACACAACAAGCAAATAGTGTGGGAAGTTGCTGAAGGTTGGGTAGGTAAAGCATTTGTTGCCTCCTGGTCTATCCCTTGTCGAATAACGGTCCGATCCGACCTAGGTTTCTGTATAATTAACTAGGTGCAATCCCCGCGTCCCTCCGCGGGGCTAGTCGTATGACTGTATTATGGGAAAATGTTATGGTTCGGTAGATCTGCGGATTTTTCCTTTAACTGGCATATTTCGGAAAGATTTTTGTCGATTCTTAGTTAAAATTAAAAGAGATCCAAAGGATATTGTTCCCATAATTACTGTAATAGTGTGATGTTTTGAATTCAGTTTTGACGGCGGTTTACTCATAAAGAGTAAACATTAATGAGGGTCCCATGCACCATATAAAGTAGACATTGCGAGCATCTGGTGTTTCAAGCTGCGAATCAGCGTTAAAACGACAGCAGACGTCGGCTGAACACACCTGCGCAGTAATGTCAGGCAGATCGTCCGTCGGCAGACAGAGCTGCTGCAATGCGCAGTTGAGGGTGCTTTCTTTACCGTGTGATTTGTTTTTCAATCAATCAATCGACCGCACTCTTAGTGTACCCAATCAATTAATCAAACCAGACAAACTGATTTGATTTTCTAATTTCAAAAACATTTTTTTCAAAAATATCTGGATAGATCGCGACACTGAGCTTTCTGCAAGCCTTGGACCATCTGGGAAGGACGGTTTGGCACAATGGAAGAGTGGACCAATGGGATTCGAGAAAAATGCGTTCCACCCAAAAGTCTTACGGTATTATTATATAGATAAAAGAATAAGCGGCAGTACGTCCAGTAAAAATGGAATGATATAAATAGTTTGTGCGTGGGAACGTCGAACGGACTTCGCATGCGCGGGTCTTTGATCGAAAGGCCTCTATAGCGAGCGAGTGTTAATCTGATCAACTGAATGATATGTGGATGATGTCAGGACTAAAAATGACGTGAGATTTCGCGGAACAGACATACTGGTGTACGTTAGGTGGGTAAGGGACCATAAACAAATGACGTCAGCCAAAAACGGGGATTTTTTAACCCCCCACCCCCCTCCGTCAGCCTAAATCAATCAATCAACTGGACCCTATAACACTAGCGTCAGCATTCCCGG
>JBBQAH010000249.1:0-1514 GCA_038316145.1 Burkholderiales bacterium
AGCGCAGCCAGGATGAAGTACGCGGCAATTACATCTCGTACGATGTCGCCAGCGAATTCTTCCAGGTCGATGGCGGCGGAACCAAATCCGCCTCACCGCGACCGGGCGAGGGACGTGTGCGCATCATCATGCAACCGAAGCCTAAGGAGGAAACCTCCGCGGCACCGGCGGTTCCGCTCAAGGCCGACGACGGCGCAGAAGTGAAGCGCGACTCCGGTGCCCGCAAGTAAAGCCGTGCCCGACACGCCACAGCTCGTGACTACGCAGGAGCCCGCTACGGACGCCATGGCGAGCGTGAGCGAGCTGCGCGCGCAAAGCCTGAAGAAGCGCTATCGGTCGCGCGTCGTCGTGAAAGACGTTTCGCTGGAAGTTCGCAGCGGTGAAGTGATCGGCCTCCTCGGACCCAATGGCGCGGGCAAGACGACGTGCTTCTACATGATGGTCGGGCTGGTCCCGATGGATGGCGGCGAGCTGTATCTGGACGGCGAGCGCCTGACCCATATGCCGATACACGCGCGGGCGCGGCGTGGCCTGAGCTACTTGCCGCAGGAGGCGTCGATATTCAGGCGTCTCACCGTCGGCGACAACATCCGAGCGGTGCTCGAGTTGCATGAGAGCGACTCGAGCACGCTGGAGCTGAAGCTCGACGATCTGCTGCGCGAGTTGCACATCAGCCATCTTCGCGACAACCCGGCGATCAGTCTCTCCGGGGGCGAGCGCCGGAGGGTGGAGATCGCGAGGGCCCTGGCGGCCGATCCGATCTTCATGCTGCTTGACGAGCCATTCGCCGGCGTCGACCCGATCGCCGTCGCCGAGGTCAAGGTGCTGGTCAAGCAATTGACGCAGCGCGGCATCGGCGTCCTGGTCACCGATCACTCGGTGCGCGAGACGCTGAGCCTGGTCGATCGCGCCTATCTGATCCATGGCGGCACCGTGATGATCCAGGGCAAACCTGAGGTGATCATGGCGGATCCGGATGCGCGGCGGGTCTATCTGGGCGACACATTTTCCATGTAGCGGGGGCTCGGCCGGCCCGCGATCCCCACGAATTTACCAAGCCGGTCTTGCGGCTGGCACAAAACTTGTATGACCCGCCAAAATCGGGCATGAATCGGGCCAAGTTTGCACGCCCGGGATGCCGATACCCTCTGCCTCTCCCGACCGTGCCGGAGTGGAGTGGTTTTATGGCCTTGTCGCCGCGGATCGAGGTCAGGCAGTCGCAAAGCCTGACGCTGAAGCCGCAGCTAATGCAATCGATCCGGCTGCTGCAGCTCAGCCATCTCGAACTCAACGCCTTCGTCGAGGCCGAACTGCTGCGCAATCCCCTGCTCGAACGCGAAGAAAACGAGACCGTCACGACCGATGATGGCGGCGAGCCCGGCGAGCGTCCGGTCGAACTTTCCGCCTACGAGGATACTGTCGATCACGGCGACCGGGTGCAGTCCGCCGACGGCATCGCCAACGGCCTCGACACCGACGTCGAGAACGTGTTTCCCGAGCAGACCGGGCAGGAC
>JBBQAH010000141.1:0-8271 GCA_038316145.1 Burkholderiales bacterium
CGGCACGACGGCGGCCAGCTCGTCGCTCTCGCCGCTGTTGGAGATGGCCAGCACCACGTCGCCCGGCTGCACCATGCCCAGGTCACCGTGGCTGGCCTCGGCCGGGTGCACAAAAAACGCCGGCGTGCCGGTGGACGCCAGCGTGGCCGCGATCTTGCGGCCGACATGGCCACTCTTGCCCATGCCCATCACGATCACCCGGCCCTGACAGGCCAGCATCGCGGCCACCGCGCCGGCAAAGCCATCGCCCTGGCGTGCGGCCAGGCCCAGCAACGCCCGCGCTTCGATCTCGAAGGTCTGGGCGGCGAGTTGCAGCGCGCGGTCGGGGTTGAAGGGCAGTGGCGTGGGCATTGCGGGGCGCGGGCGGTACGGGTCGGGCGCTGGAAGGGTGGGCCTGGGTGGTGGCTGGTGATGCCGGTGTGGGGCGATCAGCAGCGGGATCAAGCTGACCGGGGTCAGCGGCAGGGCCGGCTGGGCCGGGCCAGCAGCACCGGACTGCCCTTGTGGCCTGCCGTAGCATCACGGAAACAACACGGCTGATTCTAGGCGCGCCCAGGCTGCACAGGCCCGTACCCGACCCCTCTCCACGCCATGGCCACCACCCTCGAACTTGTCCTGCTCTACCTCGTCGCCGCTGTGCTGGGCGTGGTGGCCTGCCGCATGCTGCGGCTGCCGCCGATGCTGGGCTACCTGGCGGTGGGCGTGCTGATCGGGCCGAACGCGCTGGCGCTGGCCAAGGACACCGCCGGCGTCAAGTACCTGGCCGAGTTTGGCGTGGTGTTCCTGATGTTCGTGATCGGGCTGGAGTTCAACCTGCCCAAGCTGCGCAGCATGCGCACGCTGGTGTTCGGGCTGGGGCTGTCGCAAGTGCTGTTGACGGTGATGGGCGCGGTGGCGGGCAATGCACTGCTGGCGCTGGGCTTTGGCTGGGTCGGCGTGCAATGGGGACTGGGCTGGCAAGGTGCGGTGGTGCTGGGGTCGGCGATGTCGATGTCGTCCACGGCCATCGTCGTCAAGCTGATGGCCGAGCGGCTGGAGCTGGAAAGCGAGCACGGCAAGCGGGTGATGGGCGTGCTGCTGTTCCAGGACTTGGCGGTGGTGCCGCTGCTGGTGCTGATCCCGGCACTGGGCGACAGCGGCGAGAACATGGCGCGCGTGCTGGCGCTGGCGCTGGTCAAGGCGACCGTGCTGCTGACCCTGTTGCTGGTGGGCGGCCAGCGCGTGATGCGCTGGTGGCTGACGCTCGTAGCGCGGCGCAAGAGCGAAGAGCTGTTTGTGCTGAACCTGCTGCTGGTCACGCTGGGCCTGGCCTGGCTGACCGAGCATGCCGGGCTGTCGCTGGCGCTGGGCGCGTTTGTCGCCGGCATGCTGGTGGCCGAGACCGAGTTCAAGCACCAGGTCGAGACCGATATCCGACCTTTTCACGATGTGCTGCTGGGGCTGTTTTTCATCACCATCGGCATGAAGCTGGACTGGCGGCCGGTGATCGAGCAATGGTTCCTGGTGCTGTTGCTCAGCGTGCTGCCGGTGCTGGCCAAGGCGGTGCTGGTGGCCGGGCTGGCGCGGGCCTTCCGGGCCACGCCCGGGGTGGCGATACGCACCGGGCTGTACCTGGCGCAGGCCGGTGAGTTCGGCTTTGTGCTGTTGACGCTGGGCGCCGACAAAGGCCTGGTCAGCCCGCTCTGGGTCAGCCCGGTGCTGGCCTGCATGGTGATCTCGATGCTGGCGACGCCGTTCCTGGTGATGTATGCCAACCGGATAGTCATGAAACTCTCAAGCAGCGAGTGGCTGCTGCAGTCGCTGCAGGTCACCACCATCGCCAGGAAGGCGATCAAGACCGAGGCCCACGTGATCATCGCCGGCTACGGCCGCAGCGGGCAGAACCTGTCAAGCATGCTGGCGCAGGAGTCGATTCCCTACATCGCGCTGGACCTGGACCCCGACCGGGTGCGGCAAGCCGCTGCCGCCGGCCAGAGCGTGGTGTTTGGTGACGCCGCCCGGCTGCAAAGCCTGATGGCTGCCGGGCTGGCACGGGCCAGCGCGGTGGTGGTGAGCTACCACGACACGCCATCAGCGCTGAAGATCCTGCAGCTGGTGCGTGAACACGCCCCGCGGGTACCGGTGATCGTGCGCACGCTGGACGACCGCGACATCGAACGCCTGCGCGACGCCGGCGCCACCGAGGTGGTGCCCGAGGCGATCGAGGGCTCGCTGATGCTGGCGGCGCAGGCGCTGGCGCTGGTGGGCGTGCCGATGAGGCGTGTCATCCGCCTGACGCGCGACGCACGCGACGCACGCTACAGCCTGCTGCGGGGTTACTTTCACGGCCAGGACGACGACACGGTCGAGGAGTTGCAGCAAGCCCGCCTGGCCAGTGTCACGTTGCCGATGGCCGCGGCCTGCCTGGGCCGGCCGCTGGCCGATCAGGCGCTGCACGCCATCGGCGTGCAGGTCGCGTCGCTGCGGCTGGCCAGCGGCCGGGTGGTGGCGGCCGATGCGGCCCTGGTGCTGGCCGGCGGCGACACGCTGGTGTTGTCGGGCCTGCCCGAGGCGCTGGCGCTGGCCGAGGCCAAGCTGCTGCGCGGTTGAAGCGCGGCACAGGCGCGGGTTGCTCGCTGGCAGTGCCTGCCGCGAAGATCAGGGTTTGCCCTAGACGCGCCGCCGCATCCGGCGCCCCGGCACCTGCGTATGGGTCCAAACCTGCGGCGTAACCGTCGCCGCAGGGCGGCATGCCCGGCTGGCCTGCCGATCCCAATGATCGAAGGAGCCCCAATATGTCCATGACCCTGCTGTCAACCCTTGGTCGGCGCTTGACTGCGCCGCCCCGCACGCTGCGCCTGGCACCACTGGGCGCATTGGCCGCCAGCCTTGTCGCTGCCGCGCTGAGCCCGCTGGCCCAGGCCTCCAGCCACCGCGAGGCGCCGTTCATCAGCACCGCGCCCAAGGTCGACGGCACCGACCTGTACCTGTTCAACAGCTACGAGCCGGGCCGGGCCGACTACGTGACCGTGATCGCCAACTACCAGCCGCTGCAGGACGGCTACGGCGGCCCCAACTACTTCAAGATGGACCCGAACGCGCTGTACGAAATCCACATCGACAACAACGGCGACGGCGCCGAAGACCTGACCTTCCAGTTCAGGTTCCAGAACAACTTCAAGGCCATCACGCTGCCGATCGGCAACAAGATGGTGGCGATCCCGCTGACCCAGGCCGGCAGCGTCAGCGACAAGAATGCCGCGGCGCTCAACGTCAACGAAAAGTACACCGTCACCCTGGTGCGCGGCGACCGGCGCACCGGCGCGAGCAGCCTGGTGACCGGCGGCGGGGCGTCACGCAGCTTCGACAAGCCCGTGGACAACATCGGTACCAAGACCATCCCCGACTACCCGGCCTACGCCGCCAAGCACATCCACAGCATCAACATTCCCGGTTGCGCCATGCCGGCGCGGATGTTTGTCGGCCAGCGACAGGACCCGTTTGCGGTCAATCTGGGCGTCATTTTCGATTTGGTCAACGCGCCACTGGGGGTGATCACCGACCCGGCCCTGATCAACGCCGCGCCCAACACCATTGGCGACAAGAACGTCACCACGCTGGCACTGGAGATCCACAAGAGCTGCCTGCTGGCCACCGGCAGCAGCGACCCTGTGATCGGGGCCTGGACCACCGCCAGCCTGCGCCAGAGCCAGCTGCTCAACCCGACCCCGCCCAGTGGCCACCAGGTCTCGGCCAACTACGGCGGCGCCTGGGTGCAGGTATCGCGGCTGGGCATGCCGCTGGTCAACGAGGTGGTCATCGGCCTGCCCGACAAGGACAAGTTCAATGCTTCCAAGCCCAGCGCCGACGGCCAGTTTGCCGACTACGTGACCCACCCCACCCTGCCCGCGCTGCTGGAGATCGCACTGGGCTTGCCCGGTATCGCCCCCACCAACCTGCCGCGACTGGACCTGGTCACCACCTTCCTGACCGGCATCCCCGGCGTCAACCAGCCGCAAAACGTTGTCGCCTCGGAGATGCTGCGCCTGAACACCGGCATCGCGGCCGTGCCTTTTGCCCAGCAGAACCGCTTGGGCATCGTGGGCAGTTTGCTCAGCGGCGGCACCGACTTTGCCGGCTACCCCAACGGCCGCCGACCCAAGGACGATGTGGTGGACATCTCGCTGGTGGCGGTGATGGGCGGGCTGTGCATGGCCAATGGCAATGGCAACGCGCTGGGCTTCGGTGCAGCGTGCAACCCGTCCAAGGTGCCGCTGGGCACCACCGCCTTCAAGCTGCACGACGCGGTGGACCAGGCCGTGGTGCCGCTGCTGGCGGGCTTTCCGTACCTCAATACACCGATCCCGGGGGCGCCGTGATGGCCGGCCCGGATACCCGCAAACCCATCCAGGAGCACCCCTACATGCGCAACGTTTTATCCACCTTGGCCTGCGCTGTGGCGCTGTGCGCGGGGTCGGCCGCCCAGGCAGCGCTGGTGACCTTTGACAACCCCTCGCTGATCGCCATCGACCCGGGCACCAACGTGGCCAGCTACAACGAAGCCGGCTTCACGTTCTCGGGCGACGCGGCGTCGTTCCTGCCGCTTGACTTGATCGGCAGTGGCGGCAGCGGCGGCTTGCTCGTGCTGGCCAACAGCCTGCTCAAGCTGACCGCCAGCAGCGGTAGCCTGTTCACCCTGCAGTCGCTGGACTTCGGCTTGTTCAATCTGCAGGACACCACGCCCTCACCGTCGCTGCTGGTCGAAGGCCTGCTGGCCGACAACAGCCTGCTGAGCCAGACGCTGGGTTTGGGCACCTTGGCCAGCTTCGGCTTTGCCAACTGGACGGGCTTGCAGGAGGTGCGCTTCTCTGCCAACGCCGACTTCGTGCTCGACAACGTCAGCGCCGTGCCCGAGCCGGCGTCGCTGGCCTTGGTCGCATTGGGCATCGCCGGCTTGGCTGTGACCCGGCGCAAGCGGGTTGCGGCGCATTGAGGCCATACTGAACGCCGGCGGCCTGCCGGCGGAATGGTGCGGCGCACAGCCGGCCCTTCAGGGTCCGGCCTGCGCCGATTTAATTTACGGGCGATGGCCTGCACCCGCGTGTCGGCCTTCATCGGCTTGTCCGGCCCAGCCGGTCTTCACGCCGGCACCGTCCGTCAAGCCGGCGTGTGGGGAACCAGACGGATGGCCTCTTCGGGGCAAGCCTCGACGCACAACCCGCAGGCATGGCAATTGTCCGGTCGAATGACGTAGGCCTGGCGATTGCCATGCGCCCACGCCTTGATCTTGCCGACAAACGACAACGTGGCCCGGTCCGACGGCTCGAGCGTGCGGATCTCGAACACACCGAACGGGCATACCTGTACGCAGCCGGCTTTGGCCTCGCAACGGTTGCGGTCGATCACCGGCGCGACCCGGCCGGCTTCACCCTGGCATGGCGGCCCGGCATCGTTTTGCGTGGTGTTTTGGGCGACGTTTTGCATGATGTTTTGCCTGGCCGGCGCGCCAATCACGTGCCCGACACCCAGCGTTGCAGCACCAAGGTGAGCACAAACGCGCCGATCGCGAGCAGGCACGGCAGCAGTTGACCGGCCCCCGCGAGCATTGCGCCGTCGAGCACCGACATGCCGGCGATCAGCGTCACGACGGCGCGAGGCACATCGCCGCGGGCGCGGCGCCGCAGCAGGGTCAAGGCATAGACCAGCACCGCCGCGTACAGCGCCAGCGGCAACCAGACCACCGGCGCAGACATCGCCAGCACGACGCCGTAGAGCAGTGGCAATGCCAAAAAACCCAGCGGCCACAGGCTGCCGAGGCGGTCCAGATGTTCCTGCTTGGCGATGTACGTCAGGCCGATCAGGTGGCACAGCAGTGCGGCTGCAGCCAGGGCCACCGCGCCCGGCAGCACCGCTGCCATGCTGTACGCGGCCGTGACCACCACCAGCACCCGGCACAGGCCCATGACCAGCGGGCTCAGCGGATTGTCCTTGTGATGGGCGTTGTAAAACACGATTGCGGCGCCTAGCGCGGCACCCGACGCGAGGGCCCGCCAGGGGCTCAGGCCGTCGGTTGCACAAGCGACCCCGGCGACAACCGCCATGCCCAGCGCCAGCATGCCGAACCCGAAGGCGAAAACCTGCCGCGCGGACACCTGGCCCGACGGAATCGGCCGTTCCGGCCGGTGCTGCGCGTCGAACTCGCGGTCGAAGGCATCGTTGAGGAACATGCCGCCGGTATAAAACAGCGACAGCGCCAACATCAGCAGCGGCAAGCGCGGATCGGCCAGGCTGCCGCCGGCCAGCAGTGCACCCACCAGCACGTTGGTCCAGACCGTGGGCAGGTTGGAGATGCGGCTGAGCCGCAACGCAAGCGACAGGTTCAAGCGCCGAGCTCCGTGCGTACCCACGCCAGTTCGCGCGCGATCGCGGCGTCTACCGCGCCGCTGCGAAACGGCTCGGGCAGCACGCCCCAGGTATAGGTCTCGACCTCCAGATGGGCCGACACCGGCTGCGCACGCTGGATCGCCAACACCTCGCGGATGAAGGATTGCGTCGAGCCGAACGGCCCCAGCCGGTCGAGGAAGATGGGGACGTGAAAGTGCACCCGCCATTCCAGGTCAGTGGTCGGCCCTTGCAGCGAGGCGAAGGCCTCGGGCAGGTCGGCAAACCGGGTGATGCCGCCGGGCCCGCGCTGCACCACCTGGTGCAGGTAGACGGGATCGTCGAAGCGCTGCAACGCCGCTAGCGCATCGGGGGCCAGCGTGGGCAGCCGCAGGCCGGCGCTGATCTGCATCTTGTGCACGCGGATACCGGCCAGCGCCAGACTTCGGATGCAATCCGCCGGATGCTCGAATTCCACCGCAGCGTGGCACAGATCGAGGCAAACGCCCAGGTGATCATGCAGGGCGCGGCGGGCCGCCGCCGGATCGAGACCGGTGAGTTCGGTGATGCGGCGAACCGCTGCCGGACCATGCAGCTCGCGCTGGAAGAAGTCGACGGTCTCGGCGATGGTCTCCAGGAAACAATGCGGCTCGGGTTCGAGCGCGAGTGCAACAAGACGGCCGGTGCGCGCGCGCAGTGCGACGAGGTGGGCCACGTGGCGCAGCAGATTTTCGACCATCAAGGCCACGTCGTGCGGCCCGCCCAGCGCCGGCTTGTAGGCGCCCGGTACCGTGCTGACGCTGCCCTCGACCGCGCTGTCGCCGGGCAAGGCCTGCGGCAGCAACTCGGCCAGCAGGTCGGCCAGCAGGTTGGTGTAGCGCAGACGCTGCGCGTCGCGCCAGTCGGGCAGGTAGACCTCTTCCTTGACACGTGTGCCGTGGAAGGTGCCATAGGGAAAGCCGTTGAGGGTGAAAACGTACATCCGGCTGCGGCGCAGGAAGTCGCGGAACTCGGCCAGTACCGCCGGCTCAGCCAGCTCGGCGGCCGCGCGTGCCGACAGGCGCAGGCCGATGCCGAAATCGCCGCCGGTCAACAGCCGGTCGCGCACCGGCACCACGAAGCGGTCAAAGTTTGCGCGCACCTCGGCCCAGGACTCACCCGGATGGATGTTGCTGCAGTAGCTGAGGTGGATGCCGTTGCCCAGGTTCACGCGCCGTACTCCCGCCGCCGCAGCCAGGCCAAAGCGCGCAGGATCTCGTCGGCATCCATGTGATGCACCTCTTCGCCCACACCGATGTCGCGCAGCAGCGTGATGGTCAGCTCGCCGCCTAGATGCTCACGGAACTCTTGCAGCCCGCGCAGCAGCAGCCATTGACCGCCGGCGTCGCGCGACTCCAGCGCCGGATGCCACAAATGAAACCCCAGGCGTTTGAGCAGCGTGTACACCCGGTCCTCGCCACCTGCTGCCAGCATGCCGATCTGCACCGAGTAGCGTGCGTCGAGTGCCAGGCCGATGGCCACCGCCTCACCGTGGCGCAGCTCGTGGTCGGTGAGCGATTCGAGCTTGTGCGCCGACCAGTGGCCGTAGTCCAGTGGCCGGGCGCTGCCCGACTCGAAGGGATCGCCGCCCTGCGCGATCTGGCGCATGTGCAGCTCGGCGCAGTGCCGGATCATGCGGCTCATCGCGCCGGCCTCGCAGTCACGCAGCGCAGTGGCGCTGGCCTCCAGCCATTCGAAGAACAGGCGGTCGCGGATCAGCGCCACCTTGACCGCTTCGGCGATGCCGGCGATCTTGTCGCGCGGCTGCAGCGTGCGCAGAAAGTCGAAATCATTGAGCACCGCGAACGGTGGCGCAAAGCTGCCCAGCAGGTTCTTCACGCCGAAGGCGTTGACACCGTTCTTGACGCCCAC
>JBBQAH010000140.1:0-8309 GCA_038316145.1 Burkholderiales bacterium
GCCGGGCAGGCGCTGCATGATGAAACCGTCGCCCAGGCCGTGCGCGGGCTGCAGCACCTGCAGCACCTCGGGCACCGGCACGCCGGCCCGGCCCGCCAGCGTGATCAGCGCGGCCTCGGCCGCCAGGCCAGGGCTGTCGGCACCGCGCCGGCGCGCGCCGGGCGGGGCGCGCCGCAGGATCAACAACCGGCTGCCGGCCGCGCTGGCCAACTCGAACGCCCAGGTCTCCTGGCTGGCGCCGCCGGACAGGCGGCGCAGGCCCAGCACCTGGGCCAGGCTGGCTGCACTGTCCGTGCTGCCCATGCTGTCGGTCAGCGCCGCGGCCAGGCCTAGCGCCAGCGTTTGTGCGGCCGGGTCCGGCATGGGGTCGGGCTGGCCACTGAGCATCGCGCCCGACCCTTGCGCTTGCCTGCTACAGCCGCTCGATGATGGTGACGTTGGCCAGGCCACCGCCCTCGCACATTGTCTGCAGGCCGTATCGCCCACCGCGCGCCATCAGGCCGTGCAGCAGTGTGGTCATCAGCTTGGCGCCGCTGCCGCCCAGCGGATGGCCCAGCGCAATCGCGCCGCCGTTGACATTGAGCCGGGCCGGGTCGGCGCCGGTCGATTGCAGCCAGGCCACTGGCACCGAGGCAAAGGCCTCGTTGACCTCGAACAGGTCGATATCGTTGACCGTCATACCGGCCTTTTGCAGCGCCCGCTTCGTGGCCGGGATCGGCGCTTCCAGCATGATCACCGGGTCGCCGCCGATCACCGTCATGTGGTGCACCCGGGCCAGCGGCTTGAGCCCCAGGGCCTTGAGGCCGCGCTCGTTGACCACCATCAACCCGGCCGCGCCGTCGCAGATCTGGCTGGCGTTGGCCGCCGTGCAGACGCCGCCCTCCTGCAGCAGCTTGACCCCGGCGATGCTGGCGGCCGAGGCGTCGAAGCGGATGCCTTCGTCGGCGCTGTGCAGCTCACCGGTCTCGGTGCCGTCGTTCATGCGCACCGCCAGCGGCAGGATCTCGGCGGCAAACGCGCCGCTGCGGGTGGCGGCAATGGCGCGCTGGTGGCTTTGCAGCGCATAGGCGTCGACCTGGTCGCGGCTCAGGCCGTACTTCCTGGCCACCATCTCGGCGCCGGTGAACTGGCTGAACTGCACGCCGGGGTAGCGCTGCTGCATTTTCGGGCTGACGTAGAAGCCCATCTCGGCCTTCAGCGCCAGCGTGGTCGGCAGGCCCATCGGCACCCGCGACATGCTCTCGACGCCGGCGGCGATGACGATGTCCATGCTGCCCGACATCACCGCCTGGGCGGCAAAGTGCAACGCCTGCTGCGACGAGCCGCACTGCCGGTCCACCGAGGTGGCGGGCACCGATTCGGGCAGGCTGCTGGCCAGCACCGCGTTGCGGGCGATGTTGCTGGCCTGCTCGCCGGCCTGGCCGACACAGCCCATGATCACGTCCTCGACCAGCGCCGGGTCGCAGCCGCTGCGCGCAATCAGCGCGTCCAGCACGCTGGCGGCCAGGTCGGCCGGGTGCCAGCCCGAGAGTTTGCCGCCTCTTTTGCCGCCTGCGGTGCGTGCGGCGGCGACGATGTAGGCTTCTGCCATGGTCTTGCTCCAGAGTTGATCGCCGGTGATTGTTGGACGGCGGCTGCGGGGCTGCAATCGTCGAAAGCGATGAATTGCGCCGCGCGGCCCGCCGACAATCGCGCCAGATGTCCGCCGAGCCACCCCCCGCCCACCCCTGCCTGACACTGCAAACCCTGGACCGCGGTGATGGCTTGCTCGGTCTGCGGCCCTGCGGCCCGGTGCGGGCGCCGGCACGCACGCCGCTGTTTGGCGCCCGCGGGCCGCAGGTCACGGTGGCGCGCCTGCACTGGCCCGGCTTGCCAGCATCCGGGCCCAACAGCGGGCAGCGTGCCGCCGCGCTGGACCGTTTGCGCAGTACCGGCCTGCACCCGCTGCCCGCAGCCGCGCTGCAATGGCGCGGTGAGCTGTCGCCGCTGCCCGAAGGCGAAGCGCTGTGGAGTCTGGTACGCGAAAGCGATTTCGCCGACTACTGGGCCGACACCCTGCCCTTGCTGCACGCCGAAGGCTGGACCATCGCGCTGCAACCGGGCTTTGCGCACGCCGCCCAGCCGGTCACCGGCTGGCAGATCAACCTGCAGCCGCTGACCCAGCCACGCGGCATGGGCTCGTGGTTGCTGAGCCTGGGTATCGAGTTGCAAACCCGCGACGGCATCGAGGCGCTCGACCTGGTACCGCTGCTGGCCCGGCTGATCGCACACGACCGGCGCTGGACCCATGCCGCCGCGCTGGACGCGATCCCCGATGACGCGTTGATCCGCCTGCACGCGCCCGGCGGGCGCCGCATCGACGCGCTGGCCGCGCCGATCAAGGCCATCGTGCGGGCGATGCTGGACGTGCTGGCCCGGCCGCCGCGCAAGATGGATGCGGGGCTGGTGCTGTCGTCCTGGGAGGCGCAACGCCTGGCGCTGCTGCGTGCCGGCCTCAGGGACGCCATGGCCAGCCACCCCAGCGCCCGCCGCGACTTTGGCGACCGTACGCTGCAGGCCTGGACGCTGCAGGACTGGACCTTGAAGGGCGACGCCGGCCTGCAGTGGCTGGACGCACCGGGTGCCGGCGCCGCGCCGCCGCCGGTCCCCTCGCCCCCCGGCCTGGGCATCACGCTGCGGCCCTACCAGCAGGACGGCCTGGCCTGGCTGCAACACCTGCGGACACACCGCCTGGCCGGCATCCTGGCCGACGACATGGGCCTGGGCAAAACCGCGCAGGCGCTGGCCCATCTGCTGGTCGAGCAGCAGGCCGGCCGGCTCGACCGCCCGGCGCTGGTGGTGGCGCCGGCCTCGCTGATCTTCAACTGGCAGGCCGAGGCCGCGCGGGTGGCGCCAGCGCTGAAGCTGCTGACGCTGCAAGGCCCGCGCCGGGCGGCTGATATCGCCCGCATCGGACAGCACGACGTGGTGCTGACCAGCTACCCGCTACTGTGGCGCGACGGGGTGGCGCTGCAGGCTCAGCCCTGGCACCTGGTGGTGCTGGACGAGGCGCAGATGGTCAAAAACGCCGGCAGCCGCACCGCCACCGCCGCGCGCCGGCTCGATGCCCGACACCGCCTGAGCCTGACCGGCACGCCGATGGAAAACCATCTGGGCGAGCTTTGGGCGCAGTTCCACTTCTTGCTGCCGGGTTACCTGGGTGATGCCCGCAGCTTCCAGCGCGACTGGCGCACGCCGATCGAGAAAAACGGCGAGACCGCCCGCGCCCGGCTGCTGGCGCAGCGGGTGGCGCCCTTCATCCTGCGCCGCCGCAAGGACCAGGTGGCCACCGAGCTGCCGGCACTGACCGAGCAACTGCACCGGGTGGCGCTGACCGGCACCCAGCGGGCGCTGTACGAAAGCGTGCGGCTGGCCTGCGACGAGCAGGTACGCCGGGTGCTGGCGCGGCAGAAGTTTGCCGGCGCCACCGTCAGCATCCTCGACGCGCTGCTGCGGCTGCGCCAGGTCTGCAACGACCCGCGTTTGCTGGATGCGCCTGACCTTGCCCAGCCCACCGCAGCCGGCGGCAGCATCAGTGTTCACAGTGCCAAACTGGGCTGGCTGCGCGAAACCCTGCCCACGCTGGTCGCCGAGGGCCGGCAGGTCCTGGTGTTTTCGCAGTTCACCCGCATGCTGCGCCTGGTCGAGCCCGAATTGCAGGCGCTCGGCCTGACCTGGCTGACGCTGACCGGCGACACCCCCACGGCACAGCGCGGCGCCAGGGTGGCGCAGTTCCAGGCGGGTGCTGCGCCGATTTTCCTGGTCAGCCTGAAGGCCGGCGGTGTCGGCCTGAACCTGACCGCCGCCGACACCGTGATCCACCTCGACCCCTGGTGGAACCCGGCCGTCGAGCAGCAGGCCAGCGCCCGCGCCCACCGCATCGGCCAGACCCGGCCCGTGACCGTCTACCGGCTGGTGGCGGCCGGCAGCATCGAGGAGCGGCTGCTGGCGCTGCAAGCGCGCAAGGCGGCGCTGGCCGATGCGGTGCTGGGTGCCCGCCTGCCCCGAGGCGCCAGCCCAGACCCTGCCGGCGGCCGCAGGCCGGACATCCGCCCCACCCACCGCGATGACAACCGCCATGACGACCTCAACGACAACCGCGATGACGACCTCGATGACATCAGCGCCGACCTGGCGCCGTTTGCGCCGGGCGACTTGCAGAACCTGCTGGCGCCACTGTCGGGCAACTGAGCAGCGTGACCGATGCAGGCTTCAGCCCGGGCAGGACTTGGTATCGCGCGGGCCGGTCCGCACGACGCTGAACTTGTCGGCCGGTGCGCCCACCGCTGTCAGCACCAGGGTCGCGTCGTCGTCAAAACGCCCGGTGTAGGCCGCGGCCAGTACCGCCGGCGGCTGGCTGATCGTCAGGCTCACGTCGCGGCCCTTGAAGCTGCCGGCCACATCGAACTGGGTCTCTTTGACCCCGTCGTTGACGGTCACGCGCGCAAACTCGAAGCGCCCACTCTCGGTGCAACTCGATCCCGCTGCGGTGTTCAGGAAGAAGCTGACCTTCTGGCCTGCCACCTGTCCGGTCGCCCGACCGTCGAAGGTGAAGACGAAAAACGGCACAAACAACAGCTCGGTGCCGCCGCCACAGCCGGCCAGTGGGGCCAGTGGCAGCGCGGCGGCAGCCGCCAGGCCGGCCAGCAGCAGCTGTCGGCGGCGTGGCCGCGCCACCGTTAAAGCTTGCGGCACGCGGGTTGATGGGGTCATGGCTTGCTCCTTTGCCCGAGGGCGTTGAGAAACTCCGCAATGCCGGCCTGCAATTGCAGCAGCGCCGGCGCCAGAGCCCGCATGCGGTCCTGCACCGCAGCGGGCGCCTTTTTCTGGTCGAAGACCTGCTGGGCGTCGCCGGCATTCATCTGCCAGAAGGTCTGGTGCACCTGCCAGAGCTGGTCGCGCAGCGCCGACCACATCGGCAGCACCGGCGCCGGCCAGTCGCGCGCCAACGTGCCGTCGTAGCGGTTGCGCGCGTCGCGAAAGCGGTTCACCGCAACGTTGTAGTCCTTGCTGAACTCGACAAAGCGCGGCTGTGGAATCGCCGGCTGGAGCAGCAATTGCTGCAGGTTGTTGACGCTGAACAGGTAGCGGTCCAGCGTCTCGGCCAGGTCGATCTCGGCCGCGCGAGGGTCGGTGGGCGG
The DNA here is from genome assembly GCA_038316145.1 of Burkholderiales bacterium. Taxonomy (GTDB): domain Bacteria; phylum Pseudomonadota; class Gammaproteobacteria; order Burkholderiales; family Burkholderiaceae_C; genus Pseudaquabacterium. Next base: position 5,181 of record JBBQAH010000140.1, read on the forward strand.
GATGTTGTGTGCGTCCGTCAGTTGCCACCAGTCGCCCGACTGTGCGCGCAGCCGCGCCATCAGGCTGTCGATGCTGTGCACGGTAAAGCTCAGGTCGTCGGCGTCGGTGACCAGGCCGACGATGCCGTAGCCGTTGAGCACCGGGCCACCCGAGGCGCCACCGCGCACCCCGGCGAACTCGATGCGCAGGTTGTCGCGGTTGTCGCGCACGCTGGCGATCGCACCACTGCGCGCGGCCACGCCGCATTGCTGCTGCTGGCCGAGCAACCAGGCCTCCTGGCGCACGGCAATGCGCGCTTCAGGGCTCAGCGCAGGTGCCACCAGCTGGTAGCCGGCGGGCCGCAGCGCCCGCAGCAGCGCCAGGTCTTGGCCGCCGGCATCAAAACCGTCGACCAGCTCGGCCTCGCGCACGATCGGCGCACTGCCGTCGCCGTCGCCGGCGCAAAAGCTGAGCTCGATGCGGCCGGCCGCGGCGCCGCGCAGCGGGGTGTCGGCGGGCGCGCGGGCGGCCACCACGTGGCGCGCGGTGGCGACAAAAACATGGCGTGCCGTGCTGCCGACGACCAGGCCGAAACCATGCTCCTGCAGGTCGATCGACCGGATTCGGACCACATCAGGCAGCAAGCGTTCACCCAGCTCGGGGCCGGTCAGAAAGCCGGTCGGACCCGTCGCTGCGGTTGCCGCCGCCGCGCCTGTTACGCCTGCCACCACCAGCATGCCTGTCACGCCTGTCACGCCTGTCACGCCTGTCACGCCCGTCACGCCGACCGCAACGGCCCAGCCGGCCGCCAGCGCGCGCAGCGCCCGGACCCCGGCTCCGTTCACCAGCCGGCCCGTCATCGCACCCAGCCCCCCACTTGCCGGCGTATCCAGGCCAGTGCGCCCCACAACACCGCCGCCGATCCCCACAGCAGATTGACCAGGTGGTGGCGCGCCGCGTATTCGAGCCAGCTGGGCTTGAGCGAGCGGCTGAACTCACCGGTGCGCAACTCGAGCCGGCGCGCCGATCCGCTGAGCTTGAGCGACAGCGTGGCGCCGGCGGCCACCTCAAAGCGCTCGACCACCAGGCCGTCAAGCGCCAGCCCATCGCCGGCCGACAATGGCAAGGTCTCGCCGGTGGCCGGCAGCGTCAAGCGGCCAGCCTCGATGCTGGACCCGACCGCTGCCACCGCGCCGGCACCGGCGCTGGCGCGCCGCTCGGTAAATTGCAGCGCCTGCGGACGCAAGTCGGTCCACCGCAGCACCGATTCACCGGGTCGGGCCAGCGCCAGCAGCATCGGCGGCGGTGGCTGGGCCGGGCGGGCGGTGTCGCCAGACACCAGGCGCAACCATTCGCCATGGTCGAAGCGGCGCTCCAGGGCCCCGGCGGCGTCGTTGAGAAGCAGCGCGGTGCGGCCGCGCAGCTCGATTTCGGCCACCACCGGCGGCCGCTCACTCTCGACTTGCAGTTCGACAGCGCCGGCGAGCGCACGCAGCGTCAGCCGCGTGCCGGCCGGCAGTTGCAGGCTGCGCAGGCGCAACTCGTCGGCGCGCACGACGATCCGGTCGGCAAGCTCGGCCTTGGCGGCGCGCACCAGGCTGTCGTCGGCCGACTCTAGCGTCGAGAACCCCTCGATACGCAGTTCACCCGCCACCACCACCGGCGACAGCGTGCTGGCCTCGGCCAGCACCAGCGTCACTGCGGTGGACTGCAGGTCCAGCGACAAGGGCACCACCGGCACCGCCACGCCGGCCGCGATGCTGAGCACGCCGGCCACCGCCAGTACCGGCCACAGCAGCTGCCACAAGCGGCGCGGGGCGTTTGCGGCAAGCGCAGCCAACGCGCCGTCGAGCATCGCCAAACGGTCGCGCAAATCACGCAACTCGGCCAGCGGCGTATCGCCAGCGGCCAAGCTGTTGGCAAGCTGGACGCTGAGCGCGGCGCGCTGTTGGCGCAGGGTCTCAGTCAGCAGCGGCATCGGCAGGGCCAACGATGGCAAAGCGCAACAACGGCAATGCGCGGCCATCGTCGGCAGCCACGGCCTGCACATCCACCCGCAAGCCCTTGCCGTCGGGTGGCAGATCGATGGTGATGCCAATGCGTTGCCAGGCGTAGCGCTGCGAGTTGGGCAGGTCGGACCAGGCCGCGGCCGGGCCCGCCTCGGCGCCGGCACGGTAGGCGCGCCAGGCGATCGACGACACCGGCACCGATACCCGTACCACCGCCAGCGCCTGACGGGCCTCGCGTGCCTGCGGCGAAAGCGCCAGCGGGGCGACCGCCGTCAACGCCGATGGTGTGGCCTGGCGCGACGGCGCCAGCGCCAGGAACCCCAGGTCGGCCACGCGCAAGCCGGTGGCGGCCAGCATCGGGCTTGAGTCCCAGCGCAACGACTGACCAACGGCCAACGGCGCATCGACCCGGTAAAACGGGCCCGACCGAAGCGGCTGCACCAGCAAGCGCAGCGGCATGCGGGCGTCGGCATGCAACTCGAACAGCGACGCCGCGGCAGCGTCGCCGGCCACGGCCAGCCCGCGCGTGAGCGACACCAGTTCAATGAAGGGCTGTGACACGTTGCGTGCAAAAAAGCCCTCGCAGCGCGCAGGGCCATCGACCAGGCCATAGGCCGGCACGCGCCCGACAGCGGGCTGCAGCCGCGCGCACTCGAAGCCCGGCGCTTGCGCACGTGCTGGGGCACCGACCACAGCCAGCACAGCAAAAACAAACGCAATCAAAGGCACGCGAGGTACTCCGGTGCAGCGCGAACCCGCCTCGACGCTGCAGTGCGCAACATCACGCGGATGGGGCCTTTGAAGTGTCGAAGCAAGTGCCATGCGGGTCGATCCCTAGAAAGCCGGCCGGGCATGGGCACGGGCACGGGCACGGGCATGGCAGTTGCCGCAGCGCGGCATGCGCCCACCCGCCGGCCCAGGTCGCCAGCGCCGCTGCGGGATAATCGCGTGTTGTTTCGGCCAATGTCCGGCCGCCGCCACCCGCAAGTGGTGCTGTTCCCGCCAGACCACCCTCCAGACCACCCCAGCAGACCCCCACACCATGGCCCAGTACGTCTTTACCATGAACCGCGTCGGCAAGATCGTGCCGCCGAAGCGGCAGATCCTGAAGGGCATCACGCTGTCCTTTTTCCCCGGCGC
>JBBQAH010000541.1:0-1921 GCA_038316145.1 Burkholderiales bacterium
AATTTTTCTTTCGCGAGTCAAGGAATACCACCCATAAACTAACTGTTCCGCGATATCGATTGGTTGCTTCATAATTAATTGCATGAATAGTCCTTTAAACTAAGTTTACCACATTAATCCTATCGGACCAATGACAATGAAACTTTAGGACTATTTTCGAACCGAATTGAGACGGGTTATTTCTTAACCCATTGAAAAGATGTGTGGCCATCCTCTAAAGCGTATATTAGATCAAGATTCCAATTATTTAGGAGTTCTCGGCTAAGATATAAACCGACCCCGTTGCCTTTATTACCTTTTGAAGTATAAAATTTTTGAAATAGATTTGGAACAACTAACTCAGGAACTCCCGTCCCAGAATCTATGATTTTAAGTTTTTCGTCTTCCCATTTCACATTGATCCACTTGTTGGAACATTCGCTTACGGCATCGATAGAATTAGAAATTAAGTTTATCATAATTTGAAGAAATTCCACTTCCGATCCTTCAATTATTGCTCCTTTTAAGTTAGAAGAAATAATATTAACTCCTGAGTTTCGAATCTTTCCTGCCAAGATCATTTGACTTCGTTCAAAGAGAGATTCTAAACTAACTAGATCTGATTGATTGGTGTCTCTTCTCGAAAAAACTTTAAGACTATCGATGATTTTTGAAATAGTTTCCACCATGAACCCTACATCTTGGGTGCTTTGAATTACTACCGGATCTTTTGCATTCATTTGAATTATTTCATTAGCCAGACTTATTCGCATAAGTGGGTTGTTTATCTCATGAACGATGAACGTACTCATCTCGCCTAGGAACGCCATTTTATCGCTAAATCTTTTCTCTTCTTCTAAATTGTTATAATCAGTAATGTCGGATCCGATTACTAAGAATTTATCTCCGACCCGATTAACTGAAATCCAAAAATGTTTTTTTACTTCTCCAATGATTGATTCTAAAACGATATATTTATCGTTAAGATTATTATTTCTAACTTCTTGGAATAGATTGAAGATAGTTTGATCTTTAGTTATTTCGCCAACTTTCTTACCTACTAAATCTTTAAGATCTTTATTTAAAGTTTCTAGCATTTTTTTATTAGCATTTAAATAAACACCATTGTGATCAATTAAAGTAATCGTGCAGGGGCTATTATCAAAAGTCTTTTCAAAATAGTCAGACTCTAAGCAAATTGACTCTAGGTCACCTACCGCCTCTGGGGGTAGTTGATTCCTATATTTTTCAATGAACTGGGCTAGCCTTTGACTCATTCTCTCTAATATCTACAATCATCATAATTATGAAATTACATTTAACTAAAAAGAAAATTTGTATCAAACTGATTCTTAGGTCTCATTTTGATACAAGAACAAAATAATAGTTTGAAAAAAGTTATTTTTGGGCTAAAGTTTAAAACATAAGAGCCGATAAGTTTAGACGCGGACTTTGAAACATGATAGGATTAGAGCATATGAGTAACCAAAAAACAGACACTAAAACGGTTGAGAAAACTAAACAAATCGTCAAAGCGAAGTTTCAAGTAAAACTTCCTAAAAACCATAAAGTAGTCCTCTTTAACAATCACATCACGGCCTTTGAAGCGGTGGTTGATGTTTTGAGGGTCATCTTTAGCAAAAACAAACAAGAAGCTTCGGCAATTATGATGCACGCGCACATGAATGGACAGGCTACCGTTGTTTCGCCCGTTACCAAGGAAATCGGAGAGGCCCTGGTTGACCAAGCCGATGAGTATTGCCGTCGCCGTGAAGCGGAAGCTCCGCTTACGATGGGACGACCTAATTATTACACTGAATTACAATTTGAAGTCGAGGAGGCTGACTAATGAAGACGCTTATTGAAACCATGCAGAATGATCAGAAAAATAACGGTAAACTGATTACCCTAACTGCCGTAACGGTAGAGGCTATGAAAGTTG
>JBBQAH010000168.1:0-5961 GCA_038316145.1 Burkholderiales bacterium
AAGTAAAGGAGGAGGCGTCGGACGCAAGGCCGGCGCCGGGGGACATGGAGGGAGCCGGTTGCCCGACGGCCTTGGTTGCCATTCGGCGCACCCGTCGAACGGCGGCATTCCGATCAATCGAACGACAGCTCAGAGCCGAACGCCGACAAAACCCACCCAAGCCAACCCGCCCGGCTTCAACGCTCCGCAATGTAGTGCTGCATCACCACCGCCTCGCCCGGCATCACCAGCGCCCGCAACCGCGCCTCGATCGCCTGGTCAGCCACGGTGGCGCGGGCGCGCTGGTGCAGGTAATCGGACCAGCGGGTGATGATGAAGCGCTCGACGTACCGGGTCGGGTCGTCCAGGTCGCGGTAGATGCGCCAGAAGGTGGCGCCATCGCGCTGGCGCGGTGCCTTGAGCAGCGCCACTTCCGCCAGGAAGGCCTCGGCGTCCTCGGGCCGGATGCGGTAGCTCAGCTCCACCGCCACCGGGCCAGCCTCGGCGTCGGGCGGGTCGGCTACCAGCAGGTCCTCGAACGGCGCCTGCGTCACCTCGTGCGGCGCACCCATGCGCAGCGGGAAGCGCCGGGCCAGCAACAGATTGCCCAGCATCAGCGCCGCCGCTGCGCACAGCGCGCCCTGCAAACCGACCAGGCCCGCGAAGGCGCCCCAAAACGCCGAACCCAGTGCAAACGAGCCCAATGCGCTCAGCACGTGCATCGCAGTGGCGCGCGAGCGCACCCAGGGCGGCGCGCTGGTCTGGGTGGCCGTGTTGAAGGTGCTCATCACGCTCATCCAGGCTGCGCCGCCGGCCACCAGAGCCAGATACACCGGCCAGGCCCAGCGGGACAGCGCCGCCACCGCCATCACGATGGCAAACACCACGCAGCAGACCGTCACCAGCCGCTCAAGCCCCAGGCGCTGGCGCACCCGGCCGATCACCAGGCCTACGCCCACCGCGCCCGTGCCCAGGCAGCCCATCATGAACCCGAAACCGGCGGCACCCAGGCCCAGGCGCTGCTGGCCGATCACCGGCAGCAAGGCCCACAAGGCCGAACCCGCCGCGCTGTAGGCCGCCGTGCGCACCAGTTGCGCCAGGATCATGTGCGAGTGCCAGGCATAGCGCAGGCCGGAGATCGTGCCGCCCCACAGGCGCTCGGGCGGCAGCCGGCTGGGCGGGTGCGGCCGCGGTGGGTTGAGGTGAATCACCCGCGCCAGCACCAGCGTGCCCAGCACCGCCAGCGCCAGCACCGCGCCGCCGCCCACCGTCTTGCCGCCCCAGTGGCCGGTCAGACCACTGATCTGGCCGTAGACCAGGCCCGCCAGCGCAGGGCCGACCGCCCGGGCGCTGTTGTAGGCGATGCTGACGGCGATGATGGCCTGCGGCAGCTCGTCGCGCGGCAGTACCTCGCCCACCGCGGAGTTCCAGGCCGGTGACAGCATCGCCGTGCAGCAGCCCGCGACAAAGGTAAACAGCAGCAGCGTGGCCGGGCCGGCCCAGCCCGCCACCAGCAGCCCGGCCAGCACCAGCACCACCGCCGCCTGCACCAGCAGCGCACCGACGATCAAGCGGCGTCGGTCGGTGGTGTCGGCCAGCACGCCGGCGGGCAGCGACAACACGAACATCGGCAGGAACACTGCCGTCTGCACCAGTGCCGCCAGAAACGACGAACCGGTCAGCTCGACCATCAGCCACGACGCGGCCATGGTCTGCATCGCGTTGGCGACGAAGTAAACCAGGCTGGCCAACCACAGGGTGCGAAAGCCGCGGTGACGCAGCGTGACCCAGATCGACGCTGTGCCGGCCGGAACGGCGGCCGGGATGCCGACCGGGTTGGCGGTCACGCCGGCATTGGGTGGTTTTGGTCCGGGCTGCGGGTCCATGGGCGCTGCATTGTCGGCCAGGGGCGCCGCTACCCGGACCGGCTACCCAGAACGGCTGAACAGGGGCCATGCCGCTGCAAATCGGTATGCAATACTCGTTTCAGCCCTGCCAGGGTGCCGCCGGGGCGGATGTCGCGGCCAACTTGGCCCGCCGGCGCCCATGCCCGCAAGGCAACCTGTTCAACTCGCCAAGGACTCCCGACATGGGCTTTCTGCCGCAGTTCAAGAACGACCTGTTCATCAGCTACCGCCGTGCGTCCAATGAGTCGCAGGACCGCTGGGTCGACACCTTCTGCAACAACGTGCAGACCGAGTTGCGCGACCGGGTCGGCGACGTGGCGATCTGGCGCGACACCGCCGAGTTGCGCGCTGGCGAGGCCTGGCGGCCCGAGATCGCCGAAGCGGTCGAATCGACAGGCATCTTCCTGGCGCTGATCTCGCGCACCTATTTCGACAGCGACGAATGCCGCAAGGAGCTGGACCGATTTCTCGGCCGCCTCAAATCGGCCGAGGGCAGCGGCGGGCGCAAGCTGATGCCGATTTTCAAGCACCCCAGCCGCAGCCAGGAGGAGATGCCGGCCGAGTTGCGCGAGATCGGCCACCACGAGTTTTTTGTGCAGGAGGCCAAGGGCTGGCGCGAACTCGACCCCAAGCGCGACTCGGACGACTACTGGGAACGCATGAGCCGCATGGTCCAGGACCTGACGGTGGCACTCGAAGACCTGCAGGGCGAGCAGAAGAAAAAAGCGCTGGGCAAGGTCTTTATCGCCCGGGTCGGTCCGGAGCTGCTGCAGGAACGCGAGCGCCTGCGCAGCGACCTGCGCCAGCGCGGCTTTCTGGTCGTGCCCGAAAACGAGTACCTCTGGAACGCCGACGACCACCGCCAGCGCATCACCACCGACTTGAGCGACGCGCTGTTGTGCATCCACCTGGTGTCGCGCACCGAATCGATCGAGCCGCTGACGCCGGCCCGCGACAAGCTGCAGCTGCAGTTGGCGCATGCCGAGATGGCGCAGCGTGGCAAGCCCGCCCCGCTGGTCTGGATCCAGCCCGCCGCTGACACCGCCGCCAGCCAGCAGCCGCTGATCGACTACATCGAGAAGACCCTGGCCGACGAGGGCGTGGATTTCATGCAGGGCAGCCTGGAGGAGCTGAAGACCCAGATGCTGGACATGCTGCCCAAGCCGGCGCCCAAGACGCCGCCCAAACCGCGCGAGGTGGCGCTGCTGGTCGAAGAGCGCGACCTGGCCGACCTGGGCCCGCTCAAGGCCTTGCTGGCCGACAAGCTGGGCGCCGAGCCGCGGCCGCTCAAATTTGCCGGTGCGTCGCCGAAAGACCACGAGCGGCTGCTGCGCACCTTGGCGGCCTGCCAGCAGGTGGTGATCTTCTGGTCGCGCCAGTCCGAGGACTGGGTGTTCGACCTGCTGGACCTGCCGGCGCTGGCCGACCGCCTGGGCGATGGCCAGGTCTGCATTTATGCCACCGGGGAGGATTCGGATGAAAAGGCCAGCTTCACCACCAAAAAGGCCCGGGTCGTGCAGGGCGTCGTGACGCAAAACGTTGCCGGCCTGAAGGACTTTTTCAATGCGCTGCCGGACAAACAAGCATGAGCAGCGCCAACTTTGCGCTGCTCGCGGCCAACCCCTTCCCGGGGTTGCGCTCGTTCAAGCCCAGCGAAGCCGACCGCTTTTTTGGTCGCCAGCAGCAGATCGACGCCCTGGTGGCGCGGTTGGCGGAGGTGCCGCTGGTGGCCGTGTCCGGCGCCTCGGGCTGCGGCAAGTCCTCACTGGTGCTGGCCGGCCTGCTCAACGAGCTGAAACGCCGGCACGAGGCCGACGACGAAACCGACTGGCGGCCGGTGGTGATGCGCCCGGGCAGCCGGCCCATCGCCAACCTGGCGGCCGCGTTGGCCGCTGCGCTGGGCAGCGACGCAGAGCCCCCGTCGCCCGATGACCCTGCCGGCGACGACCCGCTGGCGCGCCGGGCGGCGTCGCTTTACGGCCAGCTGCGCCTGGGCGGGCTGGCCTTGGTCGAGGTGGTGCGTTTGGCCCGGCTGCCAGCGGGCACACGGGTGCTGGTGGTGGTGGACCAGTTCGAGGAGATCTTCCGCTTCAAGCGCATGACGGACGCGGACGAGGCCAGCGCCTTTGTCAAACTGCTGCTGCAGGCCGCCGCCGACCCCAGCTCGCCGGTCAACGTGGTACTGACGCTGCGCTCGGACACGTTGGGCGGTTGCGCCGATTTCCCCGATCTGCCCGAGGCTGTCAGCCGCGGCAGCTACCTGGTGCCGCGGCTGAGCCGCAACCAGCGCAAGGAGGCCATCGCCCGCCCGGTCGAGCTGCGCGGCGCCCGCATCGCGCCTCGCCTGGTGCAGCGCCTGCTCAGCGATGTCAGCGACGATTTTGACGACCTGCCGGTGATGCAGCACGCGTTGTCGCGCACCTGGCAGCGCTGGGCCGAGACCTGTGGCGGCAGCCGGCCGATCGACCTGGAGGACTACGACGCCACCGGCGGCGCCGCCCATGCGCTGTCCAACCATGCCGACGAGGCCTGCAGCTCGCTGGGCGCGCTGGGCCAGTCTGGCGGCACGGTGGAGCGGGTGTTCCGTGCGCTGACCGAACGGGTGGCCGAGGGCACCGAGGTGCGGCGCCCGCTCGACTTCAACCAGCTCTGCGCCGTCTGTGGGGGCGCCAGCGGGGGCGGCGACGGGCAAGGCACGGCCGACGTGACCCAGGTGGTCGAGCGCTACCGCCGCGCCGACACCGCCTTTCTGGTGCCGGGGCCCGAGGTGGCGCTGTCGTCCAACCCGGTGATCGACATCTCGCACGAGAGCCTGATCCGCCAGTGGCAGAAGCTGCGCGGCTGGGTGCGCGACGAGGCCGAGGCCGAGGCCGAACTGCAGCGCCTGGTGGCCGACGCCCAGTCGCAGGCCGATGGCCACGGTGAGCTCTGGCGTGGCCGCAACCTGGAGCGCGCCCGCGACTGGCAGCAGCGCCACCGGCCCAATGCCGCCTGGGTGCGGCTGTGCACCGGCGGCACGGCCGACGAGGCCGAAACACGCTTCCAGACCGTCCAGAGCTTCCTGGACAAGAGCACGGCCGCCGAGCAGGCCGAGCAACGGCGCGCCCGCCTGCGGCGCCGCGGCGCGGTGGCCGCTGGCGTACTGGTGATCGTGGCGTCGCTGGGCGCGGCGGTCAATGCGCTGTCGCTGCAGCGCAAGGCACGCTCGGGCGAGCTGGCGGCCCGGTCCATCCTGTCGCTGCAGCAAGACCCCGCACGCAGCGCCCGGCTGGCGCTGCTGGCGCTGGCGCAAAACCCCGACAACCAGCGCGGTGAGTACGCCTTGCGCCAGGCCATGGCGGCGCTGGAGGTGGCACAGGCCGAGCAGATCGTCGATCTGGGTGCGCCGATCGGCGAAGCGCGCTACACCCCCGGCCTGGCGCACCTGGTGGTGAGCGCGGGCAACACGGTCTGGCTGCGCAAGGCCAGCGACCTGAGCGAGGTGTCCAAGCTCAGCGCGCCGGGCACTGTCAGCAAGGCCTGGCTGGTGGGCCGCCAGCCCGGCAATCCGCTGCTGGTCGGGACAGTGCAGGGCAAGGTCTACCTGCTGACGCCGGACGGCAAGGTACTCGCCGACCTGTCCTGCCCAGGTCAGGACAACCGCTATGCCAGCCTGGCCTACAGCCCGGCACCGGCTGGCGCAGCCGGGCAGCCGGACGGGCCGTCGCAGCTGGCGGTGGGCTGCAGCGCGGGGGAGCTGACCCGCTGGGAGGTGGCCAGCACCGGGGCGCCGGTCAGCCACCCGCTGCTGCGCGCCAGCGACCCACCGCGCGGCATCAATGCACTGGGCTTTTCGGCCGACGGTCGCCACCTGGCCTCGGGCGACATCCAGGGCAATGCCCTGGTCTGGCAACGCGGCCTGGACACCCGGCCCTGGATCGGTGACCCCAAGACCGGCAAGAACCCCTTGCACCACCAGGCCGCCATCCGCGACATCGGCTTCAGCCCGACCGAGCCCAGCCTGCTGGCCACCGCGTCCGACGACGGCAGCGCCGTGGTCTGGACACTGGACCTGGAGCGCGGCCAGTTGAACCCC
>JBBQAH010000502.1:0-2920 GCA_038316145.1 Burkholderiales bacterium
TATCTTCCCTTACACTGTACTTCAATAAAAAACTGGTATTTATCCTGGAAACATTATTGAATCTAGGTTATAATACATAAATTATATAATTGAGCCATTCTCTGATAAAGAAAAGGATGTGTTCCAGGTTATAAAATGGCAGCAATCTCCCCACCAACTGTAAGTCTCGCTGAATTTATCCTCAGTTGCTTTAGAAATGTTGTAATTCCCTGAAATGATCAACTGTTCCCAGGTCGCTACTGTCGATCCTACCAAGAAGGACGCCGTTGCCGTTTCGAAGGACGTACACGTGCAGATTGGTCGGTTCGCCATTCTGCACTCACTGGGTCAAGAGAATAACGCTTTACTGAAGATCGCGAAGGTGAGTACTTCAGAGATGTCTTCGAGAAAAACCGGTCGACTTATTTCGATAATGGGATCGATCGTTGAATGAGCACCAGGCCTTATTGCGACGATTATGGAAATTTGTTACATTATTTTGCTGTTTCTAACGGCGGTCGAATGGTTGGTTGATATCTGGAAAGTCATTCTTCTACACTCACCAAAGTTTTCGCTTGTTATCGTTATCAGTCACTTGATTGATTGATTGATGATGGGTGAACACCACACACGACTGGTAGATTGCTTCATTGATTGATTGTTACGTTGTCTTCCCGGTTGACTTCTTAGCTCTGTGACCGTACTTACCGTACCGTACTTACTTGTTTCTGCTTACCAATTTGATATTGAAGCGATCAACCATCCTTTTTTAGAAAGAGCTACAGGATATCACTGACGCTGAAGACGAACTACTGCTGGTTGACGACGACTTACCGATACCCTGCCAGGTGAGTGGATCACGGTACATGGTAACAGTTCAAGATGATCATAAAAATAAACATTTATTTCTGTTTTATACAGATCGATCGGACTTCGCTATTTGAGAAAACGAAGGACGACGCTGCTGCCTTTCTCGAGGCGGAAAAGGTCCGTCTTCAAGGACTAGTCGACCAATTCACCAAAGTTGCCGTAGAATACAACGACGAACTCGTTGATCTACGCGGCACTCTTTACGGCAAGCTTGGCAACGCGGTGCAGTTAGAGGGAGCTGACGAGGATTCCGACTAGTCTTTTTTTCACTGATTCATCAATCAATTGATAAATCAATAATTTGATCGACTGCAGTTTTTTTCGTCAGTTTTGTGTTTCTTTCAACTAATAATAATAATTAATTGAATTTCTCATAATACAATGTCATTGCCGGCGGATCTGGACGTGGAGCAGGCCATCCTCGACTATGAAGAAGCGCAGGAAGCCAAGAAGACGCGGTTCAAATTTTTCGGACGCCGTCTCTCGGACATACCCTGCTTCCGCGAGTCCTACCTCACCGGCATCCTGAGCGGTCTGAGCCTGGGTTTGGGGCATTTTCTCTTCACCAGTCGCGTGAGGCGGTCCTGCGACCTGGCAGTCTTCTCGTTCGGTGCCATCACGGCCGTCAGCTGGTTCTATTGCCGCTACGACCGGTCGAAGAGCGCGCAGGACCTGCTGCGCTTCCAGCATGACTTGCGCCAGCTTCAATACGTGACCGGTGGCAAGGATGTCGAGGAGGTCGAGGTTGATGTGACAATTGAACCGAAGGTCACAGTTTGAGATTTTTTTTCTTTTTTGTGGCCTTTTACATTGATTCGTAAGGTCGATTGATTGATTTGATTTGAATATGCTGTGAAAAAAATGAAAAAATCATAATTATACAAAATCATCCTCTCGTATCGTCGAGTTGTTGAATCGTAGAGCAAAGCCTGGCAGGATGTTTTTACTGCTGGACACGTCCTCGCGAGATGGCTCGCCGCCGCCCAACGACACCGAATTGGCCATGGAATTGCGGGAGTTGTTGGGCACGGTGATGTTGTCTGCCCAGCGAGACGGTCTGTCTGCGGAGGTACGGACCGACTTGAAATTCTTCACCGGCGGACGTTGGGCCCGTCTCCGGACTGTTCGCTGCAGACGGCGCAGGCCGCGTATGATCTCGCGACGGAGGTAGATGCAGGAGATTATCGGGTTTGCCACGCTGTTGAGCGGCGCCAGTGACTGCATCAGCGTGGATACGGCGATTTTCGTCTGGGGACTGGAGAATTCCACGTACTGAAAGACGTCCAGGAGATCGTAGATACAGTAGGGACTCCAGCAGGCTATACAACGACAATGAAATATTTTATTTGCAATCAAAATAAGTTTTGAAGCCTGTTAATAGCGCGTATCGATTGATTGATTGATTGATCAGTCGTTGATTGATTGTGCACAGTTACATCGCTTGATTTATTGATTGAATTGATGTTGTCGGTTGCCGCTTACCAATAAAAACCAGAACGATAACCTAGAAAGGAGACAGTGCCAATTTATCCAATGAATACCAGAGTGAGACATTACATAATCGCTAAACCTACCAGTGCCATCTTGGTTGTCTTTATTTTCGCCCGTGGAATTAGGCCACGCGATAGGTCCGCGCCCGGTCGGACGGTGGACGGTGCCGAGGTCAATGGTGTTCCAGAGGATCCTAACAAACAAGCGTATAATTTATGTTTACCATTACCATTATGTTTAAGCATTTTTCCGTGATAAACATTCCAGCTCAATGCTTCACTTGGAGGTGGATAATTAAATGCTTATGTTGTGCGAAATGACTGGCGATACTTTTCTCAGATCACTCAATCAAATTAATAATTCCAAGCAATATGTGAAAACCATTACTGCTCACAGCCTGCATGAAATGCTCCGGCTTCTTGACAAGTAGCAGCGTTACGGGTTTTTACAAGACTGACAGTACAATGTTTACAACATACATACATACTCGTACACTACATACTGTAACACAGAGTATGCTGCACAGATATAGAAAAATACATTACGTAGCGATATTACAATAAATAATATAATTATATAA
>JBBQAH010000438.1:0-1666 GCA_038316145.1 Burkholderiales bacterium
TGGGTTACGCCGAAAGCCTACGCGACCAGCGGAACACGCCGGACCTGCGGACACACTGGACCTGCGGGACACCGGACCAGCGGAACACGCCGGACCAGCGGGACACGCCGGACCAGCGGAACACGCCGGACCAGCGGAACACGCCGGGGGACGGACCTCTTCGAGGACCGTCCCCTCCTCTAGTCCCCTCCTCTAGTCCCCTCCTCCAGTCCCCTCCTCCAGCACATTCGCCTGCGGTGAAGAAGTGATAACCGCCCGCATGGCGGGGGGCGTTGTGCGTATATTTCAGTCGTGAAGCGATTCCTTTTCATCCTGGCAGCGTTGCTCCTCCTCGGAGGCGGGCTCTACGCCGTCAGTCGCAATCGCGATCCGAAAGGGCCCAGATACGAGACCGTCAAAGTCGATCGCGGCAACGTCGTGGCGAAGGTCACGGCGACGGGCACGTTGTCCGCGCTCGTCACGGTGCAGGTCGGCAGCCAGGTGTCGGGGCGGCTCGCGTGGGTCGGCGTCGACTTCAACTCGGTGGTGAAAAAAGGCCAGGTCATCGCGCGGATCGATCCGCAGCTGTATGGCGCCGCCGTCGAGCTGGCGCGCGCGAACCTCGCCGCAGCGCAGGGCAACCTGGCGCGAGCGGAGGCGCAGGCCGAAGACGGCGCGCGCCAGGCCGAGCGCGCGCTGCAGCTCGCGACCGAGAAGCTCGTGTCGTTCGCCGAGCGCGACACGGCGCAAGCGAACTCGAAGGCGCTCGCCGCTGCGGTGCTCGCGAGCAAAGGGTCGTTGGCGCAAGCAAAGGCCGCCGTGAATCAGGCGCAGATCAACTTGGATCTGACGACGATCACGTCGCCGGTCGCGGGCGTGGTGATCTCGCGCGCGGTCGATGTCGGGCAAACCGTCGCCGCGTCGCTGCAGGCGCCCACGTTGTTCACGATCGCGGAGGACCTGCGCAAGATGCAGGTCGACACCAGCGTCGCAGAAGCGGACGTCGGCAAGTTGAAGGACGGCATGCCCGTCACGTTCATGGTCGACGCGTATCCGAACGTGAAGTGGAAGGGCGTCGTCCGGCAGATCCGCAATTCGCCGACGACCGTGCAGAGCGTCGTGACGTACGACGCGGTGATCGACGTTGAAAATCCCGAGCTCAAGTTGAAGCCGGGCATGACGGCGAACGTGAGCTTCATCTACGCCGAGAAGGACGAAGTGCTGCGGCTACCGAACGCGGCGCTGCGCTACAAGCACGCCGATGCGCCGAAGCGCGAGAAGCCCGTGGCATCGGCTTCCGTCGACGGTGGCGTCGGTGCGGACGGCAAGACCGCGCGCAAAGACCGCGAGGGCAAGGCGCGCGAAGAGAACACCAAGACGATCTGGATCCTCGGTATCGCCGGGCCCGAGTCGAGGCGCGTCAAGCTCGGCATCACCGATGGCTCATACACCGAGCTGCTCGAGGGCGTCGAAGAGGGCACGCCGGTCATCAGCGAAGCCGTGCAGACGTCGAGCGGCAGCGGCGCGTCGGGGCGATCGCCGATGGGCGGCGGCATGATGGGTCCACCGCCGTCGGGCGGCGGCGGTCGACGCGGTGGCATGTAGCGATGGCGCTCGTCGAGGTCGATCAGATCGAGAAGGTCTACCAGATGGGCGACGTCGAGGTGCGCGCGCTGCGCGGCGTGTC
>JBBQAH010000313.1:0-2543 GCA_038316145.1 Burkholderiales bacterium
CCTGCAAGTCATACACGGCAATGTCCTCCCGATCCAGCCGCTTCACCGTGCGCAGGTCCCCCGTGCGGCTGTCAATGCCAAACTGTCCCTTATCGTCGCCCGCCACCAAAGTAAAGCGCAATTTCTGCTGCAACACCGTCATAGCCGCCACGGCGCCCACCTTGACGCCCACCGTCACGTCCTCACGGACCCGTAAAAAGTACTCCTTCTGCATGAAGTAGGGCGTATTCTTCCCGTCCACCAGGTGGATCACCACGTCACACACCGTGGACTTGGTGTCGCCGAGGGGGCCGGGATTCTGTAGCAGGACGTGCAGGCGTTGCTCCGAGGCCGTCGAGGTGTGGTGGGGTGAGGCTGGATTGGTGGGGGGGAGATCGCGAGTCATGATGATGAGACCGGTGGTGCGGTTCACGGTGAAGCCCGGTGCGTTGCCCACGAGGCTGTAGTCTATGAGGCCGTGCAGTCCGGCGTCTTCGTCCGTTCCGATTATACTGCCGATGTGGGTTCCTGAAAAAGGTTGACACTCAATGGATGAATTAAATATATTATACATTATTTTCTTCAACGAGACTTTTCGTGTCCTTTCACGTATGAAATCTCTCAGCAGCAGCATTGTATTAAAATCAACGTAATGTAATAATACAGTCGTGGATTGTAATAACGCAGTATTAAAATGTAATTTAAGTAATGCAGTAGTGCAACAATGCAGTATTACAATGTAATTTAAGTATTATAATGCTGTAATTGTAACAACACAGTACCGTAATGTAATTTAAGTAATGCAGTAGTGCAATATTGCAGTATTACAATGTAATTTAAGTATTATAGTAGTGTAATTGTAATACACAGTATCGTAATATAATTTAAGTAATGCAATAGTGCAATAATGCAATATTACAATGTAATTTAAGTATTATAGTAGTGTAATTGTAATACACAGTATCGTAAGGTAATTTAAGTAATGTAATAATGTAAAAGTGCAATGACGCAGCACTATATTGTAACTTAAGGAAAGCAATAGGGCAATAGTGTAACATTGCAGTAGTGTAATGTAATTTAAAATCAGCTACTGCCATAATGTAATAACGCAGTAACATAATAACGCAATATTGTAATGCAATGTAACGCAGTGCATGATATAGCAGTAATGTAAATGTGTAGAGTTGAAGAAAGAAGACGTTACTAGTATATCACATGACTTATTATTGCGCCGTAATTATGCTGGTACACCAAATATAGTAGCAGGAAGAGTAAATCAATAAGCGTCAATCACCAGGTTAAAAAAATATTAGATTTTTTTTTAAATTACTATTATTTAATCTCCATACTAATATTACAAGAATAAAATATAATAAACCGGTAGCACTATTTTTTTTTGACAATCTGTTACTGAATTCAGTATTTACAATTAAGACATTCTAGTCATAGTATTAAAGACAGATTCTTTGACGGAAAAAAAAAAATTTGAAAAATAAACATTTTTCTTTCATACCGGCAGGCGCGTGCGCCGAAATGGAGAAGACAAAGGAGCCGGGTGAGCAACGCGGGGCAAACTCATTGCGTCCCTCCACCACCACCAGGACCGGCACGTCCGAGTACAGGGACGGATCAGCGGGGTCCATGGCGCGCACCGTCAACTGATGTTGCCGGACCCCGCCCGCGATCGCCTCCCGACTGAGCTCCTTCAAGTTGGAAATGACCCCCCGCGCCGAGTCCACCTGAAACAACGCACTCTCCGGCTCAATCGTATAGTAGACGGGTGCGGCGGGGTCATCCGGGTCCACCGCCCAGACCGTGGCAATCTCCCGATTCAGCCGACGGTCGAACTCCATCACGACGGCCGTGTAGGAGGCCCGTTCAAAGACCGGCGGATTGTCATTCTCATTCTCCACCGAGACGACGAAGGTGGCCGTGGCGGACCTGAGCGGGGGCAGGAGAGAATGGCTCCTTACCACGACCGGCACGGTGTATTGCCGGGCTTTTTCGTGATCCAGCTGCTTTTTCAGGCGGACCGCGCCAGTGCCGCTGTCGATTTGGAAGGTGTCGGTGCCGTTTAGGAGGGAGTAGACGAGGTAGCCGGCGGGCGGGGTGGCTTCGAGGGATGCGGTGAAGAGGACGCTCCCGGCTGCGGCGCTTTCCGGCACGCTCACTTCGTACCGTTCCGCGGAGAATGCGGGGCCGGGAGGGATGGGGCTGCCGATCTGGATGAAGACGGCGGCCTTCGTCATGGCCGATCGGTCCGTGTACAACGCCGCGACCTGGTCAATAATAATAATGGATTTAAATTAATAAAAACTATCAAAAAAATTGTATTCTTGGCTCAATTGATCAAATCTAGTAAAACGTTGAAAGATAAAATAATTTAGTCTCATGAAGAATTATTTGAGTTAAAAATCCCGTCAGCGTTTAAAGTTCGTGCAATTCCGTCAGTAAAGAAAGTTTTTCTTTTAAATAGCTTTCAAGTTAAAGCTTCACCTTTTTGCGAAATTTAATAGGGTGCGTACAGGTATTCGGATAGTTTGAATTCAAACATAAAGAAGTTC
>JBBQAH010000383.1:0-4156 GCA_038316145.1 Burkholderiales bacterium
GCGACCAGCTCAGCCTCGAGCTCCACCTCCAACACCTGTTCACGAACCCGACCCTGGGGCAGCTCGCCGGCCGCATCGACCAGGCCCGCGAAATCGGCCGCGACCACCTCCGCAATGGCCACGGCGATGGCGCTGCACCGACGGGCAGCGACGTCATCGCCCTGCGGCCCGACGGCACCCGGCCGCCGTTGTTCCTCGTGCACCCGGTCGGTGGCTCGGTGACCGCTTACGCGCGGGTTGCGCCGTTGCTCGGCGACGATCAACCGGTCTACGCGATCGAGGATGCCGGGCTGTACGGCGCGACGCCGCCCGACAGCCTGGTCGAGCGGGCCCGCCAGTACGCGGACCTGGTCCGGCGCGTGCAACCGGCCGGGCCCTATTCCGTCGGCGGGTGGTCCCTCGGTGGGCTCATCGGGCTGGAGATGGCGCGTGAGCTGACCGGGGCCGGCGAGTCGGTGGCTCTGGTCGTCGCGCTCGACACCAGCCTGCCGCTGATGCCGTCGCGCCCGAGCGACGTCGACCTCCTCACCGGTTTCGTCCACGACCTGGCCGGCGTCGCCGACGTGGCGCCGCCCGACATCGACCTCGGCGCCTACCGCGGATGGGACCGGGACGCGCTTGCAGAGGTGATGCTGGACCGGCTCGCCGACGCCGGCCTGGCTCCGGCCGAGCTGCGCGACGAGCTCCGGGCGCGGATGGAGGTGTTCGTTGCGAACTCACGGGCGATGGCCTCGCACCGCGTGAGGCGGTACGGCGGCCGGGTCGCGCTCATCCGCGCGGCCGACGAACCGAGGGCGGGCGACCACTTGGCTTGGCGCGCGCTCGTCCCGAACCTCGTCGAGCAGACCGTGCCCGGCAACCACTTCACGATGCTGGCCCCGCCGCACCTGAGCACGCTCGCGGCGACCCTGCGCGAGGTCCTCCGATGACCGACCCCCCGGTTCGTGTGACAAGACACTCCCGCCGGGCGGCTCGTAGATTCGTAGGCGCGGGATCGACTCGGACGAGAGCAGGCGCACCGGTGACGACTGTGGATGTGGCACCATCTCCCGTCGCGGCGCCGACGCGTCGCTGACGCCACGTCGCCATGCCCGAGCCGAGCTTTCGTAGGTTCGTGATCCTCTGGTGCGGTCAGTTCCTCTCCATGACCGGATCGGGGCTGTCGGGCTTCGCCCTCGGCGTGTACGCCTATCTGCTGACCGGTTCGGTCACGACGCTCGGCATCATCTACGCGTTGGCCTACCTGCCGATGATCCTGGCCTCACCGTTCACCGGCTCCCTGGTCGACCGTTGGGGTCCGCGGCGGTCGCTCGTCGCGAGCAACATCGCTGCCGCGCTCGTCATGCTGGCCCTGGCCGCACTGCTGTCGACGGACAGCTTCCAGATCTGGCACATCTACCCGGTGGTTGTCGGCCTGTCCCTGGTCGGGGCGTTGTTCACGCCCGCGTTCGAGACGGCGATGCCACTGCTCGTGCCGAGACACCAGCTCGGCCGCGCGAACGGGATGCGCATGATCGCCCTTGCGACGAGCCAGGTCCTCGCGCCCGTCATCGCCGGGTACGTCCTGCTCGCCATCGGCATCTCCGGGATCATCCTGCTGGACTGCCTGTCCTTCGGGCTCGCCCTCCTCACCCTGGCCGTCGTCCGGATCCCGCGACCGTCCGGACGGGCGGCGACGCCACCGCGCCTGTCGTCGCTGCTGCGCGAGTTCGCCGAGGCGTGGCGCTGGGTCGCCGATCGACGCGGACTCGTGGCCCTCATGGTCTTCCTCGGCGCGCTGAACTTCTGCGCCGGCTTCGTCGACCTGCTCATCACCCCGCTCGTGCTGGCCTTCGCCTCGGCCGAGGCACTCGGCACCGTCCTGTCGATCGGCGGCCTCGGCATGGTCGTCGCGAGCCTCGCCCTGAGCGTCTGGGGCGGACCGCGCCACCGCGTGGCCGGACTGCTCGGCTTCTCACTCCTCCTCGGAGTGGCCACCGTCATCGGCGCGCTGCGGCCCAGTATCCCGCTGATCGCCGTGGGCGCCGTACTGTTCCTCGGCAGCCTGGCGATCGTCATGAGCACCAACCAGACGATCTGGCAGTCCAAGGTGGAGCCCGCGCTCCTCGGCCGGACCATGGCCCTGCTCAACATGGTGGCGAACGCCCCCCAGCTGCTCGCGTACGGCCTGGCCGGCCTCGCCGCCGACCGCGTCTTCGATCCCCTCGTCGGCCGGGACGAGGTGCTCTCGCCGGTCGTCGCGGTGCTGGTCGGCCAGGGCCCGGGCCGCGGGAGCGCCCTGCTGCTCATGGTCATGGGCGTGCTCATCGTCGCCTGCGCCATAGCCGGGTTCGCCCATCCCCGCCTGCGCCACCTGGACCGCGAACTTCCGGACGCCACCGGGGAGGAGCCGCCCATGCCGGTCGAGCCGGCTGCCACGCCGACCGTCCCGGTCGGGACGACGTGATGCCCACGACGAGGCCCGAGGACGCGCTGGACACCTGGCGGGCCGCGCTCGGGGACGACCCGCCCGTCCTGGACCTGCCCACGGACCGGCCCCGGTCGGCCCCGGGGCGCCCCGGCGTGCACACGGTCGAGCTGCGGGCCGGCGCCGAGGTCGCGGCGGCACAGCGCCGTCTGGCGCGCACCGAGGACACCACGCCGTTCGTGATCGCGCTCGCGGTGACAACGGTGTTCCTCGCGCACCTGAGCCGGCAGCGCGACGTCGTCGTCGGCACGCGCGGGTCGGGCTGGTTGGCGGCGCGCACCACGCTCGACGGTCGCCCGACGTTCCGCGACGTCGTGCTCCGGGTGCACGAGAGCCTGGCCCGGGCCCGCAGGCACGGGGACCTACCGCACGACCAGCTCGTGGAGGAGCTGGTCCGGGCGGATCGGGACGGGGTCCCGACGCTGTTCCGGGCCGTGTTCACCGACCGGCCTCCGGCCGAGGCCGGGGCCTGGGCGGTCGAGCCGGCCTCGGAGCTCGCCGTGGATCGTGCCGTGGAACGCGCCGTCGACCTGACGGTCGTCCTGCGCGAGGTGGAGGGCGAGCTGGTAGGGCAGGTGGCGGTCACGGCCGCACTGTTCGACGAGCCGAGCGCCGCGCGGTTCGCCGGCATCCTGCGGCATCTGCTCGACGACCTGGCGGCCGCTCCGGACGAGCCGGTCTTCGCGCGCTCGCCGCTACCGCCGGCCGAGCGCGAACGGATCCTGCACCACCTCAACCCCTACCGCCGGCCGGACATCCGCTACACCACCATGGCCCAGCCGTTCGAGGAGCAGGTCCGGCGGACCCCCGACGCGCAGGCGCTGGTGGGCGACGAGGGAAGCCTGACCTACGCCGCCCTGAACGGCCGGGCCAACCAGCTCGCGTGGTTCCTTCGCTCGGCCGGGGCACGGCCGGGCACCCGTGTGGCGGTGAGCATGGAGCGCAGCTTCGACCTCCTGGTGGCGCTCTACGCGGTGGCCAAGAGCGGGGCGGCGTACGTGCCGATCGACCCGGAGCTTCCCGACGGCCGGATGGCCTTCATGCTGGAGGACTCCGCGCCGGTTGCCGTCCTCGTGGACCGCGCGACCCGGCCCCGGGTGCCCAGCAGCGCCGCGCCGGTGCTGGCGGTCGACGGGGACCGCGGTCGCTGGGCCGCCGAGCCGACCCACGACCTCCCGCCCGAGCCGGGCAGCCACCTGATCCACCTGCTCTACACCTCGGGCACCACCGGGCGGCCCAAGGCAGTGGCGTACCCGGTCGACGGTGCCCTCGCCGACACCTTCTGGCTGCATGAGAACTACCCCTACCAGCCGGACGACACCGCCATCCTCAAGACGTCGTACGGCTTCGACGTGTCGATCTGGGAGATCTTCTGGCCGCTCTACTGCGGCAGCCGGGTCGTCGTCTGCCCGCCCGGGGCGCACCGTGACCCCGCCCGGCTGCGGGACCTCATCGACACCTACCGGGTGACCGCCATGTTCATGGTGCCGACGATGATGCCGCCGTTCTTCGACCACACGCCCCCCGGTAGCTGCCCCTCGCTGCGGCGGGTCTACGTCGGTGGCGAGCCGGTCACGCCGCGGATGCGCGACGGCTTCCACGAGCGCTTCGACGCCGACCTCATCAACTTGTGCGGGCCGACCGAGCTGGGCTGCATGGCCGAGAACGTCCTGGCCGTCGAGCCGAACG
>JBBQAH010000404.1:0-2448 GCA_038316145.1 Burkholderiales bacterium
GTGTCCGGACGGGGTGGAAATTCCTGCCTTTTTCCGTGTCTGCGTAAACTACATCGAAGACAACGGTACGTACTAGGGTTGGAATCAAGGCTTCAAGCTTTCAAGTTTCAAGACTCAAAATCAAATCAAAGTCAAATCAAATTGGGCTCACTTGATTTGGAACTTGATTTTGAAATTTGATTTGATTTGAATTTGAAACCTTGATTTGAATTTGAATTTGACATACCTAAATACCACGAAAAAGAAGTAGAATGCTACGAATGCCTGAAAGGTAGTGCCGTACTCATTAAGTAAACTCCCTGGTAGTGGTGACTTGATCTCAGTAAAAGATGAAGCATTCGTAAAAAATTTGTCATGACCCAACGAAATACCGATGAATTTTCAAAATTTCAAATTCAAATCAAAATCAAATTTCAAGTTCTTTTCAAATTCAAATCAAATCAAATTTAAATCAAATTCCATTCAAATTCGTTTTTTTGCGACTTGATTCCAACCCTAGTGCATACAGTACAGTATCAATGAAACAGCTTGTTAATATCTCACAAATAATCTCAACTTCAAACCTTTGTTTAAATTGATTCAAACCTATTTTAACGTTTGAATTCACGATCGTCTGCTTGACATATTACAGACTCCTTTAGCTTCCTGTAAAGTCAAAGGTAGTTGAAGGGAAAAATCACATCGAATTGCACCAAGATGCGGACACCATCGAGAATGTCCACTTTGAGGCTCGACATCTCGGTCCACTGATGTCGAGACTCGAGAAATTTCCCGACAATGCCACGTGGTCAATCCGACACAAATCCTAACGAATACATTAATCGCTTGTGTACAATACACATTTAAGAATTTTCAAGTAATGAAATTTTCACGAACGTACAGTACAAGTATTGACACCCAATTCCGGACAATTTTTATGCCTGATTCTTCATTTTTTATCTGATTCAAACTACAATGGCCTTAATCGAACGGGAATAATTACATACAAATTCAGAAATCAAGAAATGTATAGTTTTCCAAGTTTAAATATCCGAAAACGCGAAAAATTCCATCTCGAATAACCGCCCCCGTTAGTTTTTTGAGACGAACAATTTCATCATTTCGAATTGAAAACTCGCACTTTGTGGG
The DNA here is from genome assembly GCA_038316145.1 of Burkholderiales bacterium. Taxonomy (GTDB): domain Bacteria; phylum Pseudomonadota; class Gammaproteobacteria; order Burkholderiales; family Burkholderiaceae_C; genus Pseudaquabacterium. Next base: position 1,129 of record JBBQAH010000404.1, read on the forward strand.
ATTCTGCTATTTCTTCAAATTCTTATCGTTCGATTTATCTCGTTTTGGGTTGAATCAGTTGAGAAGTGAAACGGTTATTTATCTCCAGAATTGGGAGTGAAAACACGCTGTCCGGAATTGGGTGCCAAACCTTGTACATCGATTCTGATCATGCGTAAAATCTGAAACAGCCTTCGAAGAACGGAAAGGATAACTAAATATTTGAACGCTCCTCCCATATATCTATATCCGTATGCTGCAGATCAAGAACTGAGTTCAAATGTTGAATTGTGTCCGACACAGCTCATAGGAGGCGTTTATGGGATGGAACACAAGGAATACACCGTGTTTGGGGAGACACGTGACATTGCCCAAGACATGGAGCGTCTCTCCGACACCTACCGCATCCTAGTCAGTCAGGACTTTATCCAAGACCTCCAAAAGTACAACGGCTTCACCTATATCCGCAACACCGACAAGGCGCGAAAACATGACAAGGTGAGGACCTTCTGGCTGCTGGGAAGGGCCAAGTACGCCGAACAAAACGCCCTCAATGAGATCAATGAAGAGTATGGCGCCATCCGCGATGGAAAAGTTCCGCCCCGTCCGGAGGCTAAGAAAAAGACCCAGATGGGCGGCGTGAAGGCCCCTGCGCTCAGCGATCGCGCTATACAGCGTCGCGGCTCCATGAAGACCCACCAGGCCACGCAGGAACGCAGCAAACAGCCCAGCATACTCGAGAGACGTCAGGTTGGCAGCAAAATCAAAAAAATTATTTTGCCTCGATCAGATGCTTTTATTTCAGTGTTAATTTTAATTTTTCGCCAGATTTCGAAAAAATATAACAATGAAACCATATATTTGTCTTTGAACAAATCAAATCAAATCCAATTCAACAAAATTAAATAAAAATTAAATAATTCATTTCATAAAAATATAGAAACCAAACTGAAAACATTAACCAGAATTCTAAGGGAAATAACCCCCATCCATCTTAAATCAATAAATAGGGCGCATCGAATTGATTTGATTTTTTTCTTGATGGGCAATGTTAAATAATCTTATCCAAAACGTCGTCCGGAAAAAAGTTACTTTTAAATTATGAAGACTAAAGAAAGTCCTGAAATTAGATATTCAACAATTCAGAACAACAGGCAAAAAATTAAGCACTAATGAATTATTAACCTAAATGGAGTATAATATTGGATTCCCGTGCAAATTGAACAATCACAAAGTAATAATTTCCCGTTTTCTAATTCATCCCCAAACATTAGGCACCTCCCGAACAAAGGGCTCGGCGTGGCTCCGTTTTGGAACAGAACAAAATCAAAGAGGAACTCG
>JBBQAH010000359.1:0-2324 GCA_038316145.1 Burkholderiales bacterium
GCCGTCGGCCATGGTGATCTGCGTGCCGGCCGCCAGACACTGATCGTCGTCGCCGACTACGAACAAGCGACCGCTTTCGCCGACCAACAGCCGCAGCCAAGCATATTGCAGCGAGTTGGTATCCTGGAACTCATCGACCAGCACATGCGAGAAGCGCGACCGGTAGTGCGCCAGCAGGTCGGGATTGTTCAGCCACAGCTCATGCGCGCGCAGCAGCAACTCGGCGAAATCCACCAGTCCACCGCGTCGGCAGGTGTCTTCATAGGCCTGATAGATGCGTTTCATCTGACCGAGGTGCGGATCGCCGTTGTCCTGGATATGCGCCGGGCGCCGACCCTCGTCCTTCTGGCCGTTGATGAACCATTGCGCCTGCTTGGGTGGCCAGCGCGCCTCGTCGATCTCCAACGATCTGAGTACACGCTTGACCAGGCGCAACTGGTCGTCGGAATCGAGAATCTGAAAGGTCTGCGGCAGATCCGCCTCGCGCCAGTGCGCGCGCAACAGACGATGCGCCAAACCGTGGAAGGTGCCGACCCACATGCCCGAGGTAGGCGTCGCGAGCAGTTGCTCGATACGCGTGCGCATCTCGCCGGCGGCCTTGTTGGTAAAGGTCACGGCGAGGATGCCGAAGGGCGAGACATTCTCGACCTGCACCAGCCAGCCGATGCGGTGCGTGAGCACACGGGTCTTGCCGCTGCCGGCGCCGGCCAGCACCAACAGCGGCACGAGCGGCGCCGTCACCGCCTCGCGCTGGGCGTCATTCAGAGGGTCGAGCAGGTGGGAAACATCCATGTGCGGATTTTACCAGATCAACGGCACCATCTATGGTTTATTAATAATATTTTGCCGCAGAGGCGCAGAGGACGCGGAGAAAAATCCATGAAAAGTAAAAAACCTCTGCGCTCTCTGCGACTCTGCGGCGAGTAATATTATTATCGGCTTTGCAGAATCAGATCGGACGGCCCACCACGCTGAGTGTCGGCCGTCCCGGCAGCGGGATACTGTCTTGCGGTGTTCCCAGGAAATTGCCCTGTGCGAAGTCCACGCCATATTCACGCAGCATCTCCAGCGACAGCGCGCTTTCGACATACTCGGCGATGGTGACCTTGCCGAGGGCGTGCGCGACCTGATTCATCGATTGCACCATGGCCTGGTCCACCGGTGTAGTGGCGAGGTTCTGCACGAACGAGCCGTCGATCTTGAGCTTGTCGACCGGCAGGTGCTTGAGATAGGTGAAGGAGCAGAAGCCGGAGCCGAAGTCGTCAAGCGCGAAATGACAGCCGATATCTTTCAGCGCGCTGATGAACTTGGTAGCGGCGGTCAGGTTGGCGATGGCCGCGGTTTCAGTAATCTCGAAGGTGAGCTGCTCCGGGTCCAGGCCCGTGTCCTTGAGCAGCGCGCGGATCAGCGGCAGCAACTCGGCGTCTTCGAAGGCGCGCCCGGACAGATTGATAGCGAAGCTGACCTTGTGGCCGGCATTGCGCAATTCCGCCAGGTGCGTGATGGCCTTGTTGACCACCCAGCGGTCGACGCTGTGAATCAGGCCGAAGCGTTCCGCAGCCGGCATGAAGCCGCCCGGCAGGATGATCTGGCCGTCGTCGCAGACCATGCGCATGAGCGCCTCGTACTCGCAGACGCGACCGTCGTGCACGGAGATGATCGGCTGAAACATCAGCTTGAAACGGTCCTGCTCGAGCATGTCGCGGACCCGCGCCGCCCAGCCCATGTCCTCGGCCATGCCGGCCTTGTCGCGATCGGCCGGGTCGTACAGCGTGGCGCGGTTGCGGCCGTGCGCTTTGGACATGTTGCAGGCCAGGTCGGCATGTGCCATGGCCTCGTCCGCCGAAGCCGTATTGCTGTCGATCACCGCCGCGCCGATGCTGCACGTGACGTTGAAGGCGTTGCCGGAATCGTAGAATTTATAACGGTCGAAGAAGGCGCGAAAGTTTTCCGCGGCCTGCATCACCCGCACCGTGTCGATGTCGTAGAGCAGCACGGTGAACTCATCGCCACCGAAGCGCGCCAGCAGGTCGCTCTCGCGGACGTGGCTGGACAGCAGTGTGCTGATCTCGATCAGCAGCCGGTCGCCGGCGGCGTGGCCAAGCGTGTCGTTGACGTATTTGAACTGATCGAGATCGATGTAAAAGATCGCGCAGGGCGAGCCGCTGCGCGCCACGCGCGCCACGACACGCTCGAGTTCCTGCTGGAAAAAATTGCGGTTGAACAAACCGGTCAGTGAATCGTGCTCGGCCTGATAGGCGAGGCGGTGCTCAAAGGCCTTCTGCTCGGTGATGTCGCGCGCCGTGCCGCTGATGCGCGTTGCC
>JBBQAH010000217.1:0-3545 GCA_038316145.1 Burkholderiales bacterium
GGCCCTGAACAGCGCCAGCGCCGCGCTGCCGGCCGCCCTGCTGCAGCACCGCGCCGCCCGCACCGCGCGGCCGGACTGGCAATTCGACGCCGCGCTGGGCGTGCGCAAGCTCTGCGGGCTGCTCAAGGTGGCGTCGTTGCAGGGCTTCAACGCGCTGGACCTGCCGGTGGCGCAAGCCGCCGCTGCCGCGCTGTTGAGCTTTGCCGAGCACACCCAAGGCCAGGCGCTGGCCCATGTGGCCACGCTGGACGTGGCGCGCGCCGGCTGCCTGATCGACCTGCCGCCCGCCACCCACCGCAACCTGGAGCTGACCCAGACCCTGCGCGGCGAGCTTAGCCCCACCCTGCTGTCGCTGCTGGACAGCTGCAAGACCGGCATGGGCAGCCGCTTGCTGCGCCACTGGCTGACCCACCCGCAGCGCCAGCGCAACGCCGCCAGCGCCCGCCACGACGCGATCGCCGCGCTGACCGGCCACAGTGCCGAGCCGTTGCGCCAGGTGCTGCGCCAGATCAGCGACGTCGAGCGCATCACCGCCCGGCTGTCGCTGCGCCAGATCCGCCCTAGAGAACTGAGCGGCCTGCGCGCCACGCTGCAGGTACTGCCAGCGCTGCGTGCCACGTTGCCACCCGAGGCCGGGGCCGGGGCTGCCACCCCGAACGACAACCCGCCCGACACCGTTGCCACGTCCGCGTCCGCGTCCGCCCAGCCCACGCTGCTGGCCGGCTTCGCCCAGGCACTGAGCCCGCCCGCCGCACTGCACGCCCTGCTGCAAGCCGCCGTCGCCGACGAGCCCGCCGTGCTGCTGCGCGATGGCGGTGTGATCGCCACCGGCTTCGACGCTGAACTCGACGAACTGCGCGGCATCGGCCAGAACTGCGACGCCTACCTGCTGGCCCTGGAAACCCGCGAGCGGGCGCGCACCTCGATCGCCAACCTGCGCGTGCAGTTCAACCGGGTGCACGGCTTCTATATCGAGGTCAGCGCCGGCCAGCTGGACAAGGTGCCGGCCGACTACCAGCGCCGCCAGACCCTGAAAAACGCCGAGCGTTTCATCACGCCCGAACTCAAGACCTTCGAAGACAAGGCGCTGTCGGCCCAAGACCGGGCTTTGGCCCGCGAGAAGTGGCTGTTCGAGCAACTGCTGGACCAGCTGCAAACCTTTTTGCCCGAACTGGGCCGGCTGGCCCGCGCCCTGGCCGGGCTGGACGCGCTGGCAGCGTTGACTGAGCGCGCCGGCACGCTGGGCTGGTGCCGGCCCCGCTTTGTTGCGCAGCCCTGCATCGACATTCAACAGGGCCGGCACCCGGTGGTGCAGGCCCGGCTGGCCGAGACCGGCGGCGGTGGCCAGGGCGCAGACTTCATCGCCAACGACTGCCGGCTCGACGCCCGCACCCGCATGTTGATCATCACCGGCCCCAACATGGGTGGCAAAAGCACCTACATGCGCCAGGTGGCGCTGATCGTGCTGCTGGCCTCGATGGGCTCGTACGTGCCCGCCAGCACCTGCACACTGGGGCCGATCGACGCGATCCACACCCGCATCGGCGCGGCCGATGACCTGGTCAACGCGCAATCGACCTTCATGCTGGAGATGACCGAGGCGGCGGCCATCGTGCACTCGGCCACCGAGCACTCGCTGGTGCTGATGGACGAGATCGGCCGCGGCACCAGCACCTTCGACGGCCTGGCGCTGGCCGGCGCCATCGCCTCGCAACTGCACGACAAGAACCGCGCCTTCACGTTGTTTGCCACGCATTATTTCGAGTTGACCGACTTCCCGGCGCGCCATGACCGGGCCATCAACCTGCATGTCTCGGCGGTAGAAAGTGGCCACGACATCGTCTTCCTGCATGCGATCGAGCCCGGCCCGGCCAGCCGAAGTTACGGCGTGCAGGTGGCCAAGCTGGCCGGCATGCCGGCAAGTCTGGTGCGCCAGGCCCGCGCCACGCTGGAGGCGCTGGAGGCCAAGTCACGCGCCGGTGACCTGCAGGTCGACCTGTTCGCCGCGCCGCCGGCCACAGCCCTGCCTGAACCCAGCGCGGTGGAGCAGGCGCTGGCCCGCATCCAGCCCGACACGCTGAGCCCGCGCGAGGCGCTGGACGCGCTGTACCGGCTGAAAGCGCTGCAGCCCGGGCCGGCCGGCGCCGGCACTGCCGCCGCCACCACCACAGCTGCCATCCCGGTGTCTATTCCAGACAACCCCGCAGCCCCACCCTTCCCCACCGCCGATTTGGCCCCCACCCCATGACCATGACCAGCATCACCCTCACCGAATCGGCCCGAGTGGCCGAGGTGCACCTGAACCGGCCCGAGGTCCGCAACGCAATGTCGCAGGCGCTGATGCTGGAGCTGACCTCGGCCGCCCAGTCCCTGGCCCAGCGCAGCGACATCGACGTCGTGCTGCTCACCGGCACCGGCCCCTGCTTTACCGCCGGCGCTGACCTGAAGGAAGGCCGCGCCTGGGCCAACGACGAGCAGCCGCTGGTGGCCAGGCGCGAGCGCGCGGCGATCGGCTACCGCATGTGCCGAGCCTGGGAGGACCTGCCCCAGATCAGCATCGTCGCCATCGAGGGCTATGCCGTGGGCGGCGGGCTGGCGCTGGCCCTGGCCTGCGACTGGCGGGTACTGGCCGACGACGCTTTTGTCTCGCTGCCCGAGATCGCGCTGGGCATCCCGCTGACCTGGGGTGCGATCCCGCGCCTGGTGGCGCTGGTGGGCCCGGCCCGGGCCAAGCGCCTGACCATCCTGTGCGAGCGCGTGGCTGCTGCCGACGCACTGGCCATGGGCCTGGTCGACTACACCGCGAGCAAAGGCCAGGCGCTGGCCCGGGCCCGCCAGGTGGCCGAGCAGGTGCTGACGATGCCGGCGCACGCGGTGCGCATGAGCAAGGAAACCGCCAACGCCGTGGCCACCGCGCTGCACCACCTGGGCGGCCACATGGCGCATGACCAGATCATGCTGGCCGCGGCCAGCGCCGAGGCCCAGACTGCCCGCACGCATTCGCTCAAGCCCGCGCTCAAGCCGGCGCTTTAGCCGTCGCTTCAGCCCGCGCTCACACGCCGCTTAAAACCCGCGCCCACCCCCTGTCAAACGCCACAATCCCGTCATGACCTACTGCATCGGTATCCGCCTCAACGCCGGCCTCGTCTTCCTGTCCGATTCGCGCACCAACGCCGGCATCGACCAGATCAGCACCTTCCGCAAGATGATCGTCTACGAGCGCGCCGACGACCGCTTCATGGTGCTGCTGTCGGCCGGCAACCTCTCCATCAGCCAGAGCGTGCGCGAGATCCTGCAGCTCGAAAAAATCGACCGTGGCCCCGACCAGCCGGCGCTGACCATCTGGAGCGCCGAGAGCATGTTCGACGCGGTGCGGGTGCTGGGCAGCGCGGTACGCCGCGTGCACCAGCAAGACGGCCCCAGCCTGAAGGCCGCCGGCATCGACTTCAATGCGTCGATGATCTTCGGCGGCCAGATCAAGGGCGAGGCGATGCGCATGTTCATGGTCTATTCGGCCGGCAACTTCATCGAGGCCACCCGCGAGA
>JBBQAH010000156.1:0-6853 GCA_038316145.1 Burkholderiales bacterium
AACCCAGCGCGCGCAGCAGGTGGCGTAGCGCCGTGTCGGGCTGGCGTGTCCCGCGCAGGTAAAGGAAGGAGGGCCGGTGCTTTTCCGGCCCGGGGGGACACGGAGCGGGGCACGCCAGCCCGGCGCGGCGCGGTCGCACCATACCCGCGAACGGCAAGTTTCAGGCGCAAAAACGAACGGCAGCTACGAGCCGAGAGCGGCCTGCCAATCGCGCAGCTTTGTCCCGCGGCCGCGCCGCGCTGCCACGCCGTCAATGCTGGAGCGTTCAAAAAGGAGCACTTGATTGGGTGAAAGGCTGGCGTACAGCAGCAGCCGGGCGCCTCTTGACGCCCCGGGGCCCGGCGTCAAACCCCATGGCGTGCCTCCTGAAAATCCAGCTCGCGAACGATCCGGCGCAGTGCCAGCTCGTCCAGCCCGTGCAGACGGCCGTAGCGCTGGGCCGCCGCACGCTCGGCGCGCAGGCCCAGCAGCCCCAGTTCACGCTCGATGGCCTGTTCCTCCAGCCGAAGGACCGGGCCGGCCGCGCTATTGCGGGCGATGCGTTGCCGGTACATCGCCAGCAGCCGGGCCTCGGCCCCGGCGTAATGCGGGTCTGTCGCCGAACCGCTGTTGCGCTGGCGGCGCGCTTGCTCCAGCGCCTGCAATGCCGCCTCGGCTGCGGCGCGGCGGGTGGCGTGCTCGATCTGGCTGCGCCCGGGCGCCGCCGGCCAGACCAGCCCGCGCAGCAGCGGCGGCAGCAGCAACGTCGCCACCGCCAGCGACAGCACGATCACACCGGCCGCCAACAGGATGGCCAGGTCCCGCGCCGGAAACGCGCCGCCATCCGGCAACACCAGCGGCAGCGTCAGCACGCCGGCGAGCGTGACGGCGCCTCGCACGCCGGCCAGCGACGCCACCAACACCACCCGCCAGCCCCGCAAAGGCGTGTCTTCGCCGCGTCGGCGTGCCGCCACCGCCCCGAGCCAGAACGACAGCCCCACCCACGCAAACCACAGCGCCCCCAGCGCCAGCACGATCAAGCCGGCGGCGCCGGCCAGCCACCAGGGGTCGCTGTGGCCGGTGATCAGTACCGTGCTGGGCGTGGCCGCCAGCAAGGCCGGCAATTGCTGGCCCAGCAGCACAAAGATCGCCCCGTTGGTCGCCAGCTGCACCGTGTCCCAGACGGCGGTGCGCTGCAGCCGCGTGGCTGCACGCCAGGGCCAGGCATCGGTCAGGTTCATCGTCAGGCCCGCCGCCACCGCCGCCAGAATGCCCGAGCAGTGCAGGTGCTCGGCCAGCAGGTAGACACCAAACGGCAGCAACAGCGTGGCCAGGATCTGCGAGCCACCGCCCTGCGTGCCCTGCGCGGTGGTGCGCGCTGCGATCCGGGCCACGCCCCAGGTCACGCCCGCGCCGATCAGCAACCCGCCGGCAGCCACCCAGCCAAAACTGACCAGCGCGCCGGGCAGAGAAAACGCGCCGGTCAGCGCGGCAGCCACGGCAAACCGCATGCACACCAGGCCGGACGCGTCGTTGAGCAGCGCCTCGCCCTGCAGCAAGTGCATCAGCCGGGCGGGTATCGGGTGGCGGGCAGCCACGGCGCTGACGGCGATCGGGTCGGTCGGGGCGATCACACCGGCCAGCGCAAAGGCCACCGCCAGCGGCATCGCCGGGATCAGCCAGTGGATGAACCAGCCCATGCTCAGCACGGTGGCCAGCACCAGGCCCAGCGCCAGCGTCACCATGGTGCCGGCGTCGCGGCGCAGCGCATCTTGCGGGATGCGCCAGCCGTCGATGAACAGCAGCGGCGGCAGGAACAGCAGGAAAAACAGCGCCGGGTCCAGCACGCCAGCAGCCAGCCCCAGGCCGTGGATTGCCGCGCCCAGTGCCATCTGCACCAGCGGTAGCGGCAGACGCAGCAGCCGCGCCAGCGTGCCGCTGACCACCACGGCCAGCAGCAAGGTGCCCGCGACGCCGGTTGCCTCCATCCCACCCTTTCAAGGCCCGGTGCGGCGCGCCGTGGCGCCGCCCGCCGGGCTGGGGCCCAGCATCGTGCCGGCACCCCGGGTGCGCCAGCAGCGGTGGGCTCGGCAGGCTGTAGTTGGCGTCCTACGCGGGTTGGCGGCCCGATCGGCGGCGCTGCGCGCTGTGCGCGGCGCGCTGTGTGCTCATTCGGCCGTGCCGACGTCCAGTGTGGTCTTGCCCGGCCCTTCGATGCCGCCGGGGATGCAGCCCCCGGACCCGCCCGCCGTCAAAGCCGCCGGTGCGCCAGCGCCGGCAACTGCTGGCGCACGGCGTCCAGACGCGCCCGGCTCAGTTCACCCGCCACCACCGCCTCGCCCTCGTCCTGCACCGCCAGCACCTCGCCCCAGGGGTCGGCCAGCAGGCTGTGGCCCCAGGTGTGGCGGCCGTTCTCATGCAGGCCGCCCTGGGCCGGCGCCAGCACGTAACACTGGTTTTCCACCGCCCGGGCGCGCAGCAGCAACGCCCAGTGGGCGGCACCGGTGGTGTGGGTGAAGGCCGACGGCACGACGATCAGGTCGCAAGGCGGCTGCATCAGGCGGCGGTACAACTCGGGGAAGCGCAGGTCGTAGCAGATCGACAAGCCCACCCGCCAGCCCTCGATGTCCACTGCCACCGGCGTTTGCCCGGCTTCCAGCACACGGCCTTCGTCATAACGCTCGCTGCCGTTGTCGAAGGCAAACAGGTGGATCTTGTCGTAGCGTGCCACTTGGTGGCCGCTGGGTGACCAGACCCCGCAGCTGTTGCGCACCCGCTCGGGGTTGTCGGTGCGCAGCGGCAGCGTGCCGCCGATCACCCACAGGCCCAGGCGCCGGGCCGCTTCGGCCAGAAAGTCCTGGATCGGCCCGCTGCCATCGGCCTCGGCGATGCCGAGCTTGTCGCGGTCGCTGCGGCCCAGCAGGCAAAAGTACTCGGGCAGCGCCACCAGCCGCACACCGGCGTCGGCGGCCTCGGCCATCAGGCGGCCGGCGGCGGCCAGGTTGCGCGGCACGTCGGGCGTGGAGACCATTTGCAGCGCGGCGACTTTCAAGGCTTGGGGCATGGCGGTCCGGGGTGCGTTGTGGGGTGGGGCGGCTCTGGGCCTGGAGGCCGGCGCCTGGGCCGCAGCCGCCGCGGTGGCTGCGGCGGACGCGGCAGCGGCGGCCGCTGCCACCGCGGACTGGGATGACTGCGCGGTCTCGGCCGCGGCCAGTGGCGGCAGCGGGTCGAGCATGCGGCGTTGTATACGGTCGACCTTGGGGTCGTCCCAGGGGCCGGTGATGTGGAACTCACGGGCACTGGCTTGCCGCAGCGGCTCGCTCAGCAGCCACTGGCCCAGAAACGCGCCCAACGCAATCGCCGGGTTGATCGCGGCATAGGCCAGCGACGCGCTGCCGGTGTTGAGCTCGGGCAGCACCACCACTTGCAGGTCCTGGGTCTCGCGGGCGATGTCGGCGCTGCCGTCCATCAGCACCACGGCTTGCAGGCCGCGCAGCCGCAGGTTGTCGGTGCTGGCCACGCCGCGGCTGATGTGCACGTCACCGGTGATGTTGTCGAAGGCAAAACCCTCCTGGAACACGTCGCGGAAGTCCAGCAGCAAACGGCGCGGCAGCGCCTGCAGGCTGAGCACGCCCAGCAGCCGTGCCGCGCCAGCGTCCACCTTCAGGAACTGGCCCCCCGCCAGCGCCAGGCCCAGCGTGCCGCCCAGCGACGGCAGATCAAAACCCAGCGGTGAGCCGTCCCAGCCCAGCGTGCCCTTCATCTGGCCGCGCACGCCCTTGAGCACCGGCCCCTGGCCAAAGCGCTGCAGCAGCGCGCCGCCGTTGACGATGTCGAGCGTGAAGTCCAAGGCCATCTGGCGCCGCGCCTCACCTGCCAGCCAGCGGCCTGTGGCCGTCAGCCGGGCATCGGGGTTGGCCAGTTGCAGCCGGGTCAGCCGCCACTCACCGCGCTCGCCGGCCTCGGTGGGCGCACGGTTGACCGCCTCCACCGCCAGCCGGCCCAGCTTGTGGCCGCGCAGCTCGAAGTCGTCGATTTCGATGTCGAGTGCGGGCACGCTGACCGGCGCCTGCTCCAACAGGCCGGCGACCGATTCGGGCACGGCGTCGGCGTCGGCCGGGGGCAGCGACAGGCGGGACAGCCTGGCTTTGATGCGGCCGGCGCTGCTGGCGCTGCGGGGCTCCAGGTATTCGACGCTGCCGGCGGTCTGGTCGGCCGTGACTTGCACGCGCCAGCCCGCCTCGCCAGGCGCGGCCGTTGCGCCCTTGGCACTGCTGGCACCGGCCGTACTGGTTGCACCGTTTGCGCCCGACGTGCCCAGGCGCTGCAGGTCCAGGCTGACGCCGCTCAAGCGCCGACCGCCCGCCAGCAGTTCGGCCGTATTGAGCTGCACGCTGCGCGGCAGCCACGCGCTCTCCACCGCCGGGCCGGGCCTGACGCCGCGAACGGTCGAGGCCAAGGCCGAGGCCGGGCTGGCGGCGCTGGCGGCCGCATGGGCTGCGCCCGGTGCTGGCGATGGCCACAGCACCGTCTGCCAGGCATCGAGGTCCAGCCGCGACAGCGTCAGCACCGCGATGCCACCGGCCACCGGGTCGGGCATTGGGCTGTTGAAGGCCAGCGCACTGCGTGCCACGCGCAGCTCGGGCCCGCTGCGGTCCAGCACCACGCTGGCCTGCAGCGGGCCCAGCTCCAGCCGCATCCACTCGCGCAACGGCGCGGCGTTGTTCCGGGGCAACTCCGTGCCAGCGGTCGAAGTGCCCGTCTCCGCAGGCACGGCAGCCCGGGGCTCGGCCTGCCAGGTGCTGCCCACCCGCAACGCCAGGCTGATGTCAGCGGCCTTGCGCAGCGGCGCCGGCAGGTCGATGGCCATGCCGACGAGGTTGCTGGCCAACTGCCACTCGGTCTGGCCGTGGTGCAGGCTGACCTGTGCGCGGTAGGCCGCCTGGCCCTGCAGCCGCTGGGCCCAACGCGCAGCGCTGCCGGCGTCCGCCAGGCGGCGCAGGCCGTCGGCGCTGGCGCTGCCGGCCAGCGTGAAGCGCTGGCTGCCGTCGGGCTGGGTGCCGCCGTCGATCTGCACCTCACCACCCGCCAGCTGGCTGCGCAGCGCGCTGACCTGCACACCTTTCTGGGTAACCTCGATCCGGCCGCGCGCATTGGGCAGCGGCGGCAGGTCGGGCCGCAGCCGCAGGTCGTTGCCCGGCAGTTGCACGCTGGCCTTGACCTGGGTATCCGCGGTGCGGGACAGCGGGATGTTGAGCGCCAGCTTCAGCTCGGCCGGGCCGCTGGCGCTGGTCTGCGTCAGCGCATCGCCGGACCAGCCGCCCACCGGCGTGGTGTTGACGTAGCGCAGCAGGTCGGACAGCGGGCCGCGGGCCTGGCCTTCGATCTCCAGCAGCGCGTGGTCCGACAGCTCGCGGATGCGGCCCTGCACCTCCGCCAGCTCGACCCCCCAGAGCCTGCCGCGTGCGCCCTGGAACTGCATCGCGTCGCGCTCGAACACCAGGTCGCCGCTGACGCCGGTGAACGCCGGCCAGGCGCTGCCGGCCGCCCCGCCCAGGGCCGGGCTGGCGCTGTCGGACGGGCCGGGCACCGGTGCCAATGTCACGTCCTGCACCTTGGCGGCGATGCGGAACTCGCCATCGCGCCGGTTGACGTACGGAAAGTCCCAGAGATCGCCCTTGACGCGGTAGCTGACGTCGCGCAACTCACCGGCCTGCACGGCCTGGCCCACCCACGCTCGGGTCTCGGCGCCGATGCCCAGCGGCAGGTAGCGCGCCACCTGGGTTGCGCGGCCCTCGGACAGGTTGCCGCTGAGTTCCAGCACGCCGGGCAGCCGGCCGCCCTTGCCAAAGCCGCTGCCCGCACCGCTGTGCCAGCTGGCGTTGAGCGCGCCGCGCGCGTCGGCGTTGTCGAAGCGGGCATTGATCACCTTGAGCTCGATGCGCGGTGCAGCGTCGCCTGTGGCGGGCGCCGGGGTCGGTGCAATGCGCCAGGTCAGCTGGGTGGACAAATGCGTCAACGGCACGCTGGCCTGCTCGAAGACACCCGGCAAGTCCAGCGCGCCGTCGCTGAGCTTGAGGTCAGCCTGCCCGCCGGACGCGTCGGCCGTGATCTCCAGGTCGGCACCGTGCCAGCCGGGCCGGCCGATGCCGCCGGGCTCGGGCGAGGGGGCGGCGGCGATGGCCAGGCCCCGCACGCTGGCTTTGACCTGGTAGTGGCTCGGCGCGTCCAGCGCGCCCTGCCAGCTTGCCTGCACCGGCTGCACCGTGCCCTCGGGGTTGAGCTCGCGCAACAGGCTGCGCAGGCCGCTGCCTATGGGCAAGCGCTCGCCCAGCTCGGCCAGCGTGCCCAGATCAAGCCGGTCGGCGTTGAACTCGCCACCGGTCACCGGCGGGTGCGTGGCCACCGCCGCCGGCGTCATGGCCTGGGTTTGGTGCCAGCCCACCGCCAGCTGGCTGCTGGCCCAGGCCGGGCCGGCAGCGACCTTGAAGTTCAGCCCGCTCAGCGCCAGCTTCACACCCTGCGCCGAGCGCTCGGCGGCAAAGCGGGCGCCAAAGCGCTCAAACGCCAGCGGCTCCAGGTCCGGCGCCAGCCGCACCGATACATCACGCAGCGCAGCGTCCAGCGTCAACCTGCGCGGCTGGCCCTGGTCCCAGTCGAGCCAGGCGCGCAGTGCGGCCTCGCCTTGCTGCAGGTCCACCGGCAAGCTGACATGGCGGCGCAGCTGCGCCACGTCAGCGCGGGGCAGGTCGGCAAACAGCGTGCCTGTCCAGCGCTGCCAATCACCGGCGCGGCCCAGCAAAGGCGCACGCGCCACGGCACGCAGCGAGAAGCGCTGGCCCCAGTCGGGCGGCGGCGTGGCGTCCAGCCGCAA
>JBBQAH010000265.1:0-1563 GCA_038316145.1 Burkholderiales bacterium
AATCTGCGTCACATGAGTAATAATAGCGGACATCCTGGAAAAACCCCTATTTTAATTTAATTTAAGACGACCCTGGAAATATCAGTCTAGGCGGTAGCCGGCAAAGAAGAGCGAGTCCGTGACACTCATTTCAAACCAGGATCCTTCTGGTAAAACACGTTTTCATTACTATAACTGTGCCTATATACTGCCTAGGCGGTACTGCATGCCGCGGCGCTCCACGAATAAACAATTTTAACGATCCGTACGAGGCAGCTATCCATACAGTATTTGCGTCAGCCGATTGTCCGTCCGACTAACACCCCACACGACAAGTTTCTTCGAAATGGCTAGTTTTGTGGCCTGGTTATGACACAGGCTATTACCTGCGCCATCTTAAAACCCCAAACCCCAAAAAAAATCTTGGAAGGATATATTTTCATAAACGTTAACATGGCAGTTCAAAAACCGATAAAAACAAATGGCCAACTTCAACGCCATTGATTGTTTCGGTGTACTGAGTTGCAATGACTTTCAACATCAGTCGACCAATCATTGGACCGCTAAGGCCCTAAAGTACCATGACGATACCCAGGAATCAAGTAATCAATCCCTTCGACACCCAGTATTAACTTCTGACCTAACATGCCTTTCTTTACGAGTTTTGTCAAGACATCTAAAAGTGAATGGCTGCATCTGTTTTTCACAATGTCCCTGGAAAAATCTTGTGCTCTATCCATTTCCGGTTCGATTAATATACGGAATAAGAAAATTGAGTAAACTGCCCAATTGAAACAATCAACAGAATTTCTGCAAGAGGGGCTGTCAACCTCACGACAGAACTATCCAAAGAACGCCAATGGGGCAGGGCTAAGTTTCTGTCTGCTTTTCTGACCATTGGCGAGCACGTTGCATCAATGATTGGACAGTGATATGCCGGTAAGGATCAGCAACGATCCCTATCCAGCTGATTAGCACGTCTTCTTGTCCTCTTTCTCCTCTCATACAGTTTACCATAATAATTCTGCTGGGAGGCTGAGCCAGACCACAGTGGCCAGACTGAACTGCCTCGCCGGCCAGTGTCCCGCGCCGGCCGGCCTTATCTGTGTTTTTAATCTTGCCTTGCTCTTCATCTTCGGCCACGAGTCACAGGCCAAAGATGATGAAAAGCAAGAATATGCTTCACATTCCTTTTCTTGGTTCTGGTGGCTGCTCGGAAGATCCAGCACAGCAACGCGGAAGTTTTTCATTTTACGTTTCTCGTTTTTCTTCCTGTCGTGCTTACCATATTTTTATTTGATTTAAACTGCTGCTGGGACCATGTGCGCTCTGTTGCTATATTGTTTGATTGAGTTTTAAATCAATGAATCTTCTTATACCAAGAAGAAGCCCCTGGTATATACACTATATTCCAGTGTATATACTCGGGGACATGTTTAGGAACTTATACGGTCGGAACTTTTGGGCACGCCGGGCACCACCCAAATTTTGCCCCTAGGGGATTTTGATTGTTTTGGTCTATAAACGTTACAAATGTTTATGCGAACAACTTTTTTGCTTGAGGGTGTGACGTCAGGCCATTCA
>JBBQAH010000147.1:0-7411 GCA_038316145.1 Burkholderiales bacterium
CCCAGCTGCGCGTCCGCCGCAGCGACCCGGAAATGACAGCCCATCGCCAGCTCCAGCCCGCCGCCCAGGCACTGCCCGGCAATAGTGCCGACGATGGGCTTGGGGTTGTTCTCCAGCATGCCGATCGTCGGCACTATTGCCGGGCAGTGCCTTTGGAGGTGCCGAACTCGGTGACGTCGGCACCGGCCGAAAACGCCCGGGCGGTGCCGGTCAGCACGATGATCTGCACCGCCGGGTCGGCATTGCCGACGCGCTGGTCGTAGCCCAGGCTGTTGACCGGCGGGCGGTCCATCGTGAGCACGGCCACCGGGCCTGAGACGTGGATGCTGACAGGGTTGCTCATGGGGGTCTCTCGGGGTAAAAAAGCAAAAAGGGGGAGGCTGATCGGGTACGGCAAAGCGACGCGGCGGCCGCTCAGGCCAGCGTCTCGAACAACAATTTGAGCGTCTTTTTCATCAGCTTGCCAGTCGGGTTGCGCGGCAGTGGCTGGTCGCTGATCACCACCCGCACCGGCACCTTGAAGCCGGCGATCTGGCTGCGCACGAAGGCCCGCAGCTCGGCCTCGGTGGCCACCGCATCGGGCTTGAGCGTGACCAGCGCCACCGGCTCTTCACCCAGCGTCGGGTGGGCCTGGCCGACCACGCCGGCGTCCATCACCGCCGGATGCCGGTACAGCACGGCCTCGACCTCGGCGCAGTAGATGTTCTCGCCGCCGCGGATCAGCATGTCTTTCTTGCGGTCGACGATCGTCAGAAAGCCCTCGTCGTCCAGCCGCGCCAAATCTCCCGTGCGCAGCCAGCCGTCAACAAAAGTGGCGGCCGTCTCTTCAGGCTTGTTCCAGTAGCGTTTGACGACGTTCGGGCCGCGCACCCACAGCTCGCCGACATCCCCGGTGGGCAGGCTCAGGCCGTCGTCGTCGGCGATCTTCATCTCCGCCACCGGCATCGCCGGGCCGGCGCTGTCGGGCCGGTGCACATAGTCCTCGGCGGCGTGGTGGGTGAAGGTGCCCGAGGTCTCGGTCATGCCCCAGCCGGTGCCGGGCTGGGCCTTGGGGAAGGCCTCACCGATACGCTGCACCAGCGCGGCCGATGCCGGCGCGCCGCCGTAGGACACCGACTCCAGGCTGCTCAGGTCGTAATGGGCGCGCGCCGGGTGCTCGATCAACTGCCAGGCGATGGTGGGCACGCCGCCGGCGGAGGTGATGCGCTCGGCCTGGATCAGCGCCATCGCCGCCTCGGGCTCCCAGCGGTGCATCAATACCAGCTTGGTGCCGGACTGCAGCGCGCCGAACAGGATCACCTGGCAGCCGGTGGTGTGGAAGAACGGGATCGCCAGCAACAGCGCCCGCTGCGTGGTGCGGGCCGCCGGGTCGGGCAGGGGCTCGCCCCGGCGCACAAAGCTGCGCGCAACCGAAAACGCGCCGCCCATCAAGGTCTTGCCGCTGCAGCGGTGGGTGCCCAGCGCACCTTTGGCAGCGCCCGTGGTGCCCGAGGTGTAGAGCAGCGTGGCATCGTCGTCGGGCGCCAAGTCCACCACCGGCAGCGGGCGGTCGGGCAGCGCGGACCAGCCGGCGGTGGGGCCGATCAGCGAATCCCAGCGGCAGGATTTGGGGGGCGCGCCGCTGGCCGGGCTGTCTGGCACGTCGGCCGAGGTGGTGGGCCGGGCCACCACCACCTGCCGCAGCGCGGGCAGATCAACCAGCAGCGGCTGCAACCGGTCCCAGCGCTCGCCATCCACCACCGCCACCTTGGCGCCCGAATCCGCCAGGCAATAGGCCAGCTCTGGCCCGGTGCCCCAGGCGTTGATCGGCGTGGCGATGCCGCCCAGCAGCAGCGTGGCCAGCACCGCCACCGGCCACTCGGGCAGATTGCGCATCGCCACCCCCACCCGGTCGCCCTTGACCACGCCCATTGCGGCCAGCTGCTCGGCAAAGGCCAGCGTGGCACGGGCAAAAGCCTCGAACGTGGCGCGCTCACTCTCGTAAACCAGAAAGGTCTGGCCGCCGAACGCGGCCCGGCTGTTGACAAACACATCGCGCAGCGTGGGCGGGGCGTTTTTCCAGACGCGCATCGTCCGGCCGGCGATCAGTGCCTCGGCCATCTCGAAAGGCTGGCCGGGGGCCGTCATCGCGGCGTGGGCTTGCGCCAGGGTCAGCGCCGGCCAGGTGGCGGCGGCTGTGGGGGCTGCGGTGTCTGCATTCATGGGCGGCTTCACGGCCAAGTCTGGGGTCGGGCCTGCGGTGTGGTCGGTCATCGGGTCGGTGCTTCAGTAGCCACGGCGCCGGGCCAGCGCGTCGAGGTGAAAGTTGCTGTCGCCCCACAGCTCTTGCAGCACCCGGGCGCGCTTCATGAAAAAGCCGATCTCGAAGGCATCGGTCATGCCCATGCCGCCATGCATCTGCACCGCCTCCTGCACCGCCAGGGTAGCGGTGCGCCCGGCACGCGCCTTGGCCACGGCCACGGCAGCGCCCGCCTGGCGGATGTCGGCGTCCAGCGCCTGCTGGGCCTTGAGCAGCGCGGCGCGGGTGATCTCCAGCTCGGTGTAGAGGTGGGCGGCGCGGTGCTGCAGCGCCTGGAACTCACCGATCGCCTTGCCAAACTGGCGCCGGTCCTTCAGGTATTGCACGGTGCGGTCGAACACCTCGTCGGCCAGGCCCAGCAGTTCGGCCGCTGCGCCGGCGCGGCCCACGTCGAGCGCGGCGCTGAGTGCCGCCGTCGACGTGCCGGCATCCGGCCCACCCAGCAGCGCGTCCGCGCCCACCCGCACGCCCTGCAGCGTGACGCGGGCGGCGTTGTGGGCGTCGACCATCACCGTGCGCTCGATCTGCACCCCTGCTGTTCGCGGCTCCACCAGGAACAGGCCTGCACCACCATCGGTCAGCGTGGCCGCGACGATCAGCAGATCGGCCACATGGCCGTCCAGCACCAGGGTCTTGGTGCCGTCGATCACCCAGCCGTCGCCTGCACCGTCGCCGTCAACGCGGGCGCTGGTGGCAAAGCCGCTCGGGCGGTGTTTGGCCAATTCGTCCACCGCCAACGTGGCGATGGCCTGGCCACTGGCCAGCCGCGGCAGCCACTGTTGCTGCTGCGCCGGGGTGCCGGCCTGGCGCAGCGCGGTGACCGCCACCAGGCTGGACGCCAGCAGCGGCGACGCACACAGCTGGTGGCCGATCTGCGCCATCACCACACCGGCCTCGACATGGCCCAGGCCCAGGCCACCCAGCGGCTCGGGCACCAGCATGCCGGTAAACCCCATCTCGGCGAATTTTTGCCACAAGCTGCGCGAGAAGCCGGTGGCATCGGCGCTGTCGCGCAACTGGCGCAGCGCCGACACCGGCGACTGGTCCATCAGAAAGCTGCGGGCGCTGTCGCGCAGCATGGTTTGTTCGTCGCTCAGGATCAGGGGCATGGCGGGTATCTCGTAGCGATGTCGGGGGGGCCGGGTCAGGCCAGGGTCAATTCGGCAGTTCCAAGATGCGCTTGGCAATGATGTTGAGCTGCACCTCGCTGGTGCCGCCCTCGATCGAGTTGGCCTTGGTGCGCAGCCAGGTGCGGGCAGTGGCACCGTCGCGTGATCGCTCGCTCTCCCATTCCAGCGCATTGGCGCCGCCCACGGCCATCATCAACTCCCAGCGCCGCTTGTTGAGCTCGGCGCCGTAGTACTTCAGCATCGACGACATCGCAGGGTGGCCTTGGGCGGCACGGCCCAGGTCGCCGGCACGCTCCATCGCCAGCCGGAACGCGGCCTCGTCGGCCTCGAACTCGGCAATCTGGGCGCGCAGCATCGCATCCGCCAGCCGGCCGCTGGCATCCAGCCCGATGGCCGCCGCCGCCTGCTGGCCCAGCGGCCTGGCGGCAGACCGGTCGCCGATGCTGCCGATCATCTCGCGCTCATGCGCCAGCAAATGCTTGGCCACGTCCCAGCCCGCGCCGGGCTGGCCGATCAGGTTGGCCTTGTCGACCCGCACGTTGTCGAAGAAGGTTTCACAGAACGGGCTCTTGCCCGAGATCAGCAAAATCGGCCGGGTGCTGACGCCGGGGCTGGCCATGTCGAACAGCACAAAGCTGATGCCGGTGTGCTTCTTGGCGCTGTCGGTGCGCACCAGGCAGAAGATCCAGTCGGCTAAGTCGGCATACGAGGTCCAGATCTTCTGGCCGTTGACGATGAAGTGATCGCCGCAATCTTCAGCCTGGGTCGCCAGCGACGCCAGGTCCGAGCCGGCATTGGGCTCGCTGTAGCCCTGGCACCAGCGGATCTCGCCTCGGGCTATTTTTGGCAGGTGCTCCAGCTTCTGCGCCTCGCTGCCGAACTTCAGCAACGCCGGCCCCAGCATCCAGATGCCAAAGCTCTGCAGCGGCGAGCGGCACTGCAGCGTGCGCATCTCCTGCGCCAGGATCTTGGCCTGCTCGCCGCTTAAACCGCCGCCGCCGTAGGCGGTGGGCCAGGTGGGCACGGTCCAGCCGCGTGCCGCCATGGTCTGCAGCCACTGCTGCTGCGCACTTGAGCTGAACTTGAAATTTCGCCCGCCCCAGCAGGCGTCGTCCTCGCTGGTCATGGGCCGGCGCATCTCGGCCGGGCAGTGATCCACAAGCCAGGCGCGGGTTTGTTCGCGGAAGGCGGCGAGCTCGGGCGTGGCGTCTGGCGCGGCGCTGGCGGCCCCGGTCTTGGCCGCGATTTCGCCACGGTGGGGGGCGGTGTTCTGGACGGGGATGGTGGCCATGGTGAGGATCCGTTGGCAGGGGGACAAGCGCAGCACGCCAGCGTAGCAGACGCTTCGCCGATGGTACAAACCCTGTTTTCTAAAACCTGCCGCGCAGGCGACAACCCCTGCATACGGCTAGGGAAAACGACAACGTACCTGACCTTCTATTTCAGCGCATCATCGCTGCCGGACATGGCGCCCTGCAGCGCTGCCCGCCAGGAGAACCATGCGCCCGATTGCCGACCTGCCGCAGCCACTGCCCGACGCCAGCCACCGGCCAGTCGACTGATGGGCGCGTACATCTTGCGCCGGCTGCTGGCGTTGGTGCCCACGCTGATCATCGTCAGCATCATCGTGTTCGTCACCATCCGCATGATTCCGGGTGACGTGATCGACATGATGCTGAGCCAGAACGACATCGGCGCCGACAAGTTGAGCCGCGACCAACTGATCGCCGCGCTGGGCATGGACCGGCCGATGCCCGAGCAGTACCTGCGCTGGGTCTGGGCGCTGTTTCACGGCGATCTCGGCAACTCGTTGTGGCATTCCACCCCGGTGCTGCAAGAGGTGCTCAACCGGCTGCCCATCACCTTCGAGCTGGGCCTGATGGCGCTGATCATCGGCCTGCTGATCGCACTGCCGATCGGCGTTTATTCGGCGATGCGCCAGGACACCAAGAGCGACCTGCTGTTCCGCTCGTTTTCTATCCTGCTGCTGGCCGTGCCCAGCTTCTGGCTGGGCACCATGGTGATGGTGTTCCCGTCGATCTGGTGGGGCTGGTCGCCCGAGGTCAACTACGTCAAGTTCAGCGACGACCCGCTGCAGAACATGAAGCAGATGCTGGTGCCCGCGCTGGTGCTGGGCACCTCGCTGTCGGCCATCACGATGCGCATGACGCGCACGATGATGCTCGAGGTGCTGCGCCAGGACTACATCCGCACCGCCTGGGCGCTGGCAACTGGAAGAACTTGAACGGCACCGGCCCGTTCATGCTGACGGATTACGTGCAAGGCAATGCCGTCACCTTCACCAAAAACGACCTGTACTGGGACAAGGAGAAGATCAGCGGCCAGGCCTACAAATTGCCTTTCGTCGACAAGATCATCTATCGCACCATCAAGGACGAGGCCAGCTTCCTGACCGCATTGCGTACTGCCAAGCTCGACGTGCTCGAAGGCGTGCGCTGGAGTGCGGTCGAGGAGCTGAAGAAAAACGCGCCGGCGCTGAAATGGAAGCGCTGGGTCGACACCGGCGGCACCTTCGTGGCGATGCGGGTCGACACCAAACCCTTCGACGACATCCGCGTGCGCCGCGCACTGAACATGGCCGTCAACAAGCAGGAGATCGTCAAGTCTTATTACGGCGGCAATGCGGTGTTGTTCGGCTACCCGATGCATCCCGACTACACCGGCTACTACGAGCCGCTGGACAAGATGCCGGTGGCCGCGCAGGAGCTGTTCACCTACAACCCCGACAAAGCCAAGGCCCTGCTCGCCGAAGCGGGCTTCCCCAAGGGCTTCACGTTCAAGACGCAGGTCTGCTCGTGCAGCCCCGACCACATGGATCTGGCGCCGTTGATCGCGGCCTACCTCGCGAAGGTGGGTGTCACGATGGAGATCCAGCCCATGGAGTACGGCGCCTTTCTCTCGGCGATGACGACCAAGACCAACGCCGCCGGCTACATGATGCGCAACGGGCATACCAACCCGACCACCAGCATCCGCAAGAGCTTCGTCACCAAGCAGACCTGGAACCCCTCGCAATACAGCGATCCGGATTTCGACAAGCGCATGGCCGATGTCTACCTGGAACCCGACAAGAGCAAGCGCCAGTTGCTGATCCGCCTGATGACGCGCGACATCGTCGAGAAGGCACCGTACATCTGGCTGCCCACGCCCATTGGCAACACCGCCTGGTGGCCCTGGGTGAAGAACTACGACGGCGAGTTGCGCGCTGGCGCCGAGCGCCCCGGCCCGATCCATGCCCGCATGTGGGTCGACCAGGCGATGAAGAAGAAGATGGGTTTCTGACGGCCGCCCGCGCGATGGACACGCCCCTGCTCAGCGTTCGCAACCTGGTCACGCGTTTTCGCACCACGCGCGGCACGCTCACCGCCGTCGACCATGTCTCGTTCGACGTCCATGCCGGCGAGACCGTGGCCATCGTCGGCGAGTCGGGATCGGGCAAGAGCGTCACCGCGCTGTCGATCCTGCGCCTGATCCCCGACCCGCCGGGCCAGATCGACGGCGGCGAGATCCTGTTCGAGGGCCGCGACCTGCTCAAGCTCAGCGACGCCGAGATCCGCGACGTCCGCGGCGACCGCATCGCGATGGTCTTCCAGGAGCCGATGAGCTCACTCAACCCGTCGCTGACAGTAGGCATGCAGGTCGGCGAGCCCGTCAACCTGCACCGCAAACTGCCCTGGAGCAAGGCGTTGGACAAGGCCCGTGAGCTGCTGGGCATGGTGCGCATGAGCGACACCGCCTCGCGCGTTGCCGCCTACCCGCACCAGTTCTCGGGCGGCATGCGCCAGCGCGCGATGATCGCGATGGCAATGGCCTGCGAGCCCAAGCTGATCATCGCTGACGAGCCCACCACCGCGCTCGACGTCACGGTGCAGGCACAGATCCTCGACCTGCTCAAGGACCTGGCGCAGCGCAACAACTCGGCGCTGATCCTGATCACCCACGACCTCGGCGTGGTGGCGCG
>JBBQAH010000082.1:0-13442 GCA_038316145.1 Burkholderiales bacterium
GACCGACCGCCGCGCCAAGCCGGCGGTGTACTTTGGCGGCAAGTTCCGCATCGTCGACTTTGCGCTGTCCAACTGCCTGAACTCCGGCATCCGGCGCATCGGCGTGATCACCCAGTACAAGAGCCACAGCCTGCTGCGCCATTTGCAGCGGGGTTGGGCTTTCTTGAAGAGCGAGATGAACGAGTTTGTCGACCTGCTGCCGGCGCAGCAGCGGGTGGACGAAGAAAGCTGGTACCGCGGCACCGCCGACGCGGTCTACCAGAACCAGGACATCCTGGCCGCCTACGGTGCCGACTACATCGTGGTGCTGGCCGGTGACCACATCTACAAGATGAATTACGCGCTGATGCTGGCCGACCACGTGGCGCACGGCCGGCCCTGCACGGTGGGCTGCATCGAGGTGTCGCGCGCCGAGGCCAGCGCGTTTGGCGTGATGGCGATCGACGAGCAGCGCAACATCACCCACTTTGCCGAAAAGCCCGCCGACCCGCCGGCCATGCCCGGCAAGCCGGACCGCAGCCTGGCCAGCATGGGCATCTACATCTTCAATGCCCGCTACCTCTACAAAGAGCTGGAGCGCGACCTGGCCGACCCCAACTCGACGCACGACTTCGGCAAGGACATCATCCCGGCCGCGGTCAAAAACGGCCAGGCCGTGGCCCACCCTTTCGACATGAGTTGCGTGGGCACCAAACCCGGGCTGGACCCCTACTGGCGCGACGTGGGCACGATCGACGCCTACTGGGACGCCAACATCGACCTGACCGCCACCGACCCCGAGCTCAACCTGTACGACACCCGCTGGCCGATCTGGACCTACCAGGCCCAATTGCCGCCGGCCAAGTTTGTGCACAACCAGCCGGACCGGCGCGGCATCGCCGTCGAATCGATGGTCTCGGGCGGCTGCATCGTCTCGGGCAGCGTGTTCCGCTCGGTGCTGTTTTCCAGCGTGCGGGTGCATTCCTACAGCAGCGTGAACTGGAGCGTGCTGTTGCCCGACGTGCAGGTGGGTCGCGGTGCCCGGCTGACCAAGGTGATCGTGGACCGCGGCTGCAGCATCCCCGACGGCATGGTGATCGGCGAAGACGCCGAGTCCGATGCCCGGCGTTTCCACCGCAGCGAGCAGGGCGTGGTGCTGGTCACCCGCAACATGCTGGTCGCCTTGCAGAGTTGATCCGCGTGATGGGCAACACCCCGGGCCCGCAGCGGCTGAAGATCCTGCATGTGGCCGCCGAGGTCTACCCGCTGGTCAAGACCGGCGGGCTGGCCGACGTGGTGGCCGCGCTGCCACCGGCCCAAGCGGCCGCGGGTGCCGACGTGCGCTTGCTGTTGCCCGGCTTGCCGGCCATCCTGGACGCGGTGCAATCGGCTCGCACGGTGATCGATATCGGCGCCTGTTTTGGTGCGATGCGGGTGCGCCTGTTGCAGGCACGCCTGCCCGGCTCCCAATTGCAGGCCTATGTCATCGACGCGCCGCACCTGTACCGGCGCGGCGGCAGCCCGTACCAGGACAGCAGCGGCGCCGAGTGGCCGGACAACCTGCAGCGTTTTGCGCTGCTGGGCTGGGTGGCCGCCCACCTGGCCGCCAATGACGCCGACCCGGCCTGGGTGCCCGACATCGTGCACGCCCACGACTGGCATGCCGCGATGGCCTGCGCCTACATGGCCGACCATGCACCGACGCAGGCGGCCTCGGTCTTCACGGTGCACAACCTGGCGTTCCAGGGCCTGTTTGCGCACCGCGATTGGGCCTTGCTGGGGCTGGGATCACGCTTCATGTCGCCGACCGGGCTGGAGTTTCACGGTCAGTTGTCGTTCATGAAGGCCGGGCTGAAGTTTGCCGACAAGATCACCACCGTCAGCCCCAACTATGCCGCCGAGATCGCCACGCCCGAGTTCGGCTGCGGCCTGGACGGCGTGATTCGCGGCCGGGCGTTGGACGTCAGCGGCATCCTCAACGGCATCGACCCCGCAGTCTGGGACCCGGCCACCGACCCGGCCATTGCCGCCTGTTATGACCGCGACCGCCTGGCCGGCAAGCAGGCCTGCCGCCAGGCCTTGCAGGCCGCGATGGGCCTGGCCGCCGATCCGCAGGCGCTGGTCCTGACGGTGGTGAGCCGGCTCACCGCGCAAAAAGGCCTGGACCTGGTGCTGGCCGCGCTGCCGGCGCTGGTGCGGGCAGGGGTGCAGTTTGCGGTGCAAGGCACCGGCGAGCCGGCGCTCGAGTCCGCCTTCCGCCTGGCCGAACAGGCGTTTCCGGGTCGGGTGGCGGTGCACATCGGTTACGACGAGCCGCGTGCCCACCAACTGATCGCCGGTGCCGATGTGATCGCCGTGCCGTCACGCTTCGAGCCCTGCGGGCTGACGCAGCTGTATGGCCTGCGTTACGGCACGCTGCCGGTGGTGCGGCGGGTGGGTGGTCTCGCAGACACCGTGACCGACAACGTGACGGACACCGTGACCGACAACGTGACTGACCGCGGCGCCGACAGTGGCGACCACCGCCGGACCGGTTTTGCCTTCGATGCCGCCACGCCCGCCGCCTTCGAGGCCTGCGTGCGGCGTGCGCTGACGCTCAAGGCCGATGCCGCGGGCTGGCAGGCGGTGATGCAACGCGGCATGGCGCAAGACCTGTCCTGGGACGGGCCGGCGCGCAGCTACCTGGCGCTGTACCGGCAGGCGATTGCGGCACGCGCCGCAGCACCCCGCAGCGCTGGGGTTTGAGGCTAGCCGGGTTTGGCGCGGCCCGGTTTGCGCTTGGGGGTGGTGAAAGTCTTGACCGGCGCAGCCCCGATCGACGCCTGGTCCAGCCACAGCAGCGCATCGACATGCGACATGAAGCGCTCGAGGTAAGCCGGCGAGGTCGCCTTCATCAGCTTGAGCGACCTGAGCACCAGCAGGTTCGAGTTCAGCGGGCCGGCGTTCTCGGGCACCTTGGCCAGGGAATCGGTCAGTTGCCGATCGACGCCGAGCTTTGACCAGGTGCTCCTGAAGACCCGCAAGGTCCTCAGTTCAGCAGGGTGGTCAGCGTGGGCCACGCCCGCTGCGGCCGCAATGCTGTCGCCTTCCGTCTGGGCCTGCCGGCCGATATGGTGGAGCAGGTCAGCCAGCGGGGTACGGGGCAGTTGCCCAGCCCGAGCTGCGCTGCCCGGTGCGTGGCCTGCCAGCTGATCGGCTGCAGGGTGGGCAAGCGGTTGGGCTTGGGCCAGCCTGTTGCCAGCGTCCTTGAGCGCCTGGGCCAGTTTGCCGTCTATCACCTGGCGGGCAGCGCCGCTGTGCCGGGTGGCCCGGCGCGCCAGCGCTTCGATGAACTGAAACCGGACCGGATCAAGCCGTTGTGCACCACGGTCACGCAAAGCGGTGATCGCGGCGCCCGCGTCCAGCGGTGCGGCGACAGGCTGATCGGGTGCGACGGGCAGTCCGGCGTTACTCACGGGGTTTCGGCGTGTCACCGGACATCCTGGGCAGCGGCGCCATCTCGACCCGCCGGTTCCTGGCCCGGCCTGGCGCATCGGCATTGGACGCCACCGGTTGCTCGGGCCCGAACGCGGCGGCAAACACCGATGACGACGGCACGCCGTCATCGATCAGCGCCCGGGTCACGGTCAAGGCCCGTTCGGCCGACAGCGCCCAGTTGTCGGCAAATTGGCGGTTGCTGTCGCGCACCGCCCGGTCGTCGGTAAAACCACTCACCATCAACAGCTCGTTGCGCGTGGCCAGGTAGGCGGTCAGCGGTGCGGCCAGGCTTTTAAGCAGTTGCCGGCCCTCGGGCTGCAACTGGTCGGAGTTCAACGAAAAAAGCACACTGCCGCTGATGCCGATGCGCCCGTTGTTCAGCGTGACGCGGCCCGAGGCCAGCGGCACGGCCAGGGCTTGCTCCAGGGTCTGGCGGCGTTGTTGCTCGACTTGCCGCTTCTTGATCTCGGCATCGAGGTTGCTGGCCAGTTGCAATTGCACCCCCAGCACACCCACCAGGATCAGCACAAACGCGCCCAGCAAGCCCGACATCAGATCGCCGAAGACGGCCCATACCGGGGCGGTCTGCTCCAGCCCGGCGTCGCTGTCGTCCATCAGGCGGGCTCGCCGGCGACAGCGGCCGGTTGGCGGCTGAAGCGCTGCAGGTCATCGACGATCTGTTTTTGCGACAGCAGGCTCAGATCGATGATCTCCCGCGCCTGCGCCACGTAGTAGGCAAGCTGCTCGTCGCTGCGCACCAGGGATTTGCCCATGGCACCCTCGATGCGCTGCAGCTGGGTCATCAGCTTGTTGTTGGCGTCACTGAACAACTGCACGGCAAGGCCGAAGGATTCACCCAGACTGGCGACTTCGACCGCACCACCGGTGACCTGGGCAGCAGCCGTGGCCAGGCGTGCAGATTCCAGGTCGATCTTGTCGCTGAACCGGGCGCTGGCGCGGTCCAGCAGCGACGCCGACGCCACCACCAGTGCATCGATCGCCCCGCGCTGCGCGGTGGACGCCTGGTTGACGGCGTCGAGCAGGGTGTTGAGCGTGGCCAGGGTGCGGCTGCGCTCGTCCAGCAGTTGGTTGTCGCGCGCCAGGCTGTCCGAGAGTTTTTCGCGCAGCAGGCCTATCGCTTCCGCCGCGGCCCGGGGGGCTTCGCCGGCAGTTTGCAGCAGTTCGGCGATCTCGGTCGCCGTGCCTCTGGCTTGGTCTTGGGCCTGCGCGCTGATGTCGCGGGCGGTCTGGGCCATCGTCTGGCAGAGGGCCTGTTGCTGGATCAGGGTGGATGCACCCGCATGCTGCCACTCGCGCTGCAATGACGCGGCCATGGCCTGCAGCGATTGTGTCAAGGCCGCCAGCCGCTGCCGGTCTTGCGATGCCAGGTCGGCCTGCAAGCGGGCATGGCGCTGGTCCACCGCCGCCAGCAGCGCTGCGGCACGCGTCTCGAAGCCGGCTTCAAACGCCACCATCGACTGCTGCGTGCTGCTGCGCAGGGCCTCGCTGCTGCGCCCGTGCTCGGCCAGTGCGTCATGCCAGGTGGCCGACACGCGGGCGCTGGTATCGGCAAAATCGGCTGCGACCCCGTCGAGTTGGCGTTGGACCACCGCCCCCATCGTCTCGTGCAGCAAGCTGGTCTGCCGCGCCATGCCGAGCATCGTGGCCTCGACCACGGGTTGGATCGCCGCGCCGGCAGCGCGGGCAGTTTCGCTCAGGCTGTGCTTGAGGGATCGATCGACCGAAGCCGCCAGGCCGGTATAGACGAGCTCGGTGTGGCGGTGAAAGCTGTCCTGCCGGCTGAGCATCTGTGCGCTCAAGTCCTGGTGCTGTCGGGTCATTTGCGCCATCTGCAGCATCGCGGCTTGCAGTTGTTCGACCACGGCCGGTAGCGCCTGGGCCTGGACCTGCAGCGACTGGAAGGCCTGCTGGCGCTGGTGGGCGAGCGAAAAACGGCGCAAGTCGGTGGCGATGTGGCTGTCCAGCGCCTGCGCCGCCTGCAGCCGCTCGCGCCGGCACAGGGCCGACAGCAGGCCCAGCATCGCCGACGCCGCAACCCCGGCGACCGAGGTGCCAAAAGCCAGGCCCAGGCCCTTGACCGGCGCGGCCAGTGAGGCGCGTATGGCCGCCAGGTCGGTGGTGCTTTCCAGCGCCATGACCGCGCCGTTGAGGGTGACCACCATGCCCAGAAAGGTGCCCAGCATGCCCAGCAGCACCAGCAGCCCGACCAGGTAGGGCGTCATGGCCGGGCCGGGCAGGCCGCTGCGCTCGCCTTCGATGCGCAGGCGCACGGGGCTTTGAAGCGAGGGATGCACCTTGCCTAGCCAGTCGCCCAGGTTGGCCAGTTGCCCGGGATTGACCGCCAGCGCTGCGGCCAGGCTGGACGTGGCTTGGTGGAAGCGACGCAACTCCAGCGCGCCCATCAGGTAGAAAGCCAGGATCAGCGAGGTCATCGCCAGCGCCAGCGGATGCGATGCGGCATAACCTGCGCCCACCCAGACCACGGCGATCAAGCCCACCCCGAAGGCGGCGATGCCCAGATGCTTGTTCATGTCAGCGTTGCAACCTCATTGCGCAGTGCTTCGAGCAGTCCCTCGACGGGCTGCAAGCGGATGTCCATTTCGGCCAGCAGCACGCCTTGCAGCGCTGTGCCAAAGGCTGCCAGCCAAGCGTCCGGCGGCGGTTCAGGCGCGACCTCGGGCGCGTCCGGCTTTTCAGTCCTGGCCTGCGCCCCCAGGTGAGCGCGCTGCAGGTGCTGGAATCGCCGCTCCAGCAGGGCGGGCACGGTGCTCAGCAGGCTGCGCTCACGCGACCCCAACGCCGCGTCCAGTACACCGTCCAGTGCCGCGAGCTTGCGCAGGGCGGGGGACTGCAGCGCCAGGGCTTCCCGGACCTGGGCGCGCAGGGGCGCAGTGCGTGCCTGCATCACCCTTTGATGGGCCTGGTAGCAGCGCCGGTAGGCCGAAAAGTCGCCGCCATTGTCGGCGGCCACGCCGGCGGCCAGCCCGGACCGCCGGGGGTCAGCTGTGCCGGCCGCCAGTACGGCGTCGGTGGCGATCAAATGCGAGAGCTCGGCGCGAACGCGGGCAACGGCCTCGGCTGCGGCCTCGGATGCGGCTGCGGCTGCGGCTGCGGCTGCGGCTGCGGCACACGGCGCGGGCGCTGTGCGCGTCCCGCCAGCCGCAGGTGCCGCAATGCTGGTATTGAGTGCCGCCGACAGCGGGATTGCGGCAGTCCAATCCAGCCACAAACCCAGTCTTTCCGCGAAGGGCTGACGTGAGACCTCGACATCCACCACGGCCAGTTCGGACAGCAGGCGAACGAGGGTGGAACTGTTGACGCTTGTCCGTGGTGCCGCGCGCGCCATGCCCAAACTCAATGTTCGGGCAGCATTGCGCTGGCGGCCGGTGCCCTGCTGCAGCGGGCCCGTCGAATTCGGCGGCTCATGCTCGCGCGCCTGGCAAAGTTCGCCCGTTGTCGGTCCCCGCGGCTTGAGCGGCGTCCAGCGCCGCGTCCAGCAGTTCGAGCGCCGCCAACGCAAACGCGATCATGTTGTCGGCGCGCTCGTCCTGGCCGGTGCGCAACAAACGCTCCCGCAGCAACGGGCCATCGACGGCCAGGCAGGTGTGGCCGGCGGGATCGCCGTAGGTGTTGCCTGCCGGGCCGGCCGCGCCGGTCTCCGCCAAACCCCAGCTGGCCCGAAACCGGGTGCGCTGGTGGCGCGCCAGCAACTGTGCATAGGGCGGGCTGGACGAGCGCATGCCCGTGGTGTCGGCGGCGGTGAGGCTGGTGAGCAGCCGGCCAGACCGTCGGGTGTAGAGCACCGCACCGCCCAGGTAGTAGGCAGAGGCGCCGGCCCGCGCGAGCAGGGCCGCTGATATCAGCCCACCTGCCGAGGACTCGGCCACGGCAACCGTCTCATTGCGCAAGACGAGCTTGTCGCCCACACGGGTGCCCAGCGCAAACAAGCTGGCGATGTCCATGGTCTTTGGCCCAGGTTGATTTGAACGTGTCCGGCCCGCCCGGCACATCGATGTCGGTGACGCCGGCGTCCCTCGCGCCAATCGGCACAAAGTGACCGGTGCAAAGAAAAAAGACCCTCGGATGGAGGGCCCTGGTTGCGACGGATGCCGCTGAGCGGCAACTTGGCGGAGAGAGAGGGATTCGAACCCTCGGAGGGCTGTTAACCCTCACACGCTTTCCAGGCGTGCGACTTAAACCGCTCATCCATCTCTCCGCGGTGCAGCCGCTGATTCTAGCCGACCGCGTCCAGCGCCTTTTCGCGCAACCAGTCCACGGGCACAAAATCCGCCGCCCGGGCGTGGGTGCATTCCAGCACCACCGGCGGCGCGCAGCCGGCCAGGTAGGCCTCGCGCCAGCGCAGCGCGCAGACACACCAGCGGTCACCGGGTTCGAGGCCTCGAAAGCGCATCTCGGGCCGGGGCGTGATCAGGTCGTTGCCACGCTCGAACTGGAAGTTGAGAAAGGCCATCGTCATGCGGGCGCAGATGACATGGCTGCCGGCGTCCATCGTATCGGTGTGGCAGCAGCCGTCACGGTACCAGCCGGTGACCGGGTCGTAGGAGCACGGCACCAAGTCGCTGCCCAGCACGTTCAGCGCCTGGCGCTGGCTGGTGTGGCCCGGCTCGCTCATCAGGCAACCTCCATGCTTCGCATTGCGGTGTTTCGCCCTTCGGATCGGCCGCGCGGGCTCATGTGCGCACCCCGGGTGCTGCAGCACCGGACTTCATCACCGCCATCGCGGTGGCGATCAGGCCGGCCACCTCGGTCATGTTGCCGGGCACGATCATGGTGTTGTTGGTCTTGGCCAGTGCGTGGTAGGCGTCGATGGCGCGCTCGGCCACCTTGAGCTGCACGGCTTGCTCACCACCCGGCTGGCCAATGGCCGCGGCAATCTGGCGGATCGCGTCGGCGGTGGCGGTGGCCACGGCAGTGATGGCGGCAGCCTCGCCCTGGGCCTTGTTGATCTCGGCCTGTTTGTCGCCCTCGCTGCGGGCAATGGACGCCTCGCGCGCGCCGGTGGCGATGTTGATCTGCTCCTGGCGCCGGCCCTCGCTGGCGGCGATCAGTGCGCGCTTTTCGCGCTCGGCGGTGATCTGCGCCTGCATGCTGCGCAGGATTTCGGCCGGCGGCGTCAGGTCCTTGATTTCGTAGCGCAGCACCTTGACGCCCCAGTTCAGCGCCGCTTCGTCCAGCGACAGCACCACCGACGTGTTGATCTGGGCCCGCTCCTCGAAGGTCTTGTCCAGCTCCATGCGGCCGATCACGCTGCGCAGCGTGGTCTGCGCCAACTGGGTGATGGCCACGATGTAGTTCGACGAGCCGTAGCTGGCGCGCATCGCGTCCGTCACCTGAAAGTACAGGATGCCGTCCACCGTCAGCTGGGTGTTGTCCTTGGTGATGCAGACCTGGCTGGGCACGTCCAGCGGGATCTCCTTGAGCGAATGCTTGTAGGCCAGCCGGTCGATAAATGGCAGCAGCAGGTTCAGGCCCGGCGACAACGTGGCGTGGTACTTGCCCAGGCGCTCGACCACCCAGGCGTTTTGCTGTGGCACGACCTTGACCGATCGGACGATGAAGATGACGGCGATGACCAGCAGGATGATGACGATTTCCATGGCGATTTCCGATGCTTTGACGATGGTTCAGTGTGGGGTGCGGTCCAGCAGCAGGCGGCTGCCTTCGATGGCACGGATGGTGTGATTGCCTGCGGTGGCCGGGCCGTCCCCCACATGGCGGGCGTCCCACTCGGCGCCGCGGTGGTGCACCCGGGCGCTGCCATCGGCCTGCCAATGCGCCACCTGCACGGTGCCGCCGATGTCGAGGTTGACGTCGGGATTGGCGCCGGCAGGCAGGCTGGGCGCATGGGCCGTGCGGCGCAGGTGCCAGGCCCCCACCGCGCCACCGCCCAGCACGGCGGCCGTCGCGATCTGCAAATTGCCCGACAGGCCCAGGTGGGCCGCCACCGCGCCAGCCGCCGCACCCAGCGCCAACATCAAGAGGTAGAAGGTGCCGGTCGCCAGCTCTGCTGCCACCAGCGCCCCGGCAGCCAGCCACCAGGCGGTGGATGCGGTCCAGTCCATCGGTCAACTCCCTGCGCCCGAGAATCGGGATTGAAGTCAGTGTAGGCCCGACATTCGGCCCGTCATCGGCAGGTTTTGGATCACCCCTACACTTCGCGCTTCGCCCGCGGCGGACGGCTGGTGAAAGTCTGTCGGGCGCGACCTGCCGGCCGCTGCCCAAGTCCGCCCGAATCCCGTCCGACCCCCGCCTGAACCCTGCCCGCTCCCGAGGAGCCAAGATGCAACATTTCCGCTTTCCGATCGTCATCATCGACGAGGACTACCGCTCCGAGAACACCTCCGGTCTGGGGATTCGCGCGCTGGCCCAGGCCATCGAGAAAGAGGGGTTCGAGGTGCTGGGCGTCACCAGCTACGGCGACCTGAGCCAGTTCGCCCAGCAGCAAAGCCGGGCCTCGGCCTTCATCCTGTCGATCGACGACGAAGAGTTCACGCCCGGCCCCGAGCTCGACCCGGCGGTGCTGAGCCTGCGCAAGTTCATCGAGGAGATCCGCTTCAAAAACAGCGACATCCCGATCTACCTGTACGGCGAGACCCGCACCAGCCAGCACCTGCCCAACGACATCTTGCGCGAGCTGCACGGCTTCATCCACATGTTCGAGGACACGCCTGAATTTGTGGCCCGGCACATCATCCGCGAGGCCAAGAGCTACCTCGACGGCGTGGCGCCGCCGTTTTTCAAGGCGCTGATCGACTACGCACAAGACGGCTCGTACAGCTGGCACTGCCCGGGGCACTCGGGAGGCGTGGCGTTCTTGAAAAGCCCGGTCGGCCAGATGTTCCACCAGTTTTTTGGCGAGAACATGCTGCGCGCGGACGTGTGCAACGCGGTCGAGGAGTTGGGCCAGCTGCTGGACCACACCGGCCCGGTGGCGGCGAGTGAGAAAAACGCGGCGCGCATCTTCAACGCCGACCATTGTTTCTTCGTGACGAACGGCACCTCCACCAGCAACAAGATGGTCTGGCACCACACGGTGGCGCCGGGCGACATCGTGGTGGTGGACCGCAACTGCCACAAGAGCATCCTGCACTCGATCATCATGACCGGCGCGGTGCCGGTGTTCATGACGCCCACCCGCAACCACTACGGCATCATCGGCCCGATCCCGCAGAGTGAGTTCACCCGCGAGGCGATCGAACGCAAGATCGCCAACAACCCGCTGCTGGCCGGCATCGACCCCAAGACCGTGCGACCGCGCATCATGACGCTGACACAAAGCACCTACGACGGTGTGCTCTACAACACCGAGGTGATCAAGGGCATGGTCGATGGTTACATCGACAACCTGCACTTCGACGAGGCCTGGCTGCCGCACGCCGCCTTCCACAAGTTCTACGGCTCGTTCCACGCGATGGGCAAAAACCGGGTGCGGCCCAAGGAGGCGATGGTCTATGCCACCCAGTCCACCCACAAGCTGCTGGCGGGCCTGAGCCAGGCCTCGCAAGTGCTGGTGCAGGACTCGCAGACGGTGCATCTGGACAAGCACTTGTTCAACGAGGCCTACCTGATGCACACCAGCACCAGCCCGCAGTACGCCATCATCGCCAGCTGCGATGTGGCCGCCGCGATGATGGAGCCACCCGGTGGCACCGCGCTGGTCGAAGAAAGCATCAAGGAGGCGATGGAGTTTCGCCGGGCGATGCGCAAGGTCGACAAGGAGTTTGGCAAGGACTGGTGGTTCAAGGTCTGGGGCCCGGACAAACTGGCCGACGAGGGTATAGGCCGGGCCGAGGCCTGGACCCTCAAGACCAAGGAGAAATGGCACGGCTTTGGCGACCTGGCGGCGGGCTTCAACCTGCTGGACCCGATCAAGTGCACCATCATCACGCCGGGCATGGACATGTCGGGCAAGATGGCCAAGAGCGGCATCCCCGCAGGCGTGCTGACCAAGTTCCTGGCCGAGCACGGCGTGGTGGTCGAAAAGACCGGTCTCTATTCGTTTTTCATCCTGTTCACCATCGGCATCACCAAGGGCCGCTGGAACACCCTGCTCACCGCGTTGCAGCAATTCAAGGACGATTACGACCGCAATGCACCGATGTGGCGCATCCTGCCGGAGTTCATCCAGGCCCAGCCGCGCTACGAGAAGATGGGGCTCAAGGACCTGTGCCAGGCCATCCACGAGGCCTACGCCAAGGGCGACATCGCCCGGCTGACCACCGACATGTACCTGTCGGATCTGCAGCCGGCGATGAAGCCCAGCGACGCTTTTGCCCACATCGCCCGGCGCGAGACCGAGCGGGTCGACATCGACAAGCTCGAAGGCCGCATCACCACCGCGCTGCTCACGCCCTATCCGCCGGGCATCCCGCTGCTGATCCCGGGTGAGCGTTTCAACCGCAAGATCGTGCAGTACCTGAAGTTCACCCGCGAGTTCAACCGGGCCTTCCCGGGCTTTGCCACCGATGTGCACGGCCTGGTGGCGGACGAAGGCGGCGCCGAGGGTCGCTACTACGTGGACTGCGTGCGCGACAGCGCCTGATCGGCTGCGTTGCCCAAGAAAAAGCCGGCCCATGGGCCGGCTTTTTGCGTCCGGCCTGGCCGGGCCGGGTCAGGTGTCCGGGCTGCCGATCGCCACGTGGCTGAAACCGCCGTCCACGTACATGATCTCGGCGCTGACACCGCTGGCCAGGTCGGACAGCAAAAACGCCGCGGCATTGCCCACATCCTCGGTGGTGATGGTGCGCCGGATCGGCGTGGTGGCGGCAAATTCAGTCAGCAGCTTGCCAAAATCCTTGATGCCACTGGCTGCCAGCGTCTTGATCGGGCCGGCTGAGATGGCGTTGACGCGAATGCCGCGTGCACCCAGGCTTTGCGCCAGAAAGCGCACGCTGGCCTCGAGCGAGGCTTTGGCCAGGCCCATCGTGTTGTAGTTGGGCACGTAACGCATGGCGCCCAGGTAGCTCAGTGTCAGCAGCGCAGCGCCCGGACGCAGCCGAGGCAGGGCGGCCTTGGCCAGCGCGGGGAAACTGTACGCCGAGATGTCGTGCGCGATACGGAAGTTCTCGCGGGTCATGCCGTCGAGAAAATCACCCGCAATCGCCTCGCGCGGGGCGTAGGCGATGGCGTGCACAAAGCCGTCGAACAGGTCCCAGTGCGTACCGAGGTGGTCAAACAGCGCGGCGATTTGCGCGTCGTCGGCCACGTCGCACTCAAACACCAGCTTCGAGCCGAAGTCGGCCGCAAACTCGGTGATGCGGTCTTTGAAACGCTCGCCCTGGTAGCTGAAGGCCAACTCGGCACCCTCGCGGTGACAGGCCTTGGCAATGCCATAGGCAATCGAGCGGTTGTTCAGCACGCCCGTGATCAGCAAACGCTTGCCGGCGAGAAAACCCATGGGTGACAGTCCTCTGGTTGGCAGGTCAGGGCGACCCGTATTCGAGCCTTGGATTCTCGCATGACCTGGCTACAGAGGCCCCCTGGGTATTGCCGGTGAGGCAGCCTCAGGCTACAATCCCGTCTTTCGCTGAAAAGCAAACGAAATAGCGTCGTGTGGTCAGTCAGGCATGCACGGGTTGGCAAATTTGGGCGGATTTTCCAGCCCATTTTTTTTGCGTGATCGCATTTCAAAGGCTTGGTGGCAGCGCATGGGCTGGGCGCTTAGCTTGGGCGCATGGGTTGAGCGTATCGGTAGGGCGTATCGGTAGAGCAGTAGGGCAACACAGCCGGACTGGCGGATGCAGCATGCATATTGCAGCTTGCAGAACCCAGCCCCGGCACATTCTTGGGCAAGGACTGACGCGACACGATGAGTTGGCAGCAAGCGCTGGAGCGCACCGTTACAGGTTTGGGTTACGACCTCGTGGACGTCGAGCGTTCGGCGGGTGGCTTGCTGCGTGTCACTATCGACCGTTTGCCGGGCCAAGTCTACGGCACCGGCCTGG
>JBBQAH010000152.1:0-7139 GCA_038316145.1 Burkholderiales bacterium
GCTGGCGCCCCAGGGCTGGGAGCTGCTGTCGTTTTTGATGGATGCCCGAACCGGCCTGGGGCGATTCCGCGAGTTCCGGGTCTCGAACTACCAGCTGATGATGATGCTGATCGACTGCTGCCGCGACCTGTCCATCGCCGAGATCCTGGCGCTGCCGGATGTCAAGGAGCGGGTAGACCTGTTCTTCGCCCAGCATGCGCTGTTCCGCGCCCAGATCGCCCGGGTCGCCAGCGTGCACGACAAGCTGGTGGTGCTGGACCTGCGCAACGAGGACACCATCTATGCCGGCAACCGCTTTGTGGTGTACGCGATGTTTCCGCAGTGCGACATGTCGATGCACGTGATGTGGGGCCGCGAGAAGCTGAACACGGTCTACACCGTGGGCAAATCGATCTTCGACCGGGGCAATCCGGTCGAAGTGGGTGACCTGATGCTCAGCCACGGCGGCGGTGGCCACGCCGCGGCCGACACCTGCCAGGGCGCCAACGAGACCGCCGAGGCCATGAAGCAGACCCTGATCGACCAGCTGGTGGCGATGTCGGGCGAGCACGCGGTCGCGGCCTGAGGCCCGCGCGGCGCAATGCTCAAGCAGGCGCAGCGCGCCAGTAGGCGGGGTCGCCATAGTGGTGCTTGAGGTAGTCGATCCACAGCCGCACCCGCAGCGGCAGATGCTTGCGCTGCGGCACCACTGCGTAGATGCCGTTGGGCGGCGCGGCAAAGCTGTCCAGCACCGACACCAGCGCGCCGCTGGCGATGTCGGCCTCGACCTCCCAGGTGCTGCGCCAGGCCAGGCCCAGGCCCTGCAGGCACCAGGCGTGCAGCACCTGGCCGTCGCTGCAGTCCAGCCGCCCGCTGGGCCGCAAGTGGCTGACCTGGCCGTCCTGGAAGAAGGCCCAGCCGCGGGTCTGGCTGGCGTCGGGTGACAGGGTCAGGCACTCGTGCCGGCCCAGCTCGCCCGGGTGTTGCGGCACGCCGGCCCGCTTGAGGTAGGCGGGGGCTGCCACGCACAGCCGGCGGTTGTCGGCCAGGCGCACACTGACCAGGCTGGAGTCGGGCATGTCGCCCACCCGCACAGCGATGTCCACGCCCTCGCCGGCGATGTCGACCAGCCTGTCGCTGAGGTTCAGCGACAGGCTGACGTCCGGGTGCCGGGCCAGAAACCCCGCCATCAGCGGCGCCACATGGCGGCGGCCAAAGCCCGCCGGCGCCGTGATACGCAGGTGGCCGCTGGCCTTGACGCCGCCGGCCGAGACACTGGCCTCGGCGTTGCCGATGTCGGCCAGGATGCGCTGGCAGTCCTCCAGAAACGCGCTGCCCTCGTGCGTCAGCGTGATGCGCCGGGTGGTGCGCAGCAGCAGCTTGACACCCAGCCGCTCTTCCAATGCATCGATGCGCCGGCCCAGCACCGCCGGGGCCATGCCCTCGGCCGCCGCGGCGGCGGTCAGGCTGCCCTTGGCAACAACCGCGACAAACGATTCGATCTGCTTCAACCGGTCCATGGCCTCAGATTACCGACGTGTTGAGCCTCGATCAACCCAAAGGTCGGGCAAGGCCAGCCCCCCATTAAGCCGGAGTTCGTCATGAATCTACGCTAAAAACACAGCGCAATAGCCAGTCCGGTTCGCAATACAGTGCCAGCTCACCATGGAAAAACCCAAACTGACCCAGCCCGAAGCGGTGTTGTTCGACGCCTACGGCACCTTGTTCGATGTCTACAGCGTGGGTCTGCTGGCCGAGCAGCTGTTTGCCGGCAAGGGCGATGCGCTGGCACTGCTGTGGCGCGACAAGCAGATCGACTACACCCGGCTGGCATCGATGAGCGGGCGTTACCGGCCGTTCTGGGACCTGACCCGCGCCGGGCTGCAATTTGCCGCGCTCAAGCTGGGCCTGGCGCTGGACCGTGCGGCTGAAGACCGGCTGATGAACCAGTACCGCCACTTGTCGGCGTTTCCGGAAAACCGCGAGGTGCTGCAGGCGCTGCGCGACC
Source organism: Burkholderiales bacterium (assembly GCA_038316145.1). Taxonomy (GTDB): domain Bacteria; phylum Pseudomonadota; class Gammaproteobacteria; order Burkholderiales; family Burkholderiaceae_C; genus Pseudaquabacterium. The sequence goes on from JBBQAH010000152.1 coordinate 1,988, forward strand.
GTGGTGTGCGCGCCGGCATCCTCAGCAACGGCGACCCCGAGATGCTGGCCGTGGCCATCCGCAGCGCCGGGCTGTCCGACCTGATAGCCCCGGTGCTCAGCGCAGATGCGGTCAAACGCTTCAAGACCGACCCTGCGGTCTACCAGCTCGGCCCGGACGCATTGGGGCTGCCGGCCCGCAAGATCCTGTTTGTCTCCAGCAACGGCTGGGACGCCATCGGCGCCACCTGGTTCGGCTACACCACGCTGTGGGTCAACCGCGCCGGCGCGCCGCTGGAGCAATTGGCCACCGAACCCACCCGCAGCGCCAGCAACCTGCGCGCGGTGCTGGATTTTTTCCCTGCCGTCCGGCCTCAGCCCCTCGGAGCCCCCACGAGCCCACCCCACCCAACTTCACCGCCGAGAACCCCCATGACCCACCGCCCCGCCCTGCACCGCCTGCAAGTGGCCACCCCGCTGGCCCAGTTCATCGACGACCGGGTGCTGCCCGGTACCGGCGTCACGTCGGCCGCGTTCTGGGCCGGCTTCGACGCCATCGTGGCCGACCTGGCGCCCAAGAACATCGCCTTGCTGGCCGAGCGCGACCGGCTGCAGACGGCGCTGGACGCCTGGCACAGCGCGCACCCGGGCCCGATTGCCGACATGCCGGCCTACCGCGCCTTTTTGACCGAAATCGGCTACTTGCAGCCCGTGCCGGCCCAGGTGCAGGCCAGCGCTACGCAGGTCGATGCCGAGCTGGCGCTGCAGGCCGGCCCGCAACTGGTGGTGCCTATCCTGAACGCACGCTATGCGCTCAACGCCGCCAACGCCCGCTGGGGATCGCTGTACGACGCGCTGTACGGCACCGATGCGATCCCTGAGACCGACGGCGCCGAGCGCGCCGGTGGCTACAACCCGGTGCGTGGCGCCAAGGTGATTGCGCGCGCCCGCGCCGTGCTGGACCAGGCCGCGCCGCTGCGCACCGGCAGCCACGTCGACGCCACCGGCTACACGGTGCAGGGCGGCGCGCTGGTCGTGACGCAGCGTGACGGCAGCGCCACCGGCCTGGCCGATCCCGCCCAGTTTGCCGGCTACCAGGGCGAGGCTAGCGCGCCCTCAGGCGTGCTGCTGGTGCACAACGGCTTGCACATCGACATCCGCATCGACCGCAGCACCACCATCGGCCAGAGCGACGCCGCTGGCGTGGCGGACCTGGTGCTGGAGGCGGCGCTGTCGACCATTCTCGACCTGGAAGACTCGGTTGCGGCGGTGGACGCCGAAGACAAGCTGGTGGGCTACGCCAACTGGCTGGGCATCCTGCAGGCCACGCTGACCGAAGAGGTGTCCAAGGGCGGCAAGACCTTCACCCGTGGCCTGAACCCGGACCGGACGTACACCGCACCTGACGGCAGCGGCGAGGTGGTGCTGCACGGCCGGTCGTTGATGTTCTTGCGCAATGTGGGCCACCTGATGAGCAACCCGGCCATCCTGTACACCGACGCCCAGGGCCAGGTCCGCGAGATCCCCGAGGGCATCCTGGACGCGGTCGTCACCACCACCATCGCGCTGCACGACCTGCGCCCCGCCGTGGGCCAGGTCGTGCGCAACTCGCGCCAGGGCTCGGTCTACATCGTCAAGCCCAAGATGCACGGCCCGGCCGAGGTGGCGTTTGCCGGCGAGCTGTTCGGCCGGGTCGAGCAGCTGCTGGGCTTGCCCGACTCAACCGTCAAGCTCGGCATCATGGACGAGGAGCGCCGCACCAGCGTCAACTTGAAGGCCTGCATCGCTGCCGCGTCCAGCCGGGTGGCCTTCATCAACACCGGCTTTTTGGACCGTACCGGCGACGAGATGCACAGCTCGATGCTGGCCGGGCCGATGATCCGCAAGGGCGACATGAAGTCCAGCGCCTGGATCGCCGCTTATGAGCGCAGCAACGTGCTGGTCGGCCTGCAGTGCGGCCTGCGCGGCCGGGCCCAGATCGGCAAGGGCATGTGGGCCATGCCCGACCTGATGGCCGCGATGCTGGAGCAGAAGATCAACCACCCCAAGGCGGGGGCCAACACCGCCTGGGTGCCCAGCCCCACCGCCGCCACGCTGCATGCGCTGCACTACCACCAAGTCAACGTCAGCGCGGTGCAGCAGGCGCTGGAGGCTGAAGATGCCGCCAGCGACCGCGAGGCGGTGCAGAGCGACATCCTGGACAAGCTGCTGACCATCCCGGTGGCGGCGCAGGTGGGCTGGTCGGCGCAAGAACGCCAGCAGGAGATCGACAACAACGCCCAGGGCATCCTGGGCTATGTGGTGCGCTGGGTGGACCAGGGCGTGGGCTGCAGCAAGGTGCCCGACATCCACGACATCGGCCTGATGGAAGACCGCGCCACGCTGCGCATCAGCAGCCAGCACATCGCCAACTGGCTGCACCACGGCGTGGTGAGCGAAGCGCAGGTGCGCGCCACCTTTGCCCGCATGGCGGCGGTGGTGGACGGCCAGAACGCGGGTGATCCGGCCTACTCGCCGATGGCGGGCAAGCCGGACGGTGCGGCTTTTCAGGCTGCGCTGGATCTGGTGTTCAAGGGCATGGCGCAGCCGAGTGGGTATACCGAGCCGCTGCTGCATGCGTGGCGGTTGAAGGTGAAGGCAGGCTACGCGGGCTGAGCTGGGTCAGCTGCTCTGTGCGCCGCCCGTTTGTCTCCGCAGTACAGACCAGTCGTCTGATGGCGCTGTTCCACCCGCGTTGGAAAATGGCTTGGCAGCCATGCCGTTGATTTGAAACGGATTTTCTGTATTCTCGCGTTCATTTTCCAGCCCGCAAGAAAACAGAAAATCAATCAACACAGCGTCAAGCTGGCGCCTGGCAACCCAACAACTTGGTCTCGAACCGCGCAAAGCTTACCGACCGGCGCATGCGCGGCAAGTCAAGATCGCCAGCCTTCAACACGCGCACGGCATCCACCTTGTCGTCGTAGACCCAGCCCCGGGCTTGCTTGAAGTGTTGAATCATGGCCGACTTTGGCTGGGTGACGGCATCGGGCCGCTTCACCTTGGGCGCGTCGTAGGCGTGGGCGGCTGTTGACAGGTGCGCGCTGATCGCCCGCTCATTGGCCAGCAGCCAGCTTTCCAACTCCTGCTCGATGCAGATCAGCGCTACCGGTGCGTTCAGCGGCACGCCGGCCGCGGCCAAGCGCGCCAGCACGGCTTGCCGCTCGTCATGCCGGCAGGGCCGGTCGGTTTTGTCCGGCCAGGCCGGCCGCAAGTCCCAGATGATCATCACGCAAGCGCAGCCGTCTTTGAGCAACTGTGCAGCCACTTTGCCGGCATCGCGAAGCAGGTTGACTTTGCTGTCCAAGGTCTTGCTCCTGACAACGACACCGGGGCGAATTTGATTTGCCAGGTACTCGCAGACCAGCTTGTCCGCGCCCTGCGGCCCGCACTCGAACACCATGCCGATGGTGGCGGGCGGGTGCTTGGCCGGCACTTGGGCGGTGGCTATCACTGCGCCGCCTCGTGCAGCGAGCCCATCGTGTAGAGCCTGCCCGGCGCAAACTCCTTGGCCCATTCAACCAGGCTCGCATCGCTGGCGGGCCGGTGGAAGCGCGGCTCGCCCGCCGCATCGCGTGCCACCAGCACCAGTTGGTCGAGCTTGAGCAAGTCCAGCAGGTAGGGCGAATGGGTGGTCAGCACCACCTGGGTCACCCCCGTCAGCACGGCGGTGCGGATCTCTTCGACCAGCAGGTGGATGCTGCGCGGGTCCAAGCCGTTTTCGATCTCTTCGATCAAGACCAAAGGCGGCGGCTGTGGGTGGCGAAGCGTGGCCAGCAAGGCCAGCACCCGCAGCGTGCCGGTGGACAGCATCCAGCCCGGCAGTTTGAAATTGCCTTCGGTCAGCTGCAAATAGGCCTTGCGCTCCAGCTCCGAGGTCAGCGCGGCCTGCAAGTCGCGTGCGTAGGGCAGAACGTATTCCATCGTGCGCACGATGCCTTCCATCGCGCTGGTCTTGAACTGGGCGTCCAGCCGCTGGATGTCGAGCAGGTAGTCGGCGATGTTGCTGCCGTCCTTGGCCAGCCGCACCCGGCCGCCGGTGCGCTGCTGCGGCACCGGCAAGCCCATGCGCTCGGGCTGCAGGCTCAGGAACTGCCAGGCCCGTACATGGTCGGCCACGGCCCGGTGGCCGGCGCCGCCCCCCATGCCCGTGCCCAGGATGGACCGGCCCTCGCTGATCGCAGCACCCTCGCGGCTTAAGCGCGGCTCCGGGTGCCAGCCTTTGGCATGCACCGCCAGCTCGCGCTCGATGAACATGTGGTTGGCGGCGGCGTCGTTGTTGACGGCCATTTCCACCCGTGTTGACTTGCGCGGTGACGCGCCGATGCGCAGGTCGAACACCATCGGGTTCAGCGGTTTGCCGGCCCGCTCTTTGGCCTCCACGCTCTTGTGGCGCACATGCTCGATGCCCAGCCAGCGCTGCATCGCCGCGTCCAGCCCGTCCACCACGATGGCCTGGTAGGTTTCCAGCGCTTCGATCAGGCTGGACTTGCCGCTCCCGTTGTGGCCAATGAAGGCCGTCAATGGGCCCAGCGCCACCGCCCCGCTGTCGATGATGGCCTTGAAGTTGCGGATGTGCAGCGATTCAAGCCGAAGCGGGACGGTGTCGTAGCTCATTGGATCAGCCCTCGTTCGACGTCGCGGTAGGCATTGCGGGCGGCTTGTTTGACCGGTTCGGACACCAAGGGGAAGCTGGCCAGGATATGGGTGAATTCATCTTCGGTCAGGCCGTAGAGGTGGGCCACCAGCCCGTCGAGTTCGGCGCGCAGGCGAGCGCGCTCGGCGGGGTTGCTCGCGCCGTCGCGGCTGCCTTGAAGGCCGACTTCTAGCGCCAATGCGTCAAACTCCGACGTCGTGCAAATTAGGCGCGATGCGCGATCAACGATCATTTTGAAAAAAGGATCGTCAGATTTTGGCCTGGGCATTGGCGCGTTGTAGACGAAGAAGAACGATACGTGCGCTGTCACACTTTGGCGAATGAACCAATCAAACGAAAGGCTGTTGAAGACTGCTGTAACGAATAATCTCTGCTGTGCGCTCAGCCCGCAAGTGCTGACGTTCGTTTTCCCCTTGATCTCGTCAGCATAGACTTGCTCAAGACTTACGGTGTGCGGGCAATACCGATTTGGCGGCAA
>JBBQAH010000338.1:0-2737 GCA_038316145.1 Burkholderiales bacterium
CCAGGTCCGCGGAGGTTTGGATCATTCGCATGGAAATGATGTAACATTTTCGCGTGCTTGATAATCAGCTCAGGTATTGATTCGCTTTCTGTCGACATTGCTTTGACATCTAAGTGCAGTTTGACAAATGGAGAATTGATCGCAGTGATAATCTGCATTGCATGTTGCGATGTGTTGATGTAATTGGTTTCTTGTGGGCCTAGCGGTTCAAGGCAAAGTGTTATTTGAGTACTATCAAGTATTGGTACTAGTTTGTGGAGTATTTCGATCATGTATTCATTTGCCTGAGATTCGTTGATGTCTGCAATGCGATTTCTTTGAAGTGGCGACCCTAAAACCATGAGTTTGCCACCAAGTGCTGCTGTAAGTTCAATGAGTCGAGATAAGTAGTCTACTGTATTCAATCGGGTCAGGGAATCTGATGTCGTGAGATGAAAACCTGTAGTCTTGCCCAAAAGCCAATGCGTACCTACTATTTCGATGCCGTGATCCTCAGCCTGAGATTTTACATCATGAATAACATCCTGAGAAAAGGTATTCTTGTCATGACGAATCGTATATGGGGCAATTTCCAAACCAGTGTATCCAAGCTTTGAAATAAATTCACAGACAGTCTTATGTTCCCAGCCTTCAAAGGTTTCGTTGCATATTGCGTATTTCATACTTTTACTGTGCAAGAGTGATCCTGATAGAAGGCTCGGAACGATCAATCGTCGATTTCAAGGTGAGTACAACCGTTGATTTAGACATCATGGATTTTTCATAGTCCTTCGGACTGAGGACTTTTTGATTATCAACATGCGTAATGAGCCAACGAGTCGATTGATTATAATTTTGCAGGGCGAGTTCGGCTGAACTCCCCTTTTCGACATCTCGAATTAAAACTCCGTCACTTGCAAACGCAATTCGTCCTAGTTGTTGTTGATATAAAATACTGCTATATTCGACTTGTATCCCAAAGTGATTTTTCGACGTTACAGATGCGAGCGTTGGGAGAGCATGAAACATTTTCGTGAGTCTCACATTTAGGTATCTAATTGGTAAGTTCCCCCGATATATACCCAATTCCACAGTTTCATCTGCTAAGCTTCCGCCAATGTGCAAGAAAAGATCATCGATTTCAAGAATTGGTTGCCGATCGATGGTTGTGAGTATGTCTCCACTTTGTAGACCTGCAATCGAGGCTGGCATCGTTGGGGACACGTTCCCGATTCTCAAGCCTGGTCGTAGTGGGTTACTCGAAAGCTGACCAGGTGTTACACCCAGGAAACCATACTCAACTTCTTTACCATCCTTCAGAGTGTTGATAATGTTGCGATAGATTCCATCGATAGGTATTGCAAACCCTCCGCTTGATTCAGCACCTGAAACTGAAGCCAGACTGCTGACTAATCCAATACACTCACCGCTCATATTCACGAGCGCGCCTCCGCTAGAGCCGGTTGTTGTTTTTATATCGGTTTGAATTAAGCTTCTGTATTGATACAGCATTCCGTGTCGAATTGGTTCTGGTTGCAAATCATATTGTCTGCGCCGGACGCTACTGATGATACCCGCCGAGACAGATACTTTTCCATCAGTTAGGCCGCTCGCGTGTGGATGCGCGATGGCTACGATTGGTTCGCCACGTTGAAATCGATACTCACTTGTCGTTGGTTTTGTTACTTCGTCTATTGAAGTGAATTTGATTGGTTCTATCGCATTGCTTGCAAGATACTGAGCCTTCAGTACGGCGAGATCTGCACGGGCGTCATACGCATGGATGTCTGCATACGAACCTGTCCCATCTGAGAATCGTAGATAAATTTTCCTCGCACCTTCAATGACATGATATGTTGTAAGTACAAGTCCATTCTCAGAGAGCACGATCCCTGTTCCACATGTGTGGTCAGAAGCATTACGGCCGTCGGAGAGATCCAATCTGTCTCGCTCAAATGGTTTAATTGAAAGCGGATTTGATTGGTATGATCCCAGCAGCCAGGGTTTGAGTGGGTCTATGCGATTTTCATATCTCGTGCTATGTGACACGATAATCGCGACTATGGATGGTTCAGTTTTTTTGATGACTGATTTAAGAGCTTTTGTCTGGTTGTCTTCCGCTACTGATTGACTAGCATCCGTGACTATTAGCAGCAATAGTATGAGAAATTTTTGAACATTATTCATCGGCACCACCTGGAGTCGTTGCAAAATTTTGCAATGAGTTAACCTTGGCTTGGAATGTATGTCTTAGCAGTACGAATGTATGTTTCAAAGTTCGCAACAGGCGTTTCTTTCCCGACCCCGTGACTTAGGTTGAGAATATGTCGTGTGCCGGAAGTTTCGCTGAGACATTTTAATACGGAATTTGAAACGTCTGTCGTCGTACCTGTTCTCATTACTTTTTCACTAACGTTACCTTGGAACACAATCTCCGGGTAGCGGGAATGAAGGTTTGATAATGAATGACTTTCACCAAGACTTAGAACATTAGGTTGTGTTTGTACCATCATCTCAATATATGGACATTCTTTCACAAATAATATCTTTGGAACTTTATTGGCAAGTTGAAAGAGTTCTGTGTGAAATGGTTGTGCCCATTCCTGATACTCTGATTCTGTCAGCATGCCAGCCCAGGAGTCGAAGAGTTGATAGAGATCGGCACCATCGTCGATGAGTTGGTTCACGAATCCGATCGTTGCATTTTGTAGTTTTTGCAACAAGCTCTTCCAGAGAAATGGATGTTCTGCAGCGAAAT
>JBBQAH010000576.1:0-1703 GCA_038316145.1 Burkholderiales bacterium
GGCAGACATTCACTTTTAGATGCTTGCAAAAAAGATTAAATTTTGTGCATTTTCCATGCAAACCACAATGTTTATTGGATTATTGATTGGTTGATTGGTGTAAATTAATGTACAAAATGAAATGTACGTTTCATTTCTAGCAATCAACCAATCAATCATCAAAGAATCATATTGCTTTGCATTGAAAATGATCAAACTTTAATCTTTTTTGCAAGCATCTAAAAGTGAATGTCTGCCGCTGTCTTGAGCACCACAGTTCACAGTATTTTTCGCTCTATTGATCAAGACGTAAATAATCAAAATCGAAGGGGGAAATAGTACATAGGTTGCTTCTAAGAAGCACTACCGGGAAAACCCAATATATTAGGCTTGTGAGTTCCCCGATGGAACGAGAGATTAACTACACTCTGCTTCTAATCACACAGAGAAAGCAATTAAATACGTCAAAAGTAATTCATCAAGCTTGCAAACAGAACCAAGATATTAAAAGCAACCCAAAGGGGAAATGCACGATGAGTAAGGGCAGCGTTTTCCTCGCTGCCTTGAAGCGAGGTTGTCGTATCCGCTTGACTCCGTGGGGTAGTTTCCATGGGCTGGTCTGTGTTGGCCGGCGAAGTATCTGCTGTCGAGGTATCAGAGGGTGCGTTCGACGGATCTGCTGAAGCTGATAGGCTTGTCTGCCTTGTCTGTGTTGTCTGCGTTGTCTGTGTCTGTGTCTGTATTGTCTGCGTTGTCTGTGTCTGCGCCTGTATTGTCTGTGCAGTCTGCGTGGTCTGTGTCTGTGTCTGTGTCTGTATTGTCTGCGTTGTCTGCGTCTGTATTGTCTGTACTGTCTGTGTCGTTTGTGTGTTCGGGCTTGTTTCATCCGACACCGGGCTGATGTCCGTCGGTGGGATAGTGGGCCTGTCTGGTGTAAGCAACGGCACTCCCGTGTCTTCCTCGATGATAATGTACGGTGGGGGAGCGTCGGGCTGCGGGCGAACAGCCCCGGTACCCAGGCGAAAATCATTGCCGGTCACTGTCTTCCTGCTGGTGGTGCCGCAGCTCGACGTGCACCGTGACTGATCGCCATTACGTGGGCACACTTTGACCTCGCAGTGGAAGTACAGGTAGTCGGAGGGTTCGGCGAACTCGAAGCTGGCCACTTCCATAATGTGCCGGGTGTTGTCGTTTTCACGGCGGTGTCTGGCGAAATCGCCGGCCGGTGTCCAGGCAGGGTTGATGCAGCTGTAACAAAGACAATTAAATTCCGCGCTTAATAAAATAATGAACAGAACGGTATAAAAAAGATAGGGAAACGGAGCCGATTCACGTTCTTAAAAGGTTTTTCCAGTTTCTTTAATGTTGTGCTTAATTTTGAACATGTTCAAAAAATATTAATAAAGAATGGACGAAATATAATACATCTGTCAGATTCATTTTACAAATTTAATTATAAGACAAATTTTAATTTCATAATGAAATTCTTCAGCGTCTTATTTATTACTACAAATTGTAAGTTTGTTGTAATATAACATTTTTCATGCAAGCATTACTGCGTACATCCATATTGAATTTTTATTATAGTATCGATACAGAGTAGTACTTTTTAGTACTAATATAAGGATTAGCACCCAATTCCGGACAGCGTGTTTTGACTTTCAATTCCGGACATAAATAACTGTTTCATTTCTCAACTGATTCAACCCAAACTGAGATAAATC
>JBBQAH010000219.1:0-3451 GCA_038316145.1 Burkholderiales bacterium
TGACCGGATCCCGTAAGTAAAGGAGGAGGCGTCGGACGCAAGGCCGGCGCCGGGGGACATGGAGGGAGCCGGTTGCCCGACGGCCTTGGTTGCCATTCGGCGCACCCGTCGAACGGCGGCATTCCGATCAATCGAACGACCGCAACGAGCCGACTCCAGCCAGTCAAGCTGAACCTTGTTGCCTCAGGTGCCGTCGGATCCCCTCAGGGCAACTTAGCGGCATCAAAAGGGCTGCTTCCTGAAAAGTGAATTGTCCTTTGCGGGCGCCGGTCGCAAAGTCGCTGGTTCTGGCATTGCCCGTGTGGGCCAGCCGCCCAGTTCCGCTCAGCCCATGACCCAACCCAGATACCAAGACATCCGCGACGCCGTGCGCGCCCTGTGCGCCGAATTTCCGGATGAATACCACCGCAAGGTCGACAGCCAGCGCGGTTATCCAGAGGCCTTTGTCGATGCGCTGACCCAGGCCGGCTGGATGGCCGCGCTGATCCCGCAGGAGTACGGCGGCTCGGGCCTGGGTCTGGCCGAAGCCTCGGTGATCATGGAAGAGATCAACCGCGCCGGTGGCAATTCGGGCGCTTGCCACGGCCAGATGTACAACATGGGCACGCTGCTGCGGCACGGCTCGGCCGAGCAAAAGCAGCGCTACCTGCCGCAGATCGCCAGCGGCGCGCTGCGCCTGCAGAGCATGGGCGTGACCGAACCCAGCACCGGCACCGACACCACCAAGATCAAGACCACTGCGGTCAAAAAAGGCGACCGCTATGTCGTCAATGGCCAGAAGGTGTGGATCTCGCGCATCCAGCACAGCGATCTGATGATCCTGCTGGCGCGCACCACGCCGCTGGCGGACGTCAAGAAAAAGAGCGAGGGCATGTCGGTCTTCATCGTCGACCTGCGCACCGCGGTGACCAGCGGCATGACGGTGCGGCCGATCCCCAACATGGTCAACCACGAGACCAACGAGCTGTTTTTCGAGAACCTCGAGATCCCGGCCGAGAACCTGATCGGCCTGGAGGGCCAGGGCTTCAAGTACATCCTCGACGGCCTGAACGCCGAGCGCACGCTGATCGCTGCCGAGTGCATCGGCGACGGCCGCTGGTTCATCGACCGGGTCAGCGCTTATGTCAAGGACCGCATCGTCTTCGGCCGGCCGATCGGGCAGAACCAGGGCGTGCAGTTTCCGATCGCCGAGGCCCACATCGAGGTCGAGGCGGCCGACCTGATGCGCTGGCAGGCCTGCAGCCTCTACGACGCCCACCAGCCCTGCGGCGCCCAGGCCAACATGGCCAAGTACCTGGCCGCCAAGGCCAGCTGGGAGGCAGCCAACGCCTGTATACAGTTTCACGGTGGCTTTGGATTTGCATGTGAATACGACGTCGAGCGCAAGTTCCGCGAGACCCGGCTGTACCAGGTGGCGCCGATTTCGACCAACTTGATCTTGAGCTACGTGGCCGAGCATGTGCTGGGCCTGCCCAGGAGCTTTTGATGGCTGGCCTGCCACTTGAAGGCATCACCGTCGTCACGCTCGAGCACGCGATCGCCGCGCCGTTCTGCACCCGCCAGTTGGCTGACCAGGGTGCCCGGGTGATCAAGGTCGAGCGGCCGGGTGTGGGCGACTTTGCGCGCGCCTACGACGAGCGGGTCAACGGCCTGGCCTCGCATTTTGTCTGGACCAACCGCTCCAAGGAGAGCCTGACGCTGGACCTTAAAGCGGCCCAGGCGCCCGAGGTGCTGGCGCGCTTGCTGGCCGGTGCCGACGTGCTGGTGCAAAACCTGGCGCCGGGTGCGGCGGCACGGCTGGGCTTGTCGTATGAGGTCTTGAGCGTGCTGCACCCTGGGCTGATCGTCTGCGACATCTCGGGTTACGGCAACGACGATCAAAACCCCGGCCCCTACCGCGACAAAAAGGCTTACGACCTGCTGATCCAGAGCGAATCAGGTTTTGTCTCGATCACCGGCAGCCCGGACGCGCCGGCCAAGGCCGGCTGCTCGATCGCCGACATCGCCGCCGGCATGTACGCCTACAGCAACATCCTGACCGCGTTGATCCAGCGCGGCCGCACCGGGCTTGGCAGGCACATCGACGTGTCGATGCTGGAGAGCATGGTCGAGTGGATGGGCTACCCGCTGTACTACGCCTACCAGGGCGCCAGCCCGCCACCACGCGCCGGCGCCGCCCACGCCACCATCTACCCGTATGGCCCGTTTGCCACCGGCGACGGCAAGACGGTGATGTTGGGCCTGCAAAACGACCGCGAATGGCAGGTGTTTTGCCAGCGGGTGCTGCTGCAGCCGGCGTTGGCGGCCGATGAGCGGTTTTCCACCAACGCCAGGCGCACGGTGGCCCGTGACAGCCTGCGCGCGCTGATCGTCGAGGCGTTTGCGGCGATGACGGCCGACCAGGTGCTGGCGCGGCTCGACGCTGCCGGCATCGCCAACGCCAGCGTCAACACGATGGCCGACGTGTGGGCCCATCCGCAGTTGTTGGCCCGCGGCCGCTGGACCGAGATCAACACCCCCGCCGGCCCGGTGCCGGCACTGTTGCCGCCCGGCTGCACGGCGGCCCGCATGGACGCAGTGCCGGCGCTGGGCCAGCACAGCCAGGCGGTGCTGGCCGGCCTGGGGTTTGATGCCCGGCAGATCGACGCGCTGCGGCGCGACGGCACGATTTGAAGTCTTCAGGAGCAGCCCACCATGACCGCATTGAATGCCGACCCGACCCGCGCGCTGGCGCAGTTTGCCGCCACGCTGCAGTTCAGCGACATTCCGGCGCCGGTGTTGCGCCGCGCTGAAGACCTGTTCCTGGACTGGTTGGCCTCGGCGCTGGCCGGCAAGGGCGCGCGGCCGGTGGAGAGCATCGCGCGTTTCATGCAGGCGATGGGCCCGACCGATGGCCCCAGCGAGGTGCTGATCCACCGGCGCGGCAGCAGCCCGCTGGTGGCCGCGGTGGTCAATGCCGCCGCATCGCACTTTGCCGAGCAGGACGATGTGCACAACGGCTCGGTGTTCCACCCGGCGGCGGTGGTGTTCCCGGCGGCGCTGGCAGTGGCCCAGGCGCTGGGCCGCAGCGGCGCTGAATTGCTGACGGCCAGCGTGGTGGGCTACGAGGTGGGCATCCGGGTGGGTGAGTTTCTCGGCCGCTCGCACTACCGCATCTTCCACACCACCGGCACCGCCGGCACGGTGGCGGCGGCGGCGGCGGTGGGCCGTTTGCTCAACCTCAGCGTGGACCAGATGGCGCATGCCTTCGGCTCGGCCGGCACCCAGGCCGCCGGGCTGTGGGAGTTTTTGCGCACCGCCGCCGATTCCAAGCAGTTGCACACCGCGCATGCCACCGGCGCCGGCCTGACGGCGGCCTACCTGGCGGCCGACGGCTTCACCGGTGCGCGGCAGATCTTCGACGGCCCGCAGGGCATGGCGGCCGGCATGTCCAGTGATGCCGATCCCGCCA
>JBBQAH010000341.1:0-2767 GCA_038316145.1 Burkholderiales bacterium
ATCAATCAATCGACCAATCAATCAATGGACCAACCAATCAATCAACGAACGCATCAATCAATCAATGAATCCATCAATCAACAACGCACCAGTCGGTACAGACTGTATCCACAATCAAACAATCAATGGAACGGTTAAACAGAAAAATCAAAACTGGTTAAATCAAGCGATCAAATGATGGCTTGCATGACGAAACTTAATTAAATAAGACACTTGCTGCGAAGAGTGTAGTTCTCAGCCGTTTTTCATGGACTTCAACTAAAATGCGATGCTGATCGGTAACGCAAATGACCCGACAGGACAGAAAATGGTTCACAGTTGACACTAACCTGCCATCACGATGCGTGACGCTGACTTGCACCAGCTGCGAGTTCATGTTGTCCTCCGCTTCCACCAATTTCCCCCGATAGACCTCGCCTTCGTTGGTTTCAACGGTAATAATATGACCCTCTGCTTCATGCAGAATCTTGATCGGAATTCCGATCGACATCGTATGCGCGGATTGGCGTCACAGTAAATCAACGCGACCGGTTCCCAAAGATCTGAAAATTCAACAACGATAAATAATCGTGCGACCAAACATCGGCATATCCAACTCCCGGTATAAATCTTTCTTCCAGTTACCTCTAAAAATTATGAATCCTCACGCGGAAAGAACCTGAAATGAAACAAATACTTGTACTGAGGAAAAATGCCGGGAATGCGAAAATCAGTTTTGAACCATTTAAATGATTCAATACAGTGCAGTGCGACAGGAAAACGCGTCGATTGTAAACCTCAGTAGATGGACGTTTCAAAATTCTTAACCTGGTTCTAAATCTATAATGGGATGTTCGAAATGTTCTAAACACGGTTCATCCGATTCTCGTACTAAACATGGTTTATTACACAACTATAAAATGGAGATGCGAAGATGTTTTTTAAAACTTTTTTAACCAGTTTTTAGGCATGTCTCGGTTATCTTTAGTGGGTCATTGATTTTTTCAGTTTTTGGAATTTTTCGGCTAGTTTGCGTATTACGCGACTATTTTTACGCGTAGTACTCACTCCTCTTGACGCGAAATGGGAACTGCCTCGATCTACTTCTACGAATGTGACGTCTTTGTTGATTGATTGATTAGCTACGAGTGCAGATTTGTAATTCCAGGTCAGAAATGGGTGTCAAGGGATTATGGCAGATTTTGAATTCTACCGGACGACCAATCACTCCCGAATCACTGGAAAATCAAATCCTCGCGGTCGACATCAGCATCTGGATGCATCAAGCGGTGCGCGGAGTGCGGGAACGGCGCGGCATTGCTGTCAGCGATGCCCATCTTCTGGTCATGTTTAATCGCATCTGCAAACTGCTCTTCCATCGGATTAAGCCCATCTTCGTGTTTGATGGACCAGCACCGGTCTTGAAGCAGCGTCTTCTAGAACGTCGTCGGCGTCTGCGGACGGTGGCGGATGAGAAAGTGCAGAAGTTATCCCTGAAGTTGCTGGAGAATTTAGTGCGGCAACAGGCGGTTGGAACGGTCTTGGAAAGGAAAAACGGAGTCAACGGCAAGCTCAAATCCCCGACAAAGTTGAGTGCCTGTGGATCGACCAGCCAGGAGGATATTTTTGCCCTTCCTGAAGAGGTAGAGTGCTGGTATTGTTTAATTGTTGATTGATTGATTGTTTGATTATTTGATTGATTGATTGATTGGACGATATATTGATTGATTGATTGACTAGTCTTGTTCTTCAACAAATTCTGACAGTTTAGATCATCTCATCAACAGTACACATGTTTTTAGGCTTCATCCGCTTCGTCTGACGGGATTTCCGAAGACGAAGACGAAATGAGTGTTGGTTCAGTTAACCAAATCAATTTCGACAAGTATGACATTAATTCGGCGGATTTCAAAGCTCTCACGCCGGAAGTTCGCCATGAGATTCTATTGGAACTGCAAGCGCAGCGCCGGCGTCCGTCCTGGAAATTTGTCGATCAACTTCCTCAGGACTCTGACAAGTTTTCCACGTTTCAAATTGATCGCTTAATGAAGCGCCGCATGGTGCAGCGGTCCATCGACAAGAATGCCAAGGAGATGAATTCCCGACGGTCCGACGCCGTGATGGACGAGCTGAGCAGGCGGCGGATCGACATGAAAGATGCCGTTGATTTGGACACGCGAAGAATCGCTTCCTCCGACTCGGCACAGTATGTTTTTTTCAAACGTCGACCTGATAAAGGCTCGATGGAAGGGGAATCGGAAACTGCCTCTGCGGACTCTCAAGATTCCGTTGAGATTGAATTCAGCAAACAGGACGACGACTCCCCAGCTGTGTTCGAGGACGATTGGGAATCGTACGATTCAGATGATGTGATGGAAATAGATTCTGGGCCGCATATTTCAGGAGAAAACCCTGCTGCTTCAGATCCAACCCGTGAGGGAGTCTCCATCGAGACAGACCGTAAGAAGAAAACCACGTTAAATGGCTAGGACACACACGCGGAACTGGTCATAAATCCCGATTTCTAATGGTTTTGTTAACGAATAATACCAATTTAGACGTACAAGGGATAGAACACTTCTTCCGGCCACCCCCCTTTTGGAACGTAATTCCGACCACCCCTTTTGGAACCTAATTCCGGCCACTGATCGCTGTTTCATTTCTCAACTGATTCAGCTCAAACTGAGAATAAACGAACGATTATAATTAGAATAAATTGCTGCAGTCAACAAAGTGCGGGTTTTCCACCTGAAACTGATCAAATTATTCTTCTCAAAAAGTACCTTTT
>JBBQAH010000331.1:0-2700 GCA_038316145.1 Burkholderiales bacterium
AGCTCCACGTTGAGTCCGCTAACGACTCAAACGTCGTTTGACGCAGCGGCGGGTTCAGATGGCTCGGGCCGTTCGCGGCAAATGAATGCACTTGCGGATTCGGTCCGCACTGCCTTGGCATTTGCACAATCGCAACCGCCGTCGGCAATTCAATCGCGCTTGGCTAGTTTGGCGCCCGAAATGGTCACGCCTCCAGCGCCTCGGCGTGCGACACCGTTGATTAATGATCACGGTAGTCCTGCGAATATTGAGTATCGTGAGCAGCTTGCAGAACAGCGTAGTGTCGTCCAGCAGCGGCTCGTTCAAGTGGCAGCTGCGTCGGCAGCAAGTGTTGGTGCAACCGCGAATGTGCCGGCGCCGACTCAGGTCCCATGGGACCAAGTTACTCAAGCATCCGCCACCGTTGGGGGACGGCAAGGTCAAGCGAGGTCACTGGCTCGTCAGCATGTAGAATTTCTTGCCCAGACTGAATCCTCAGGCCCGCGTTCGGCCGATGTAAATCCTATTTCCGAAATTGGCACAACAGGCCAAACAAACGAAACGCGCGAAGTACGCGGCGCTGTACCAAGCGACGTGCAGTTGCAAAGCAACACGAATGTTGCTGCTGCGCAAGCATGGCAAACTGCGGCTTCGACCCCATCGTCGACGACAAGCGTTCAGGAGAATTCTTCACTCCGCACCCTCGATGTAGTGAAATTAGCGCAGCTCGTCGAACAGCTTCGATTTGCAGAGCTAGTAGCGGCGGACACCTCGCGTGGTGTTTTTGCGCCAGCACACGCACCGCCAATGTTGATGCCGGCTGGCTTAGGTGGCCTCGCAGCGACGGTAGCTTCAACTGCAAGCTCACGTTTTGCATCGAGCAACAGCACGCCAGCCCAATTCCGGTCAACCGGTAATGCGATGGTTGGTATCGCGATGCCGCGAGGCTATGTAGGCGCAGCGAACCAGCGGTCGAGTAGTGTTAGCGCACTCAGCAGTGTAGGTGAATCTGCACCGCGCGCTTTAGCTCATGTGGCGTGGAGTGATCGATGGCTTGGGCGATTCGCTGGGGCGGCACCTGAACAGTTGTCGTCATTTAATTCCGCAACAACTGGATTCCCGACATTAACAGCCCGCAGTGATCGTGCACCTGAAACCGTATTTGTGGCGCCACGGGGTTCAGCTGGGCGTGACCGTGGGCTTACCCTCGAAGCTGGCTTGCGCGATGCTAGCTCAAACGAGGTTGCACGCGACGGCATTGCCCCCTCGGGTGTTTCGCCGATTTCTTTGGCTTCGGTACCATCGGTGGTGGTTCGCACTGAGGTCCCCGAAAGCCAGCGCTACGACGATGAATCTGAAACTCCAGATGACGTGTTTGCGGCGATTGCTAGTGCTGCCGCCTCGTCGCGTTCGCGCCAGCGAGGGGATCGCAGTGGTGTGGCTGCTGCTGCTCAGTCGGCATCCGCACCGGTTCTCACCTCGACGAGTCAACCACAAGATATTTTAACGAAGTCGGGCCAGCGGCCGTTGACAATGCAAGCACCACAGGTGGCTGGCGCCGGTTTTGCGTCCGGCTTGAGTGCATCGCCCTTTGCGGGCGGCTTGCGTGATGCAGGTATGGTGAGTGCCGAATCGGTTGCACCAACTTTCGATGTTCGAGCCATGTTTACCGCAGCGCTTGTGGAAGCATTTTTTCGTGGCGAGTACTCGGATCTCGCGGCAGCCGTGTCCACACCAGCCTCGTCAGTGTCTGGCAATGCCGCCGCTACGCGTTCAGTGCAAGATTTTGCACCAACGTGGCTTAATGTGGCGACGCCCCGTGGCGTGCAATCGGCAAAATCAAATGCGCAAGCCGACGACGAATCGGCAAAACCGCAGCCTGCCGTTGCCCCGTTGTATCGTGCCGCATCAGCGGACCGTAGTAGTGCTGTTGCGATTTCTCCAACACGCGTAGCTGGCGAACAAATCGGGCAAGCACGCGATGCTGTGGTTGCTTCTGACCTAACAGAAAATCCGGCGGCTAGCGGAATCGGCGTGTCGCGTAGCGTGCACATCCCAGATGACGCTGAGCGGTTTGTGCAGCCTGGCGGCTATCAAGTGTTTGAGTTGTCGATACCTGCTGTGTTTGGTGGCTTTGATAATCGCGAAGCTCCTCATACAACCGGCACCGCCAACCAGCGGGTCGACTATCGACCGGGTGCACTGGGCCGATTGGCTAACTCTTGGTCTGTGTCGCAGCAAAACACGAGCACTGACTTGTTACTTGATTTCTTGCCACCTGAGCTGGTTGTGGCAGCGCAGAGCTATGGATTGACGCCGCACGCGGCGTTGGTTGCGGCTCGCTTAAGTGCGGCCGGCCCATCCGCGATTGCTAGTTTGGCTAGCCAAGTTGATTTGGCATTTTTGAACGCACCTAGCATTCGAGCTGGCCTGGCGAGCAGTGGCACGGGTCGCGAAACTGTAGCTGGTGATTCTTGGTCGGGTGCCGAACCTGGCAATGCAATGAGCCCGGTAAGCAGCCGCGGTAGTCTCGATGTTGAAGCTAGGATTGCGGCAGGCGATGTACGAGCCAGTGATCGTAACGATAATTTTGCACTTGCCGATGCCACCGCGACAATCAACAGCGTTGCGCCAGCTCGCCAACCACGCGGCGCATTTCTTTGGCCGCAAGCCACCGCGAGTGCCCTTGGCCTCAAGCCCGAAGCCTTGGGTGCAGCTGGT
>JBBQAH010000501.1:0-2219 GCA_038316145.1 Burkholderiales bacterium
GCGACCAGAACGAATTGAGCACACGTCAGTGAAACAGATTAGCGAATTTACTCTAGCAGCTAGACTTCGATCTCTTTTCCTAAATAAAAGACTTGATGACTTGTGGAAGTGTGATAGTGTCCAGATTCTCCGCCGAAAACTTGCCTCCATGTCTTTATTATAAACAACGTCGAGAATCTTTGCGAGGGGGAGACCAGGCGTCGAAGTCCTTAATTGAGGTTGCCTGCTCTGATTACATTAAACATTAAACATTAAGCATGCCTTGAAATCCTTCGACATTTTATTGTAGTACTTTGACCTTGAACATTATTATGATTGATTGTTCGACAGTTTATTCCTTTCCTTAATCTACCGGTATCCGTAATTCAAAGAAAGGGAAAATATCCAAATTAGCGCTATGCTCAAAGTAAAAAAAGCTCGTTTACCATTTTTTATATAAAGCATTTATAAACACCTGTGTTCATTTTCTTTCATTACTTGATTATAAAAAAGCGCATTTAACTTTTAGTTTTTCAAGCTTATTTGGTTTTTGTTCATTTTCTTCGATACTTACTTGTGATGTAAGCTTCCTTAAAAACTCGTTTTCTGCCCGCGTAACAGGGCTATCAGAATTAGGCCGTCCCTGTGTATATCTGTCCTAGCTCGACGTGTACAACCGGAAACCGCGCCCCAGATCCTCCTCCTTCCTTCATGGCCTGATTAAGAAAACGTAGCAAAGCACAACCAGACAAGGATCTCTTGTGGATGTTCGTTGGCCGCGCCTGGCGCCCAGCGTCACTAGATTATTAGCCTCGACCTGCCGCAGCGTCGGCAAAGTGAATCTCATATCCCGTAAACTGTTTTGACTGTTTAAGGGGGGGGGATTGAGATCGACACTCAAAAATGCAGTAACCGTAATTGGCAGGGAGGATGACTGTCGGTTAAAAACGGGACCTTTTTAAGAGGTGGGGAATGGTAATACAAAAACGAATTACTGCTTCCTTCCTTAATCAGCGGAAATTAGGATAGCAAAATCCCGGGTGGGTCTGTTGTACTACGGGCTCGGACAACACGTAGAATTCGCGGCTTTCGTCACTCAATAATGATATGAACATCCAAGCAACAGGGGATCTTCTTCCTGGGTGGCATATGGCGCACCCGTTTTGATCGTTAAGTGGCAGGATGGAGAGATTCGGTGTATATTGTCCCGGTATAAGTAGAGGAAAGTTCGAGCATGTTGGAAAGAATACTTGAAAAACAGATGCCCAAGAAAGTCCCTGTTTTTCCATCAGGTGTTTTTGAGTGGGATCAAGAGCGTGTTTTCATGTCTACGCTATAGAGTTTTAACTTTCTTCGTTTTGTTGATCGTTTTTAAGTTGGGGACTGGCGCTAAAGCCGTTGAGTGCCGATTGGGGGCTCTTCGGTTGTCGGCGAGGGACTACAACCTCATGCGGCGCTCGGGTTTGTGGGAGGGGTGCGTATACTGATAGACAACCCTAAAATACAAGCCGACTTGATGACAAACAGGCGAACAAGTGGACAAGGTCTTGCGAGCAGAGTCAGACAGATACAGTAGTAAAACATTTACAAATAGTCAATTACATATTATGTTTATTATATTACTATATTGTGAAGATAATTTTATTAACGTACAAAGTACAGTACGTAAATAATTGGAATCAAAATCACAAAAACAAGACCAGGCAATACCGGTAATGTACATATTATCTATTTATTTGTAGTGTAATTTAATATATTAATATTGTATTAATATGAAAATGTTTTGGATTTAATATTAATATTAAATGTTATATTAGAACGAAAACGATACTTTTTCTGCTGTAAAAAGATTAACTTATATTAACATTACATGTTTTGGATTTTAATATTGATATTAAATGTTTAATTAAAATGCTCAGGCGAATATTAAAATAACACTATTTATCAGTAACCGTTACCGGTAAAAAAAACAAGGAAGACTAATAACAAGTGTGCAAACAATAAGGCCGACATCCGTGTTTAGGGACAAGTCTACAGTACGAGGCAAAGTGCTTAAGTCCGCCAGGCGATCAAAGTGGTAAACAGTCCGCCAGGCAAGCAAGTTTTTCTCTTAAACTAGTTCGATTTTAATATCAAGGTGTTCCCCTAATTTTTCGGCATTTTATGGTGGTGTTTTAACCGGTACAAACTTTAAAACGACTTTGAATACAATAATAATCAAATAAAATTTCGGATTATTC
>JBBQAH010000001.1:0-84915 GCA_038316145.1 Burkholderiales bacterium
TCCAGCTCGAGCAGCGTGGTGCCTGCGATCACGGCCGGGAAGGCGAACACGATCATGAACGCAACGACCAGCATCGCCCACGCGAAAATCGGCATGCGCATCAGTGTCATGCCGGGCGCGCGGGTGAACAGGATGCCGACGATCAGCTCGATGGCGCCGGCGATCGCCGAGATTTCGATGAAGCCGATGCCGAGCAGCCACCAGTCCGCGCCGATGCCGGGCGAATACTCGGCGCTGGTCAGCGGCGGATACATGAACCACCCGCCGTCGGGCGATGCGCCGAAAAAAATCGTCGCAAAAAATGCCAGTCCACCGATCGCATAGGCCCAGAAGGCATAGGCACTCAAACGCGGGAACGGCAGATCGCGGGCGCCGAGCATGCCCGGCAGCAGGTACACGGCGATGGCCTCGACCACGGGTACCGCGAACAAGAACATCATCACGGTGCCATGCATCGTGAAGACCTGGTTGTAGAAGGCCGGACTGATCAGCGTGTTGTCCGGCACCGCGAGTTGCGCACGCAGCATCAGCCCGAGCACGCCGGCGAGCACGAAGAACAGCAGCGCGGTGCCGATATAGAACAGGCCGATGTGGGTGTTGTTGACCGCCGACAGCAGGCGCCAGCCGCGTGGCGGCTGCCAGGCCGCTTCGAGCCGGGCGAGCTCATCGTGCGGGCGCGGCAGGCTGTTCGGTAGGTTGTTCACCGGAGTTGCTCCAGAAAGCTGACCAGCGCCTGCATCGACGCCGCATCAAGCGCGTACGACGGCATGCGCACGCCGGGCTTGGCGTGCTGCGGGTCGGCGATCCAGTCGGCCAACGATGCGCGGTTGAAGGGCAGCGTGCCGGCACCCAGGTGCAGCCGGCTCGCCAGGTGCGTCAGGTCGGGCCCGATGGTGGCGACGGGGCCTGCACCGAGGCCGAGCACACTGTGACAGGCGCTGCAGCGGCGCTCGGTAAAGATGGCGAGACCGCGCACCGCGTCGGGACCGCTGGGCGCTGCGGCCGGCGCGGCCTGCGCCTGGAGCCAGCGTGCAAAATCGTCGGGCGATTGCGCGACCACGTGGATCGCCATGCGCGCATGCTGCTCTCCGCAAAACTCGGCGCACTGCCCGCGGTAGACGCCGGCGCGGTCGGCCTGCAGCCACAAATGGTGGACCTTGCCCGGCACCATATCGACCTTGCCGGCAAGCGCCGGCACCCAGAAGCTGTGGATCACGTCGTCGCTGACCAGGGCGAGTCTGACCGCGCGGCCGGTCGGCAGGTTGATCTGGTTGGCCGTGATCACCTCATGACCGATCAACGGGTCGCGGTAGGTGACGCGCCACCACCAGAGCCGGGCCTGTACCGTGATCACCAGTTCGTCAGCGCCCGTCGCCAGGCGCGGCGGCGTGAGTGCGTCGGTGCGCGCGGTGGCGTAGAGCAGCAGCGGCACCAGCACCAACAGCGGGAACACGACGCCGGCGCCGACGATCCACCACCGCTCGGCGCGACCCGAGTCGACGGCCGGCGCGCGATGCCGTTGGCGCAGTGCGGCTGCGATGCACAGCAGCACGACCCCGAACACGACGCCAGCGCCAATGGCCAGCACCCACGTCATCTCGGTCGTGACCTCGGCGGCCGGCCCGCCCGGCCGCAGTGAAGACTGCATGCCCAATACGTTGTTCGACAGCGCCGTCACTGCAGCGTCCCGAGGTAGGCTGCCATGTCGCGGGCGTCGTCGGCCGATACGCCGAGGTCGGGCATCAACGTGCCGGGCACGACGCTCGCCGGCTTCTGGATCCAGCGCGCCAGCAGCGCCGGCGTGTTGGCGACGCGGCCGGCGATGTAGCTGCGCCGGCCGTAGGCCTCCAGCGTCACCGCGTAGTCGCCGCGCGCCGCCGGCACGCCAGGAATGTGGTGGCAACTGCCGCAGTGGAAGCGGGCCAGCAGGGCCTGGCCGCGCACCCCATCGGCCGGCGCGGCAAAGGCAGCCACCACCGACGTGACGCCCACCGTACACAGAACCAGCGCTCGTCCGACACGCTGCGGCGCGGCGCTTGCGTAGCATCGCGAGAACACAAAACGGAAGCGGGGCATGATGACGGTCAAGTTGGCGAATACTACGGCGTGCCCGCTGCCGGCGGTTCGGCCGCGGTGGCGTCGCGTTGTCGTACTGGCGGGTGTCGGAGCCGGGTGGGATCGTTCATGAAGGCTCGTGTTGCGTTGTGGCTGATCGGGCTGCTGGTGGTTGCGGCGGCCCTGGGGGCAGGGTTCGTCTGGAGCGGGGTCTACGACATCTCGGCGACCGGGCAGCACACGCAGGCGGTGTACTCGCTGCTCGAGACGACGGCGCGCCGCTCGGTGAAGCTGCGCGCCGCGCAACTGACGGTGCCACCGTTGGGCGATGAGCCTCTGCTTGCGCGCGGCGCGTCGTGTTTTGTGCAAAAGTGTGCGCAATGCCATGGCGGCCCCGGCTTCGCCCCGTCGGAGATCGGCCGAAGCATGCAACCGTTGCCTGGGCCGCTGGTCGACGCGAGTGAAAAGTGGACACCGGCCGAGCTTTACTGGATCACCCGCAACGGCATCAAGATGAGCGGCATGCCGGCCTGGCAGCACCGCATGCAGGACGCTGACTTGTGGGCGGTTGTCGCGTTCATGCAGCGCCTGCCCACGCTTACCGCAGCAGAGTTCCGCGCAGCAGCCGCGGCCTCGCAGGCCGGCCCGCCCTGTGTGGCGCCGTTGCCCGACAGCGCGGCGCGGGCGCTGCCGGATGCCGAACGCGGCCGCGCTGCGACGTCGCAATACGCCTGCTCCGCCTGCCACCGCATCCCGGGCGTGACCGGCGCCCATGTCGCGGTCGGACCACCGCTGGCAGGGTTCGCGGCACGCAGTCTCATTGCCGGTGCGGTCAACAACGACACCGAGCACCTGGTGCAATGGATCCGCGATCCGCAGAGCATCGACCCCGAGACGACGATGCCCAACCTGCAGGTCGACGACCGCGATGCGCGCGACATGGCCGCCTACCTGATGACGCTGCGCTGAGCGGGGCTACTTCGACGTGCCAACCGCGCGCCATACCGTGTTGCCGACATCGTCCGCCACGAGCAATGCGCCCCGCCCGTCGATCGCCACCCCGACGGGCCGCCCCAGCGCCTCGCCCTGGTCGTTCACGAAGCCCGTCAGCAGATTCACCGGCTGACCCGACGGCTTGCCGGCGGCGAACGGCACAAACACGACCTTGTAGCCGACGGGCGGCTTGCGGTTCCAGGAGCCGTGCTCGCCGATGAACATGCCATTGGCAAACGGCGCAGGCAGGGCCGTTTTTGTCGCCGCCACCAAACCCAGGGCCGCCACGTGGGCACCGAGCGCGTAGTCGGGCGCAATGGCTTTGGCAACCAGATCGGGCCGCGGCGGCTTGACACGCTCATCGACGTGCTGGCCGTAGTAACTGTACGGCCAGCCGTAGAACGCACCGCGCGCAACCGAGGTCAGATAGTCCGGCACCAGGTCATTGCCGAGTTCGTCGCGCTCGTTGGCCACGGTCCACAGCACCCCGGACGAGGGCTCCCAGGCCAAGCCGTTCGGATTGCGCAGGCCCGTCGCGAAAAGCTGCTTCTTGCCGGTGGCCAGGTCGATCTCGTGAATCGCCGCGCGCCCCACCTCGGCTGGCATGCCGTTTTCCGCCACGTTGCTGTTCGACCCTGCAGTGGCATAGAGCTTGGTGCCGTCGGGGCTGGCGATGATGTTCTTGGTCCAGTGGTGGTTGATCGGACCGCTCGGCAAATCGGTCAATTGCACGCCCTTGGCGCTGATCTGGGTCTGACCCGCGGTGTACGGGAACCGCAGTACCGCGTCAGTGTTCGCGACGTAAAAGTCCTTGCCCACGAGCGCCATGCCGAAAGGCGAATGGAGGTTGGCGATGAAGACCGTCTTCATCTCGGCAACGCCATCGCCATCGGCGTCCCGCAGCAAGATGATGCGATTTGCCGTCGGCGTGCCCGCACCGGCGCGGCCCTGAACACCCTTCATGATGGCGCCCTTGATGCCCTTGGTGTCGTCGGGTTTCGGCGGCGCGTTTGTCTCGGCGACCAGTACATCGCCGTTGGGCAGCACATACACCCAGCGCGGATGATTCAGTCCGGTTGCGAATGCGTTGACGACAACACCGGCGGCAGCGGTCGGCTTGCCGCCTGCGGGCCAGCCCTTGGCCGGCGCGATCTGCACCGTGGGGACGAGTGACTTGTCGACCGGCGCGATGCGCGGGTTCGGGCCGATGGTGTCGGCCGGAGGGTCCACCGGGCCCCTGCCCGCATCGCCCGGCAGTGCATTGGCACCGGGGCTGGCAGCAGAGGCGCCCAGCCCCACAACGATGGCGGCGATTGCAGATCGGATCATCGACAGTCCCTTGGAAGTTGATCTGGGCTTTTCCGAGCGTTGCCCTTGGCTTGGCGCAGACTCGGAGACCGGAGACCGGAGACCGGAGACCGGAGATCGGAGATCGGAGATCGGAGAGTCACCGGCGTCCATGCGAAGCGCGAATCGCGCTGCCATTGATACCGGCCACCGTATCGTCCGGCCACAGAGCACCGGGCGTCTGTACGCAAAGTAACGCAGTGCCGTCTAGACCGCGCCGGCGCTTTTCCGCCTGTGGCTGCAGGTCGGCGCCCTTCCCGGTTGCAAATGGCGCAAAGCGATTGGCTGAGCTTGCTTGGAACCCTATGAGGTTTTGCTCACCTCGTACACGGGCAACACGATTGAGAGGCATGTCAAGTTCCGCCAACCCTCGAGCTGGCATAAGCGGGCGTAAGCGGGCATGCCGAATGCCATGGTGGCCCCATGCTCCGGATCGCTATCGTCGACGACCACCCGCTTATCCGCGCGGGGCTGCGCCAGTACCTGTCGGCGCATGTCGACCTGCGTGTCGTGGCCGAATGCGCTTGCGCCAGCGAGGCGATGGACGTGGTGCAGCAGGAGTTGGCGGATGTAATGTTGCTGGACATTTCGATGCCCGGCGTCAGCGGCGTCGACGCGCTGCAGTCCATCAGGGCTCGGGCGCCGCAGCTGCCGGTGCTGATCCTCAGCAGCTTTCCGGCTGCGCACTACGCGCTGAAGTTGCTTCGTCAAGGCGCATGGGGCTATCTTTCAAAGGACTGCGAGCCGGAGGACATCGTTCGCGCCATCCGGACTGTGGGCCTGGGCCGTCGTTACACCACACCCGGCGTTGCCGAGCGCACGGCCGACCCTATGAGCTTGCCCGCCCTCAGAGCCGAGCACGAACTGCTGTCAGAGCGGGAGTTTCAGGTTTTCCTGCGGCTGGCCAAGGGCGAGACGCCGGGCGGCATCGCCGACAGCATGGCGTTGAGCGTGAAAACCATCTCGACCTTCCGAGCTCGGGTGATGAAGAAGATGGGGCTGGTCTCGAACAGCGACCTGACCTACTACGCGTTGAAAAACGGTTTGATCGAGTAACACCATGGTTGAAGCGCCCGAGCGGCCCGTCTGGCCAATTGCTAGCTGCATGCGGCGTTTTCAGCAGCCACTTCAAAATCAAATGTCCTCGCGCTTGTCAAGCCGGGCCCCCGCCTCCGCCTCATATTCCCTGAGTCGGTTGTACAGCGTCTTCAGGCTCACCCCCAATGTCGCAGCGGTACGTTCTTTGTGGTGGTTGTAGTGGCGCAGCGTGGCCAGCATCAGCTGCTTCTCGGCCTGCGCCAGGCTGCTGCCTATCGGCAGGGTGATGCTATCGAGCGGCTCGGTGGCCGTGGCCAACGCCGCGGCGATCGGTGCAACTGGAAGCGTCGGGGCGGGCACGGCGAGTGCCGCTTGACCCGGTGCCGGTGCCTGCCCGCTGAGTGCCGGCGCCATCGCCACCGTGCCGGGCAACCAGTTTTCGTCGATCAGTTCGCCCTGCGCCATCACGTAAGCGCGCTGCACCGCATTGCGCAGTTCGCGCACGTTACCCGGCCAGTGATAGCGTCCCATGCGCGCCAGAGCGGCTGGGGTGAAGCGGCGCGACTGCCCCTCCTGCTCGCTGATCGCGGACAGGAAGTGGCGTGCCAGCAAGGGCACGTCCTCCAGCCGAGCGCGCAGCGGGGGCAGGTCCAGCGGGAACACGTTCAGCCGGTACAGCAAGTCCTCGCGCAGCCTGCCGGCGGCCACGGCCTGGAACGGGTCGCGGTTGGTTGCGGCGACGATGCGGACGTCGGCCTCTTGGCTGGTGGTGCCGCCGACGCGCATGAAGCGGCCTGTTTCAAGCACCCGCAGCAGCTTGACCTGCAGCTCCAGTGGCATTTCGGTGATTTCGTCGAGAAACAGCGTGCCGCCGCTGGCGCGTTCAAAAAAGCCCTGATGCATGCGTTCGGCGCCGGTGAAACTGCCTTTCTCGTGGCCGAAGATCTCGCTTTCGATCAGATTGGTGCTGATGGCACCGCAGTTGACAGCCAGGAAAGGCCGCTTGCGCCGCCGGCTGAGATCGTGGACGGTCTGCGCAACGACCTCCTTGCCCGTGCCGCTCTCGCCTGTAATGAACACGGTCACGCTGGTGCCGGCCACGCGACTGATCTGCTCATAAATGCGGTGCATGACCGCGCTTTGGCCCCACAGGTGACCGAAGTGGCCGCTACTGGCTACTTGCGCTGTCAGGTCAGCGACCTCCGCCCTCAACGTCGCAGGCTTCATGATCCGCGACAGCACGCCCTGCAACTGCTTCAGGTTGACTGGTTTGACCAGGTAGTCGGCTGCGCCAAGGCGCAGCGCCTGGATCGACGTTTCCAGGTTGGCGTGGCCGGTACACAGCACCACCTCGCTGTTGGCTACCAGCACCGGGTCAGACAGCAGGTCCATCCCGTTGCCGTCGGGCAGGCGCAAGTCCAGAAGCAGGATATCGGGCTCCTGCAGCGTGAGTTGCCGTCGGGCATCACGCAGGTTGTGCGCCACCGCAACCGTGAAGTTCTCGCCCGCGATGAGATCGCGCATCGAGAAGGCGGAGTCGACATCGTCGTCGACGACCAGGGCGTGGGGCATTGCGCATGTCTCCGGGTGTCGGGCGTGTGGCTTGCTGCTCGGTGTGCTACTGACCGGCGGCGATGCTTGTCACATTGCGCTGGCCCGAATTGTGAATTTCTCCGATGACGGTTCGTCTTTCATTGGACCGACCCGAACATGCAGCCAACCGGCCAGCGGCTCAGCGGCTCAGCGGCGACACCTTGCGCCCCGATGCGCCGATGCGCCGATGCCTCGGCGCATCGGGCCGTGCGCTTGCCTGGCGCTGGCAGGGCGGCGACGTAGCCAACACTTCGCAGCAACGCCTCCCCTGCGCCAGCGAACGCGACGTGGGCGCAAATGGCAAGGGGACTTGTCGGCGGGCTTGACCTGGCACGTCGCCGCGGTTTTCAGGCGGTACTGCCATGGCGCTGCCACTCGCGTTCAGGCTGCACCAGCCGGTCTGCCACCAACCGCAGCACCGACGGGTTCCAACCCATGCCGAGGTGGCTGCCCTTGACCTCGATGTCCTGCACCCGCGCACTTTGCATGTCGTGCCTGCATGCCTGCCAAGCGACGATGCCGTCCGTGCGGCTGTAGATCGAAGTGGTGGGCACTGGTGGCGGGCGTTTCAGACGCTGTTGCAATGCGTGCGACAGGTCCGCCGGGCTGCCGTTCAACCGTTTGTACAACCAGCCAGCGTGGGTTTGACCAGGGCTGCCGTTGAAAGGTGTGCCGATGGTGATGACCTGACGCACATCGAACCCTGGCAGTTTGGCAAGTTCACGCGCGTACAGCCCGCCCAGGCTCCAACCTATCAACGTCGGCGCCGGTGCCTTGGTGCTGTCGCCCGAGGCCCGCAGCGTGCAGCGCAACTCCTCGGCCAGGCCTTGAAGCCAAGCGTCGAGGTCAGCGCCGGGGCCGGTATTGAAGCCGCGGCCCCAGTCCATCGCGGTGTAACCCAGCGCGCGACAATGGTCGACCAGGGGGGTGACCGGAACGCCATCGGTAGCCAGGCCAGGAAAAACGATCACCGGATGGCCGTCGCCCTGCAGCGGCGGCTTGATCTGCCAGCGTTGCAACCGATGGGTCAGGTATTCGGTGGCGGCGCGCAGCGGTTCGCTGCCGAGAAGCAGCCAACTCGGGCGCGAAATTTGAGATTCAAAGTTCATGGTGTTCGGTGGTGGCAGCACATCGAGACAGGCACCGAGCGCGTGGCCCCTGCTGGAAAGCGACCACGCTCGCGCTCGCGGATCGTCCCGGCGACGCGGTCGCTGTTCATCAATGCGCCGATGCCGCTTGCTGAGCCAGCGGCATCAGGCGGCAATCACTGCGGTTTGCGCGTCGACCGGATCTTGGTATCCAGCGCGTCATCGGCCGCGTCTTCAACACGCGCTTGCGCATCGCCCAGCTTTTTCTGCGCCTTGCCTTCGACCTGTTTGGCCGCGCCCTTGACCTGCTGTGTGGGGCTGTTCAAGACCTCACCGGCAGTGCGTTGAACACTGCCAGCGGCATCTTTGATGGCGCCCTTGACTTGGTTGGAATTCATCGTGTACTCCTGTGAAAGTGGGTTGAAAACCCGGCTTGGGCCGGGCGATGCAATCTTCGCAGCAACCGCGAGCGCTGCTCGTGCGGTGATGCCGCGATGGGTTGTCGGCCAACGCCTACAGCACGCCCTAATTGCACGCCGGTCGCTGCCGAACCGTCTTTCATCCGTCAAGCTTGTCGGCTCGGCCCGCACAGTCCATCTATGGGCCGCATACGGCCTACTGCGGCGGCGCGGGTGCGGCGCGTGGCGAAAGCGCCAGATCGGCCAACGCCTGTAACAGCAACGCCGGCGTTCCGGCCTTGCCCAGGTGGCGCTGATAGCCCGAGGACAGCGCGCGGTCGTGGTCTTCGGGGCGGTTGTAGGCGGTGAACGCCAGGGCCGGCGTCTGCCCGCCCTGGGCCGCGGGCCGTGTGCGCAGCTGGCGCATGAACTCGTAGCCGTCGATGCCGGGCATGCCGATGTCGCTGACGATGAGGTCGGCGGCGAAGGACTGCAAAGCGGCCCAACCCTCCTCGGCGTTGCTGGCCAGGCACAGCTCGGCGCCGGCGTTGCGCAGCAGCTGCCCAGTGACGGCGCGCATGTCAGCCTGGTCGTCGACCAGCAGCACGCGCAGGCCGTCAAGCCGCGGCGGCGCGGCATGAACGGCCTGCACCGTCGTGGCCCCGGCCTGCGCGACAGCAAAGGCCAGGCCGGCATTGGCGGCCAGCAGCGGCAGCGTGACGATGAACGTTGAGCCCTGCCCGCTGCCGGGGCTGCGCGCCTGCACCGTGCCGCCGTGCAGCTGCACCAGGTGGCGGACGATCGCCAGTCCCAGTCCCAAGCCGCCGTGGCGACGCGTGCGCGAGCCGTCCTGTTGCTGGAAGCGGTGGAACATGCGGACCAGGAAGTCGGGCTCGATGCCCTGGCCGGTGTCGGCCACCGCGATCTGCAACCCGCTTTCGGTCTGGGTCAGGCTGACGCTGACCTGCCCGCCCTGTGGCGTGAACTTGATGGCGTTGTTCAGCAGGTTGGCCAGCACCTGCTGCAGCCGCGCCGCGTCGCCCAGCACCGTGCCGCTGCCAGGACTGAACACCGTGCGCAGTCCGACGCCCTTGTCCGACGCTGCCGGCAGTGCGGAATCAATGGCCGCAGCGATGACGCCGCCCAGCTCGACACACTGCAGGTCCAGCCGTATCTGCCCGGCCTCGATCCGGCTCATGTCGAGCAAGTCCTCGATCAACCGGCCTTGGACGCGGGCGTTGCGTGCAATCGCCGCCAGCCCTTGATCGAGGGTGCCGGCATCGATCCCCCCGCGTTGCAACAGGTGGGCCCAACTCAGTATTGCCGACAGCGGCGTGCGCAACTCATGCGAGACAGTGGCCAGGAAATCGCCCTTGGCCTGGCTGGCGCGTTCGGCCTCGGCACGTGCGGCCTGGGTGTCCGCCAGCATTGCCTCGCGCTCACGCTGCTGGTTGATCCGGCCGCTGATGTCCTGCGTCAGCTTCAGGAAGCCGAGATGTTCGCCGCGTGGCCCGCGCAGCGCGGTCAACACCATGGCGGCATCGAAGCTGCTGCGGTCCTTGCGCAGGCGCAGTCCTTCACCCTCGTATTCGCCATTGCGGGCAGCCAACGCCATCTCCTCGGTCGGGCGCCCGCTGCTCAGGTCTTCTTCAGTGAAAAAGCGCTCGAAGTGGGTGCCGATGGCCTCTTCGGCGCTGTAGCCCATCATGGCCTGGGCGCCGGGGTGCCAGGACGAGATGCGCCCGGCGACGTCCAGCGTATAGATCGCGTAGTCGCGAACGCCGTGGAGCAGCGCGCGCAGTTCGGCGTCGCTGGCTTGCAGCAAGTTTTGTAGCCGACTCATGTCGTGCCGCTCCTGGCGCAGCTGCAGCCGGTCTGCGAGGTCGCTGAAGACGGCGACGCTGCCTTCGACGCGGTGATCGACGATGATCGGCATCGCGACGCAGCGCAGGACCACGTCGGCGTCGCTGCCGGCATGTCTGGCCCACAGGTCCTGCACGTGGTTATGGCCGGCCAGCGCTGCTTGCATCGGCGTGTCTTCGGCAGCCAGCGGCAGGCCATCGCGTTCAACGCGAAGCCCGATGCGCCTGTACCACCGGTGGCCGTCCATCTGCAACTCGTCAAGCGAGTCCGCGCCGAGCATTGCCAGCGCGGCGGCGTTGCAGCGTTGCACACCCTGCCCGTCACTGAGGACGACGCCGTCGCTGACTGCCTCCATCACCGCCGCTAGTGCAACGGCCTGCCGCTCGATTTCGGCTTGCGATCGACCGAGCTGGAGCAGCGAGCGCGACATTTCGGCATCGAGTTGCTGCTGCTGGCTGTTGTCTCGCAGCGCCTTGAGGTAGCCGACCGTCTGGCCCTGTGCGTCCTGCAGCAGAGTGAGTGCGCCTTGGGCGAAGAAGCGGCTGCCGTCTTTGCGCTGCATCCAGCGCGTGTCGTCGCTGCAGCCGGTGGCCGCGGCGCGCCCCAGTTCCATCTGCGGCACGCCGCTTTGCACGTCCTCGGGCGTGAAGGCGACCTGCAGCGGTTGCCCGATCCAGTCCTCGCGCTCCCAGCCGAGGATGCGCCGCACCCCCTCGTTCCAGCTGGCGATTCTGCCGTTGCGGTCGATCATGAACAGCGCAGTGTGGCGCACCGGCTCGAGGGCGCGCGCCGCGTCCGTATCGATGGCGGCAGGCTCGCCGCGGATGTGGGCCAAGGTCTCCATGGCAGGGTCCGGGCAATCGGTGTTCCCCGAGCATGGGTGCATGGGGCGGCTCGACGATGGTGGACGGACCGACAGTGGGTGCCGTCGCATGCGTTTTTGTGCGCCTGGGTGATGTGCGGGTTGACGGGAAGCTGGTGGAGGTTGGGCCCAACCAGCGGGCTGATCGGTGTCCGGGTCGCTGTGGATGCGGCCCCTGGTCCCAGGGACACGGCACGGGTTGGCGTTGAACCGGTAAATCTTGCCGAAAATACGTCCACTGAGCGTCAGGGGCGCCTGGGCCGCGCCCATGGTCAGCAGGGCAGTGGCGGGTGGCAGCGGACGGGACAGGCCAACCGCGCGCCAGCGCCTGATCGTGTCAGTCGGCGGCAGCAGGCACGCCGACACGGCGCAATTCGTCACGCATCAACTCGAGCCGAAGCGGCTTGCAGAGATAGCCGCTGACGCCGGCTTCAAATGATCGCGCCTTCGTCTCGTGGGCGTCGTCGGCGGTAGCCACAATGATCGCGAATGGCGCCACCCGGCCGGTCTTCTGCAGCTCGACGATGCGACGGCTGGCGTCGATGCCGCCGAGCACGGGCATGTTGATATCCATCAGCACCACGTCGGGCGGTGCGTGTTTGCAATGCTCGATGGCATCGAGCCCGTCGCACACGGCCGCCACCTCGTAGCCCAGCACCTCCAGCAGTCCGCACGCGATGATACGGTTGACCTCGTTATCGTCCACCACCAGAACCTTCGGGCGGCCGCGCAGGCTGTGCGAGACGGTCGCGGGGCCGCCGTCGGCAAACTCGGCGTCGAGTGCGAGCAACGACGCCTGCGCCAGGTCGCCTGGGCTCAACGGCTCGACACGCAAGTCCCAGCCAAGCAAGGTGCCGGGCTTGGCCAACGCAGCGGAGCCTGCGCTCACGAGCAGCAGGCAGCGCGTTCGATCCGGCAGACAGCTTTGCAGAGCGGCCAGCGCCGACCTCGAGGCCAGCGGATCGTCGCGGATCAGAAAAAGGTCCGGGCAGTCGTCTGGCGCCAAGGCGTTGATGTGCCTTGAGGCGTCGAGCGGAGAATCAAAACGCCAGACGCGCCACCCCAGACGCTGTAGGCGGCGCTCCAGCACAGCCGGCTCGACGCTGCGCCCATCGACGATCCACGCCCGCGCGCCCTCGGCGCTGGGCGGTGGCTCGCACTCGACCGGTCGAACGCTCAATTCGAGCCGCAGCAGGACGCCTTCGCTCGGGTGGCTGGCAAAGCTCACTGCGCCGCCTGAATTGGGGCAGACACCGCGGGCCAGTTCGAAGCCGCTGGCGACGCGCTGTGACGCCGCGGATGTGTCGATGTCGAGTCCCAACCGTTGCAGAACATCGACCCTGCGCTGGGGCGGGTCAAGCAGCACGTTGCCTGCGACGTTGACGGTGAGCGCCTGCATGCCACTCTCGCCGGCAACTGATCGGGCGGCGACCATGACGATGCCGTTGTCCATCAGGTCGACTGCGCCACACATCAATCGGTAAAAAGCCGAATGCAACGCCACTTCGTCATCGAACAGCAAGAGCTCGGGGCCTTCAGCGTCAAACGACAAGGGCTGACGCTTGACAGTCATCAAAGGCAGCACCTCGCGGGCTGCCCGCGTAAAGGTTTCGAGGACCCTGAATTCCACTGCCTGCCTGGCGGTGCTGGCGCCCTGCCAGTGGGTTCGCAACGTCGCAAAAAGCGTTGCGTGGTCCACCGGCTTGGCGAATGCCCGGTCGAAGCGCACGTCGACGGCAGCCAGTTCGTCAGCAAGATCGCTGCGCCCGGTCATGGCCAACAACAGAGGCGGTTTGAGATGGCCAACTCTCGATTTGACGATGCTGGCGACTTCCAGACCGCTCAGGCCCGGCATCTGCAGGTCGAGTATCAGCACGTCGTAGGGCGCAGAAAGCGACTGTTCCGATGCTTGCTGGCCGTCATAGGCTGTGACGACCTGGCAGCCCAGTTCCAACCTGATCAGCTCGGCCAGCATGTCCGCGCTGTCCCGGTTGTCGTCTGCAATCAAGACTTGCATGTTGGCGATCGGGCGATTGGCGACGAGGTCGCTCGGCGGTGCGATCGTCATCGCGCGACAACTGATGCAGTGCGCCCTGAGCCACCACGCCCACAAGCAGCGATGATCGTGCGAGGAATGACACAAGTCTTGCGGAACAGCATGGTGTTGTTGACAGTGCGGCTCAAAAGGGGCGCTGCCAGGCTTGTACCCGGCAAACACCGCCCGCTACCGCGCCGCCGGCGTGATCGTCCGGTGCGCGAACAACCGTGGCGCGGTGACGCTGGAGCGCAGCCTTGTAGTCCAGCGGCTCGGCGCCAAAAAGCGCGCGAAACGGCGGCATCCAGCGCCCCGCCGGGACGCCCTGGCGGGCTTCGTCCTCAGCCACCAATCCGTTGCACGACGCGGCGCTGTCCGGACTGCTGCAACGCCAGAAGCGCTGGGCTCCATGGCCTGAATCCGCCCGGCGCCAGCGGCCAGACGTCGGGCGCAGAGCGCGTGCACTGCCGTCGGCAGCGGGCCTGAGTGGCAGCAACTCTCGGCTGGCTGGCCCGTAGCCCAGCGGTGTGCCGCAAGCCAGGCACTGGCGGGTTCCGACGAGCACCGGCCGCCCGCAGCGACAACTGAAGGTGCGTGGCTTGATGGGCGCAGGCAGGTTGAAGGCAGTTGTTTCAGCGCCAGGATTTGTCGTCTGCGGCGGCGCAGTGGGGGCCAGGGGTTGCGGCAGTTGTGAACTTTGCAACGTATCGTTCGTTGCCGCTGCGTCCACGATCTGACCGGTCTCCGCCAAGCCGCTCGAATCCGCGCACGAAGCCTGTGGCGGGCGTTCGGTGGGTCTGGCGGTCAAGGTGAACGACATGGCGCGTTTTGGCAAGTGCTGGCAATCGGCGATCCCGTAACTTGGCATTTGTCATGCCCGAAACGACCTGCACAGGCGCCCGCCCGGTGTGGCTGTCTGCCGTCCAGGCGCTGTCTGGGCCGTCTCAGGCGCTCAGGCGGGCGGTGGCGTGATGACCTTTTTCTGGCCCATCCCGATCTCGCGCCCGGCAATCACCGAAGCGGCCATGGCAAAGGTGCGTGAAATCGAGCCACTCGGGCCATCCCAAAATTCAATCCGGGTAGGCGTCAGTTTCAACAGCAGAAGGTCTGGATCTTCAGGCCCGCTCCACCAGGCGCGGGCCACGACAGTCCACAACGCTTTCTTCCGCTCGTCGTCGTCGACAATTTCAACGTGACCGGCGATGGAGACATAGTCGCCATCGTCCGGCATTGCAAACGCAAGGTTCGCCGGTGCGTTGTCGGCGTGTGCGATCCACGGCGCTCCGCGCGAGACCATCATCCAGACTGCTTCCCCGGCATCCAGATCTTGCGCGGTCATCGGCCGGCAAGACAGTGTTCCCTGGTGAGCACGACGCGCCGCGCAGGCAGGCTGGAATTCAGCGCAGCGCGCAGCACGCCCAGCCCCGACCCTGATTTGAGGAAGATGTCGACGATGACGAGTTCAAGTTCGCCGCGGCGCGCTGTGAGTTGGGCCAGAGCGGTCGCCTCGTCGGCAGCGTGACCCACGACCCGCACCGGCGTCATTTCTTCGAGC
Organism: Burkholderiales bacterium; assembly: GCA_038316145.1. Lineage (GTDB taxonomy): Bacteria > Pseudomonadota > Gammaproteobacteria > Burkholderiales > Burkholderiaceae_C > Pseudaquabacterium. Next base: position 14,828 of record JBBQAH010000001.1, read on the forward strand.
GTCGCCACCAGGTCGTCGAGGATGACCGGGTTGTCTTCCACGACAAAAGTCTGAAGGACGCGGCAAGGCGCCATCCACCCGCCGGGATGGGGCTTTGAAGCTTGCGCTCCCGGGGTCACCGAAACGCCCCGGTTTCTGCAGACACAGCCGAAGTCGGTGGCGACCGGATGTAGTCCACGACTTGACGCCGTGACTCGCGGTCCATGACCTCACGGCGGCGCAGCGCCTGGCCGGCGCGCACGGCATGCCTATCCGTCTCGACCGCTGTGGAGCGGGCGTCAGGGTCCAGGCGTTTTGCGTACCGACGGCGCGCAGTCGACTGGGTTGGCCCTTGCAAACTGTTCAGCATCGCGCTGTTCTGGGGCGCACTCAAGGTTTGGCTTGCACGCTCAGGTCGTTTTCTACAGTGGCCACGCCCTCGACGCTGCGCGCCAGTTCGCTGGCGCGGCTTTGTGCCGCGCTGTCGGGCGCGCTGCCCCGCAGCACGACGCGACCGCCCGAGGTGTCGACATTGATGGCCAGAGCGCTCAGCCGCGAGTCGCCCGCCAGCTTGGCTTTGACGGCTGCGGTGATGGCGAGGTCGTTCGATGCGTTGACCATGCGGTCGGCGGCATTGCCCACCGTCTGGTTGGCGTCACGGCCTGCTTGCATGATCCCGTCTTTGGCCTGCTCGGCCTTGATTTTGCTGGTGGCGACGGCCGAGTCCAGCATTTGTCCGGCGCTGCGGTTGTCGTCGGTGCGGTTGCAGCCGGCGATCGCAAAGAGGGCCAGGGCTGCCAGCACGGCGATGGCGCTGGGCCTCGCGGTGGAAATGGGATTCATGGTTGGGGACCTCGGCCAAGCCCAGGGCGGGCGGATTGCAAACCTTAAGTCCGCACTTGGCAGTGAACGATCAGCAACTGCCTTGACCTGGTGTCGGACGATGCCCACACCTGATCGGTTGACGCCCGCGTGCAATCCTCAGGCACGCGCTTTGCCATCAGGTCTTGGCAGGACCTCACCGCGGCCATGACCGTGCAGGCCCCGGTTTCCCGAACTGCCACCCGAGAGGTTCACGATGTGCAATCCCCTGGATCCGCTGGCCAACACCTTGCTTGCAGCGTTTGCAGACGCGGGCTGCAGCAGCCTTCTGACAGCGCTGCAGCCCGTCGACCTGCGCTCGGGCCAGACCTTGGTCGATTTCGCTCGCCCGGTGCAAGAGGTTTACTTCCCCACCAACGCCATCGTGTCGCTGTGGTGTCTCACTCGAGACGGCGATTCTGCAGAAGTTGCCTCAGTGGGCCGCGAAGGTTTGGTCGGTATTTCAGTGTTCATGGGCGGTGGCCACGGCACTTGCGGCGCCGTGGTGCAAAGTGCCGGCCAGGGGTTTCGCCTGAGCGCAGGCTTCATGAAAGAAGGCTTTGAGCGCGGAGGCCCGATGAGGCACATCGTGCTGCGGTACATCCTGGCGGTCATGGCGCAAGTGACGCAGACGGCCGTATGCAACCGGCACCACAGCGTAGACAGCCAGCTCAGCCGATGGTTGCTGCAAACGCTCGACCGCCTGTCCGGCAATGACATCCCCATGACCCATGAGGTGATCGCCCGCGCCCTGGGTGTACGCCGCGAAGGCGTGAGCGAAGGCGCGGGCAGGCTGCAACATGCCGGACTCATTCGCTGTGGCCGCGGTCGGATCACGGTACTGAATCGCCGCGGCCTCGAAGGCCACGCCTGCGACTGCTACCCGTTGGTCAGCAATGGGTGCGACCGTTTGCGTCCGCAGGCACTTGTGCATGGCTCTCCTGCCCAGCCCGCTCTCGCCGTGGCCCCGCCCCATGTCGGTGCGTAGCGTTCACTCGCAGCCCCCGGGTGGTGAAAACCTGTCAAGCGCGGCAGATGGTCGGAACATTCCGGTGGATGGGTGGGCCAGCTGTGCAGAACGTGCGGCTGCATGAGGATGCCGATAGCGTCGTGGCAGTGGTACCCATAGCCGCCGATGTGCGACAGCATGTTGACGGCCAATAGCCGAGAACCCAATCCGGTTGCGAGGCGTTCGGCCATGCCGCTACCGGCACGCTGGTCGGGGCACCTGGGCAACAGCACGGTAGGTTTGGGTCATGGGCTTATTGCCTGCAGCCCCTGCAGCTCCTGCAGCCGCTGCAGCCCGTGCAGGCACGCCCCGTTCCCGCCACTGCGAACTGCCGTCGTTTCAGGTCGGGGTGTCGGCGAGCAGGGCCATCAAGGCGGCCGGTTCAACGGGCTTGGTCAGATGGTGCACGAAGCCGGCGGCCTGCGAGCGGCTGCGGTCGGCATCGCTGCCCCAGCCGGTGACGGCGACGCGGCGCGCGCGGCTCAGTCGGGGGTCCGCGGCCAGCGCCCGTGCCACTTCGTGGCCATCCATGTCAGGCAGTCCGATGTCCAGCAGCACCCAGTCGGGGTCGAAGTCGAGCGCTGCGGCCAGTGCGGCCTGGCCGCTGTAGGCCGTGCGCGTGCTGTGCCTTATGGTGGCCAGCAGCGCAGCCAGCGAGTCGGCGGCGTCCCGGTTGTCGTCAATCACCAAGATGCGACATGTAGAGCCAGTTTGGGCGAGCGCAGGCGCCGGGTCACGGCGTGCGGGTGCCTCGCCGTTGCCCAGCAGTGGCAGGGTCACGGTGAATACACTGCCGTGGCTTTCGCCTTCGCTGGCCGCCACCACGGATCCGCCGTGCATCTGCACCAGGGCCTTCACCAGCGCCAGGCCGATGCCCAACCCGCCTTGTGCGCGGTCGAGCGTTCGGTTGACTTGGGTGAACATGCCAAACACCTCGTCGAGCATGGCCGGCGGAATGCCCAGGCCGTTGTCGCTGACGCTGATCACGGCCTGGTCGTCGCGCGCCTGCAGCCTCAGCGTGATGTGGCCGCGCGCCGGCAGATCCCGTGGTGTGTACTTGGCAGCGTTGGTCAGCAAGTTGCCCACCACCTGGGCCAGCCGGTTGAGGTCGCCGAGCACCCAGAGGTCCTCCCCCGGGAAGTCGCACACCAGCGTGTGTCCGGCGGCCTCGATCAGCGGCCGCGCCGACTCGACTGCCAGGTCGGCAGCCACACGCAGCGACAACCGCTCCAGCCGCAGCACCACCTTGTCGCTGGTGATGCGCGATACGTCGAGCAGGTCGTCAACCAACCGCACCATGTGCACGAGCTGCCGCGTCATCATCTCCCGCACCCGGGTGGCCACAGCAGGGTCGCTCGTTTGCTGCAGCAGCTGCAGTCCGTTGCTCAACGGCGCCAACGGGTTGCGCAACTCATGCGCCAGCATGGCCAGGAACTCGTCTTTGCGCCGGTCGGCTTCCCGCAGTTGCAGATCACGCAGGCGCAGCTGTTCCTGGGTGCGGCGGAAATCAGTGATCTCGACGAAGGCAGCGATGGCGCCCCGCACCCTGCCGTCAGCGTCGCGCAGTGGTCGTGCGCTGCCCAGCACATGTTTGACCTCTCCATCGGCAAAGACGAAGCTGATCTCCTCAAGGGTCACGTCGACGGCTTCGCGCGCAGCACGTTGCATCGGCAGGTCGTGGCTGTCGAGCAGCCGGCCATCGCGAAACTCCTGGAACGGCCGGCGTTGCGGCAGGCCGCCGGGTGCGTTGGCCGAGACGTTGGCGTCCTGTTGCATACCCAGCAGCTCGTAGGAGTAGGGGTTGCCAAAGATTTCTTTGCACAGCGGATCACGCGCGGTCCACACAGCCACCGGTACCGCCGCCATCAGCGCCTGCATTTCCTCGGCGCGCTCGCGCGCCCGGCTCTCGCTGCCGCGCAGAGCCTGCTCGGCCTGAACGCGCTCACTGATGTTGACGGCCGAGGGCACCAACATCGTCAGTACCCCGTCCGAGAACACGGGGTACAGCGTGTAGTCGATGACGGCCCGTGCATCCTGACCGTCCGCGTCCTTGACGCGAATGGTCTCATCGAAACGCACGGTCTCGCCTGCGCAGGCGCGCTCGAAGGCCTGGCGTTGGCGGTGCTGCACGGCCGGGTCGTGTGTCCACCATGGGCAGTCCCAGAATTTGCGGCCGATGACGTCGCCGCGCTGCAGCCCGACGGCACGCAGCGGCGCGTCGTTGGCCTCGATCAAGGTGCCGTCGGGTGCCAAAACACCGACAAACGCCTGCATCGAATCGACGACCAATCGCAGCCGCGCGCGTTCGGCAGCAACCTGGGCGGCAACGCGCCGGTTGCGCCTGGCAAACACGACCATCCCCAGCGTGGCGCCCAATGCCAGCGCGGCGGTGGCCCATCCAGCAACTGCAGCGCGGCGTTGCAGTGCATGGGTATTGTCCAGCGCAGCGGATGCGCGCGACCCGGCCAAGGCCGTCAGCGCGGCGACCTGCTCGCGCATTTCATCCATCGTCTGCTTGCTCAAATCGGACGCGACTGTGGCGCGCGCCACCTCAAAGCCGTGTTCAAGACGCTGCGTGACAGTCCGGCGCAGCCCGTCCCGTCTGGTGGCTGCCGCCGCCGCCAGCGCGGCAACGCGCGGGGCGGTGATCACATCGACGTCGCTCATTTGCAGCAATTCCTGGATGGCAGTTTCTAGCCGCGCTTCGGCTGCTTCGTAGGACTGCAGATACCGGCTGTCACCGGTGATGACGAAGCCGCGCTGGTCGGTCTCGGCATCGGTGGCCAGTGTCAGCACGCGCTTGCTGGCCGATTCCAGGGCGTGCGCCCTGCGCATCGCTTGCAGTGCGGCGTCGACTTCACCGCCGGCCTGCCAGCTGAGCCAGCCGCTGGCCAACAGCAGGGTTGTCGAAACGCCGACGGCCAACAAAATGTCGCGCGGTCCTGCCGGCATGCGGCGGGCCGGCCGTGGGGGTGGGGTCATGGTCGATGCGTGGTGGCGCCGTTGCCCGAGTTTGGGTTTCGCCTGCGTAGGGTATAGCAAGCAGAACCCAGACGCACCCTTCCCAGACGCACCGCGTCAGTGGCGCGCTGGGGCGGGCACCTGCCCGGCGGTGGCTCGCCGGGGCAGCGGCGGAGCCGGCGCGGCTGGCGACGCCGAGTCCAGCACCTGGCTGCGCAGCGAGCCGTGGCGTCGCGTGTAGACCCAGGTCAGCTCGGCGCCCAGAAGGAAAATCTGTGCCGAGTAATACACCCAGAGCAGCAGCGCCACCAGTGAGCCCGCAGCACCAAAGGGCGAGGCGACGCCACTGCGCCCGATATACAGGCCAATCAGCGTCTTGCCGATGGTAAACAGCAGCGCCGTTGCCGCCGCGCCCACCGCCACATCGCTCCAGGCTACACGCTGGCGCGGCATCCATTTGTAGATCATCCCGAACATCGCGGCCACGAGCATGAAGCTCAGCCCGAAGTTGATCCCCTGCGCCAGCATCGCCCAGCCGCCAAACCACGGCGCCGTCCTCTGGTCCAGCGCCGCCAGTGCCGCGCTGAGCACCAGCGAGACCAGCAGCAGGAAGCCTATGCCCAGCACCAGGCCCAGTGAAAGCAGCCGCGCCCTTAAAAGGGCCCAAAGGCCGTTGCCGGTTCGTTTGGGCGCGCGCCAGATGCGGTCCAAGGCGTCCTGCAGTTCACCGAAGACGGTGGTTGCGCCCACCAACAGCGTGACCACACCGACCAGGGTGCCGGTGAGACCTGCCGCCGGCCGGTTCAAACTGGCCAGCAGCGACTCGATGGTCGCCGCGCTTTGCTCACCGACCAGCCCCGACAACTGGCCGAGGATGGCGCCACGCGCGGCCTGCTCGCCAAAAGCCAGTCCGGCCACCGAAATCACGATCAACAACAACGGGGCCAGCGAGAACAGGGTGTAGAAGGCCAGCGCCGCGCCCATGCTCGGTGCGTAGTCATCGACCCACGCCGACACCGCGTCGCGCAGCAGCCGCCATGCGGCGCCCATCATCGGTGCGCTGCCGCAAAACCGGCGGCGCCAGCGGCTGGGGCTGGGCGTGCGTGAGGGCGGATTGACGTCATGACGGGCTTTCTGGGTTGATGTTGGATCAATTGGGGCAAGGGCGGTCATGCCATAAACTTGATAAAGGGTCCTGGCGCGGACTGTGGTGCCGACGGCAGCGCCCGGAAAACCGTGCCGAAAGGATTGCCGATTGGCCGGCCTGCTGTACCTTGTTCGAATCTGGTCTGCCCATGCTGCTGGCACGTCAAGCGATGCATGGATAGCGCGACGAGGCGTATGCCGCTCGCCCGTACGGCAATGCGCATGCCCGCTGCAGCGGCAGCGCGCACCGTACCCATTGCGGTCGCGCACACCCCGGCACCCCGCTTGCCATGTGATTTCGCACAGCCCGTCGGGCCGAAGGAGCACACCGCATGGCCATCGAGGACATTTCTGAACTGAAGCCGTCGCGGTGTCGATTTCTTTTGACAACTGCGGCTGGCGCTACTTTGCCCGTCGTCGCCCTGGGCTCGGCCTGCACTTCGACAGGTGATCGTCGTACCGACACGGGCGTGCTGCCGGCCCCGGTCGCCAGGCTTTTGGATGGCGCCGGCGCAACCGGGCACCGGGCTCGATGCGCGAGGGCGATTGGCTGATCGGCCGGGGCTGCGCCACCGCAACCTACCCGACGCAGGTCTCACCCGCGGCGGCGCGGGTGCGCCTGGCTGCCGACAGCACGGCGCGGGTGGAGATTGCGGTGCACGATGTGGGCACAGGTGCCTACACGGTGGTGGGGCAAATGGCGGCCGAGTGCTTGGCGCTGACGCCCGACCCGGTGACGGTGGTCATCGGCGACAGCAGCCCGCCCCCCGACCCGGTGTCGGGCGGGTGGTGCACGACGGCCAGCGCCTGTTCGGCAATCAAGCTGGCTTGTGACCAGGTCCTGGCGCGTTTGCAGCGGCCTGCGGGTGCTACCGCGCCACAGCGCACGGCGGCCTTCGCCAGGCTGCAAGTGGGCGTGATCGAGGAAACCGGCAACTGTGTGCCGCCGTCCAGCCGCAGCAAGACCACCGCGGGCCTGTAGAAAGGCAGCGCCGACATCACCGGCGGACTGAACGCCGGGAACGACAGCAAGACCCTGTTCGCCTTCGGCGCCGAGTTCGTCGAGGTGCGGATCCAGGCGGCATGATCCGGGGGCATCGGCTCGGCACTGCACGAGGCGACCGAGATCGACCGGCGTGAGGCGCGCTACACCAACGACAACCCGGCCGACTACCAGATTCCCGGCAACGCCGACATCGGCCAAGTCGATGTGATCCTGATGCCCGAGATCGATAGCGGGGCCAACCCTGCCGGCGTCAAAGGCACCGGCGAGCTGGGCAACGTCGGCACCGCGGCAGCGGTGGCCAATGCGGTGTTCCACGCCACCGGCAAGCGCATCCGCGAGTTGCCGATCACGATCGACAAGCTGATCCAGGCCAGAAGGCGGTGGAATCTGGGAAGCCCGGCACATTCATGAAAGCCCGAGCGGATGAAAAACGTCTCGATGGGTTGCCAGTGCCGCCGGCGGCAGTCCGAAAAAGTTCGCTGAGCCTTCACGCCTGCAGCCCAACCTGGGTTGCGCTGAAGATGCGGCCGGCGCAGACACGCGATGATGGGCATCGTCATCATCTTTGCGGGGAGTCCCGAATTGGACGCGTTCATAGGTATTTTGCAGTGGCCCGCAATGGTTGTGACGGTCGTTGCGTCCTGGCTGGTAGCCTCCGGCGACGTCAAGCGGCGCAATCTGGGGTTCTGGTTGTTTTTGGCCAGCAATGCGCTGTGGATGGTCTGGGGCTGGTCGGCCCAGGCCTGGGCCCTCGTGCTGCTGCAGGTGGCGCTGGCGGCGATGAATATCCGCGGTGCGCACAAGACAGACAAGGCCGAAAGCGGCTAGCCGGGGATGCAAAGCACATCCCGATGCTTGCCTTCGTTACCGCAGTCGAGACTGGCACAATCGGCTGAGGCATTGATGGCAGTTCAGGGAGATCGACCTGTGCAAACCACGGACAAGGCGCCTCAGCATGCCTACGAGCGCGCCATGCAAAAAGTGCTCGAGCGGGGGTCATCGATGCTCGCCTACTGGGACAGCGACCAGCGCTGCTGCTTCGCCAGCAAAGCCTACGCGCGCTGGTTCGGCGTCGACCCGCAAGGGCTGATCGGGGCTTCAATCAAGGATGTGCTCGGGCCGACACTGTTTGCACTCGACGAGCTGCAAATTCTTGCTGCACTGCGCGGAGAGGAGCAAATCTCCCAGCGCACCATCCTGTGCCCGGACGGCGTGCAGCGCCAGAGCCTTGCCCACTACCTGCCCGACATCGTGGACGGCGACGTCCTGGGATTCGTGGCCCAGGTCACCGACGTCACGTCTCTGAAGGAAGCGGAGACTGCATTGCACGCCGAGGCGGTGGACCCCGGGCGACCCGGTGATAGGTTGCGCAAGAGTGAGGCGACCCTCAGGCAAGCACAACGTCTGGTGCGTATCGGTAGCTGGCATTGGGAGGCCAGCCCCGACATCTCGACGTGGTCCGAAGAACTCTACCGAATCTTCGGTCGCGACCCGGCGCGGCTGCCGCCCGCTTATGCGGAGCATGGTCAGCTCTACACCGCGCAGAGCTGGCCGGTCCTGCAGGCCGCCGTCGCCCAAACGCTCGTACACGGCGACCCCTTCATCCTGGCGTGGCACACGCTGGCCTCCGGTGAACGCTACGTATCTCCGCGTTTCTCCCACCAGCGTTTGGACCTCGCCGCGGAACAGGCTTTTGACTGGGAAACACAACGCGTGTTGCTGCCGGACGGGCGGTACGGGGTGGTCTGCTACTTCCACGAGATCACGGCGCGCCAGCAGGCCGAGCGAGCATTGCGTGAGAGCGAAGAGCACTTGCGGCTGGCCACCGCGACGACCGGCGTCGGCATCTGGGAGTGGGATGCCGCCGGCGGTCAGATCCGCTGGGATGCGCAAATGTTTCGCATCTTTGGCATAGAACCGACGTTCGATGGAGGTGTCCCTGCTGAGACATGGGTCGACTGCGTGGTGATGGAGGACCGGGCCCGGCTGGATGAATCGCTGCAGGGCACCGTGCGCAAGCTTGGCGCGGCCAGCCGCGAGTTCCGCATCCGGCGCTTGAACGACGGGCAACTCCGCACCATCGAATCGGTCGAAACCGTGCGTGCCGACGCTCAAGGGAAGGTTCAGTGGGTGGTGGGAACAAATCTCGACGTGACCGCGCAGCGGCAGATGGAGGCTGAACTGAACCTGTCCGCGCGCCGCAAGGACGAGTTTCTGGCGACGCTGGCACATGAGCTGCGCAACCCGCTGGCGCCGGTCAAAAACTCGCTGGCTTTGATGAAGCGGGCCAACGGAGACGCTGGCTTGCTCGAGCAGGCCCGCGCGACGATGGAGCGGCAGGTGGCGCAGATGGTGCGCCTGATCGACGATCTGGTCGACGTCAGCCGAATCACCCTTGACAAGCTGACGCTGACGCTGGAACGCATTGATCTGGCGTCGGTCGTTCACCTCGCCGTCGAGACCTGCCAGCCGCACTGCGAGCGAGAAGGTCAGGCGTTGCGTGTCGTGCTGCCACCCCAGCCCGTCCATCTGCATGCCGATCAGGCGCGCCTGGCCCAGGTGTTGGGCAATCTGCTGAACAACGCGTCCAAGTACACCCCGGCGGGCGGCTGCATCGAGCTGATCGCCGAAACGCACGGCGATGCGGTCGTGGTGACAGTCCGGGACACCGGCATCGGCATCCCGGCCGACATGCAGTCCCGGGTATTCGATCTGTTTACCCAGATCGACGCGTCGCGCAATCTGTCCAAAGGCGGGCTGGGCATCGGTCTGGCGCTTGCCAAGCGGCTGACTGAACTGCACGGCGGCAGCATTGCGGTTCGCAGTGAAGGCCGGGACCGGGGCAGTGAGTTTGTGGTGAACCTGCCCCTCGCGGATGAAGACCGTGGTCTTGCACCGCCTGAGGTCGCAGCAGACACGATGTCAGCCCCGCCAGCCCGCCGTATCCTGGTGGTCGACGACAACCTGGACAGCGCCGAGAGCCTGGCGGCTCTGCTGGGCCTGGATGGCCACGAGACGCGGATGGCGCACGACGGATTGCAGGCGGTCGAAATGGCGGCGACGTTCCGACCCGATGTCATCTTGCTCGACATCGGCTTGCCCAGCTTGGACGGCTATGAAGCTTGCCGCCGCATCCGTGCTCAAACGTGGAGCGAGCACATCGTGATCATTGCCATGACGGGTTGGGGACAGGCCGACGATCGCCGCAAGTCCAGTGAGGCCGGCTTCGACATCCACTGCGTGAAGCCTGTCGATCACGCGGTGCTTGCACAGCTTCTGACCTGCTCGCGCGCGCGGATCGCCTCAGCGCGGTTCAGTTGAGCGAGGGCAGGGCGATCTGAAGCGTGGCGATGCTGATGGGCTTTTGAAGGTAGTAATCCACCCGGGCGAATGTTTCGACCACCTGCGTATCGTCGTCAGGCGCGCCGGTGATCGCGATCAACACCATGTGGTTGCCGTAGCGCGCGCGCAATCGCTTCGAGAGTTCAGCGCCATCGATCCCGGGCATCTTGATGTCGAAGAGAACGCACAGCGGTTGAAATGCTTCAATCAGCGCCCAGGCCTGGGCGCCATCGTGGGCTGTCTTCACACAATACCCATTGAGCGTCAGCAGCTGTGCCAGCGACTCGGCACCGTCAACATGGTCATCGACCACCACCACCCGAACGTCATCTGACATACGACCTCCAACCGAAGCCAAGGGCTTTCGCTTGAAAACCGGATTTTCAGACTATCTCGATACGCCGCCGCCTCCCGGCCTGGATCTCGAGGGCGCAAACAGCTCCAGCGGCATAAGCGCCGCCTTCGCCCCAAGTGGCGCGCGCGGGCGGGTCGCTTCGTCCGCCCGTCGGCTGCAGCGTGGCCTCGATGCATGTGCCTTGACCGGGCGTGGACAGTACGCGCATGGTGCCGCCTGCTGATTCGACGCGGTAGCGCATGCCCAGCAGGCCATGGTGACCCACCGGGACGCGCTGGGGATCGAAACCATGCCCATCGTCTTCGACCCGCACTTGAATGACGCCTTCATGTTGCCGGACCGTGACGCGAACCTGTTGTGCGGCCGCGTACTTGGCGATGTTGGTCAGCGACTCTTGCACCAGCCGGTAGACGGTGAGCTCGCCTTCGGGCGTGAGACCGGAGGGCGTGCCATGGGCCGCAAGGGCCAGGTCTTCGTGCACCGGGATGCCCATCGACTGCGACGCGTCGCGGCACAGCAGACCCAGGCTGGAGATCAGGCCAAAATGTTCCAGCGCCGACGGTCGCAGGTTTTCGATCACCCGGCGCTTGAACGCGATGCCGTCGTTCAGGCGGTCTTCGACCGCACGCAGCCCGGTCAGCAAAATTTCGCTGCCCTGGCTCTGTCGGCGAAGCCGGATGATCTGCAGCTTCATCGCGGTGAACAGCCCCCCCAGCTCGTCGTGCAGGTCACGCGCCAGGCGGCCCCGCTCGTCTTCGCGCGCCGTCACCAGATGGCCGGCCAGCTGGCGCAACTCGAGCGTGCGTTCATCGACCTGGCCGGACAGTTGCTCCTGTGCATGCTGGCGCAGCTTGTCCGCGGCATGCAGATGGCGGGTGTGGATGAAAATGCCACAAACCGTCAGCAGCGTGAGCAGGTGAACCGTCCAGCGTGACAACGACATTGCGCCATACAGCGAGTCGCGCGCGCCCTGCTGCAGCGTGGCTGCCCGGTCGAGAAGCTCGGTAAAAGCCTGGCGCAGCGCGGCAGTGGCTTGGTGGCGGGCGTCTGCAGTGGAGGCGGCCAGCGCCAAAGTCCGCTCGCGCTCCGTCAGCTCGACGACGACCGCCAAGGCCGCAAGCCGGTCGTCCAGCAACCGCTGCAGCCGCGCCACGGCCAACTCCTGGTCGGGGTTGACGCTGCGCATCAATGCGAAAGCTCGGTCCCGCACTGCCGGCAGTTGCACCAGAGCCTGTCGGTAAGGCGCCAGCTGAAGGCGATCACCGGTCAGGACATGGCCGCGCACGGCCATCTCGGCGTCGGTCAGCCACTGCAGGGTCTGGGCGGCCTGAATGCGCGCATCGGTCAGCGCGATACCGCTCGCCAGACGCTCGTGCGAGTGCTGGTATGCGCCCTCGTTCATGAGCATCAGCAACATTGCCCCGCCGATGGCGGTGACAAAGCCGTACCGGGTATGCAGGAACCTTTCGAGCAATCGGCTGTTCATGCCGATCACCCGGCAATCGGCGTGCCAGTTGTGCGTCTCACCACCGAGCTGCCTCGCACCCTCAGCGTGTCTGACTTGCTTGGGCGCTGGGGCGCGCAGCACCGGCAGATTGATCGACACGGCCACCGCGGACAGCGCGTGTCTCGATCAGCGCCAAGGCCAGGCCAGCAGGCCTGCATCGACGCCGACGGCCAGGAGGCAGTCGTCTGCTGGCGACAGCGGCAGCCCAGGCAGTGGCTTTTCGATCATGGTCAGCGCCGACAGCACGGCGTAGAACAGCAGGGCCCAGGTGCTCAGCATCGCCCTGGGAAGGGTGCCACACGCGGGGGGTGCCCGGCACCAGCGCCGCCGCCGGTACTGCGGTGAGCACCGACCCGCCACGTGAAAAGCTGGCGGGTTGCGCCGCTGATCAGGTCGTCGTTCAAGCAGCGCACGCCTTTTTCACTGTCGTTGACGGTCTCGGTCAGGGTGTTCAGCGGTCCGATGCTCTGTCGATATCCAGGGTGTTGACCTTCAGTGTCGGCCACCTCGGGAGGTCGATGCGGTCAGGCGCTGCCGCCAGCCGCGGTGCTGATCGCGTCATTCAGCGCCAGCAACAGTTCATCCTCGGTACAGGGCTTGGTCAGCACCTTGAACCCGTCGCCGCTGCCGGTCACAGACTGCCTGTAGGCCGTGATCAGGACCACTGGCAGCTGGGGACGCAGCGCACGCAGCCGACGGGCCAGCGCCAGGCCGTCCATCGCGCCGGGCATCATCACGTCGGAAAGCACGACGTCGAAGGTCGCCCCGGCCTCGATCAGCCCCAGCGCCTGCGTCGAGTCATCGGCCCGCTGCACGCGCGCGCCGTGCGCCGCCAGCAGCGCGGCGGTGATGTCGCCCAACGCTTGGTTGTCTTCGACCAACAGCAGGTGTGCGCCGGTGATGTGGCGCTCGGTCCGCGGCTGGGCCTCAGCGACTCGCGGCTCTGGGGCATCAGTGATTGGCTGCGTTTGCTCACGGGACAGCGCCAATGCCAGGTCCAGCGGCTCATCGGCTGCGGGCAACATCAGCAGCACGGTGGTGCCCAGTCCGGGCGTGCTGTGCAGCCGCGCAGTGCCGCCGGCCTGGGTGCAGAAGCCGTGCACCTGGCTCAGCCCAAGGCCACTGCCATGGACCGAGCCTTTGGTTGTGAAGAACGGCTCGAAGGCATGCGCGGCAAGCTCGGGCTCGATGCCCATGCCGTCGTCGCCGACGCTGATGAGCACGTAGCGACCTGGCGCCAGGCCTGGGCTGTCGGCCAGGTCTTGTGCATCGGCATTGCGCGTGCGCAGGCGCAGCTCGCCGCCGTCGGGCATGGCGTCGCGGGCGTTCAACGCCAGACTGATCAACGCCAGTTCCAGTTCGCTCGAATCGACGTGCACCGCGGCGGTGCCGGGTGCCACTTGCACCGCCACCGTCACGCGCCGCCCCAGCACGCTTTGCAACAACTCTTGTAGCTCGGGCAGGGCCTGCCCCAGCCCGATCTGCTGGGGCCGCAGCGGGCGTCGGCCGGCAAAGCGCAACAGGTGCTGGGTGAGCTGGCTGCCCATCTGGACCGCCCGTTGCGTGGCGGCCAGCGGCGCCTTCAGGTCGGCCGCGGCGGGGTGGCGCTGCATCAGGTGGGCGCTGTTGCTGATCACGCCGAGCAGGTTGTTGAAGTCGTGCGCCAACCCGGCGGTCAGCCGCCCCACCGCGGCAACGCGTTGGCCTTGGGCGGCTCGCTGCTCGGCCAGCCGGGTTTGCTCTACCGCGTCGGCCACGTCGCGCTCGAGGTCGGCGCGAGCATGGCGGATGGTCTCGCCAGCTGCCGCCAGCGCGGTTGTGACCTCGTCGCACTCGGCGAGGCCCGTGGCCCGGACTTGCACCGGCTCGCCGTTCTGCAGCTGGACGACGGCCTGCTTGAGGCTTTGCACCGGCCGCACGATGCGCCGCGCCAGCCACAGCGCCCCGGCCACGGCCATCGCCAACAGCAGCAGCGCGCCCAGGCCGACGCGCAGGACCGTGTCAGGCAGCCGGCCCGCAAAAACCTCAGTGGGCATGCCGAGCACATAAGTCCAACCCATCGGCGCACGGCTGAAGTAGACGGTGGTCGGCTGTCCGTCCAGCGACACAGACTGGAACAACGCCTCTGATTTTTCTTGCAAGTTGCGGCGCAGGTCGGCGGTGGCCAATCGGCCTATGTAGTCCGCACCCCCGGGATACCGAGCGACAACCTTGCCCTGGCTGTCCAGCACCGCACCGACCGAACCCGGCCTCAACGTCTGGGCATCGACGATGCGCTGCATTTCCACCGGCAGCACGGTGATGACCAGTTCATAAAGCGTGCGGCCGTCGCGCAGCACCGGCTGCACAAGCAAGGCATGGGCAGGATTGGCCGGTTCGGCCTCGGGGTTCGTATCACCCGGTCGTGGCAGCCACAGGGGCTCGATGCGCGGCTCGTGCGTCAGGGTGCGCGGCGCCAACTTGCGGCCAGAGAAGGCGGGGCCGCGCGTGTCGAGCAGCACGCGGTCGGCGCTGCGCAGCTCGATCCAGCCGTTCAGACCTGCCAGCGCGCGCCGTGCCTGCTGCTCGAAATTGACCAGATGCTGGCCGTTGCCCAGCGCCGGCGCGTCGAGCCAACTCGACTGGGACAAGACGCTGGCCATCGTTGCGCGGCGCAGCAGTTCGCTATCGATGACTTGCGAAACGGCCCTCGCGGTGTCGCGCAGCGTGCGTTCGTTTGCCTGACGTTCGGCGTCATACGTGGAGCTGATCAACCAGCCCACACCGAACATGCCCGGCAGCAGCACGGCCAGCACCAAAAACAGGACACGGGAGCGGATCGAGGGGAACATCGACATGGCTTGATCAGGACCGGCGGCGGGCTGCGGTTGCCACTGCGTCAAACGCTTCGACCGGCTTTGCCGCTTCAATCCGCAGGGGTGCACGACCGAGATGCAACGATAGCCGAAGCAGTGGCTTCGTCGCGTCCCTCGACGGCGGGTCGCCAACCGCGGTCCAGGCCGTGGCGAAGGCCCGGGCGTGCTGGATGCGGGCGGCGTCAACCGCGCACGATAGGGTTAGGTGCATCGGGCAATTGTGGCGGTTGCGGTCTGCGTCCGCGCCTCAACCTGGATGGCACGCGCAGCAGCGAGCGCAGCGACGGCGACCGCGTGCGCTCTGCAAAGCGTGGATGCACAGGTAGACCGCCGCCGGCGCCGGCATGTCGGGCATGCAGTCGGCGCTGGGCAGCCCGGCCAGCAGCAGCAGACCGGCGATGGTCAGCGGCCCGATGTAGGGCATGAAGCCCAGCAAAGCGGCGACCAAACCCCACAAACCACTGTGGCGAGCATGAACAAGGCGCTCGGTGCCCGGGCAACGCCGGCGGCACTGCGTGAAGCGTCCGCCGCCATGGGCTGAGCTTCCCGCAGCCAAAGGCCGAATACGCACAAGGATGGCGTTCAGGGCGGCAGTCTGGCGGGGCATGGACACTTCCGAAACTGGCGTGACGGGGTGGCTACCGTGGGCAATCGACGTGCCCGGATCAACTTCCGCGCTCGCCGAGACCGGTGTCTGCCTCGGTAATGTTTGCGGCAATTCAAGTACAGGCAAGCTCTTGTCGGTAAATCTGGTCGAGCGCCTGTCTGCCCTTTTCCTCGCGCCCGGCCCGCGCTGGCAAGCCGCGCTCCCAGGGCCGAAGGGCGAATCGCCTGCAAGCAGGGTGAATTGGCCCAGCGCGGCACGGGTGTTGCGTTGTGGAGTGCACAAGCCGCCGGAGTTCTGGGCGGCCACTGGGCCAAAGAACCCCAACACACCCACGAACGAGGAGTTGCCGAATGACCGTGATGGACATGCGCGCCGAGCACCGGCAGGGCCAGACACTCTCACCCCGCCTGCAGCACGCCGTCCGGCTGCTGCAGATGTCGTCGCTTGACTTCTCCGCCCTGGTTCGGGACACGCTGGACAAGAACCCGTTTCTGGAGGCCGACGAGGGCGGCGACGGCTCTGGCGGCGTCGGCGCTGACAGCCCGGGGCAATCTGCAGCCAGCGCGCCAGTGCTGCCTTACGACGGGTCGGACATCAGCGCGACGCATGCGCCCGTCGATGGTGGCCCGGGTGGGGATTCGGCAAGCGCGTTTGACGACCTGGGGCGCGACGCTGCCGATGACGCAACGCAGGGGGACGATGGTGGTATGGCCGATGACCGGTCCTGCGGCGCCGACGCCAGCGACCGCGATTTGTGGTCCGCCGATGGCGGCGGCGCGGCGCGGCGCGGTGAGGCGGACGGGCTATCGGCGCTGGACAGGATGGCGGTGGAGACGTCGCTGACCACGCAGCTGCACGGGCAGTTGAACCTGCTGCCGCTGCCGCCGCGCGACCTGATGCTGGCCCGCACCATCGTCGAGTCACTCGACGATGACGGTTACCTGCGTACGCCGCTTGAAGAGCTCATCGAGGTTGCCGAGCTCGATCCGCCTGCCGCGGCAGAGGAAATGCAGATTGCATTGCGGCGCGTCCAGTCGCTGGAACCTGATGGTGTGGCCGCACGCAGTGTCTGCGAGTGCCTGCAACTGCAGCTGCATGCCATCGCCTGCCCGGACACCCGTGCGCTGGCCAGGTCCATCGTGTGCGCCCACCTGCCATTGATGGCGGCGCGCGATGTCGCTGGTCTGGCCCGCAGGCTGAAACAGACGCCGGCGCGCAACGAGGAGGTGTGCGACAGGATCCGCCGACTCGATCCCAGGCCGGGTTGGCGCTTTGGCTCGACGCAGGTGTCGTACGTGGTGCCCGACGTGATCGTGCGCAAGGTGCGTGGCCAATGGACCGTGCAGCTCAACCCGGCGGTGGTGCTCAAGGTCAGGCTGAACCGGGTCTACGAAGCGCTGTTCGAGCGCCACCGCAGCGCGCAAAACACCGAGATGAGCGCCCATCTCAACGACGCCCGGTGGATGGTGCGCAACGTCGAGCAGCGTTTCTTGACCATCCTGGACGTGGCCAATGTCATCGTCCGCAGGCAAAAAAGCTTTCTGGAGTACGGCGCGATGGCGATGAAACCGCTGGGCCTGAAGCAGATCGCCGACGAAGTGGGCGTGCACGAAAGCACGGTTTCACGGGTCACCAACAACAAGTACATGGCCACCCCGGTGGGTGTGTTCGAGTTGAAGTATTTTTTCTCGCGCGCCCTGGCCACGGCCAGCGGCGGGGCCTGTTCGGGCATCGCGATCCGCGGCTTGCTCAAGGACATCATCGACGCCGAGAGCCCGGACGACCCGCTGTCTGATGCCGAGATCACGCGCCAGCTCGCGCGGCAGGGGCTGGTGGTTGCCCGCCGCACCGTTACCAAGTACCGCCAGATGCTGAAGATCGAGGCCGTCGATCGCAGAAAGCGCCACGCCATCGCCGCCTGAAGCACGCCGCATGGGTGCCGGCATTGCCGATGCGTGCGGCAACGACGGCAACTGACGCGAGGTGATTCTGACGCCCGCCTGGCTGGCGGGAACGGAGTTTGCCCCTGCTTGGGCTCACTGACTTTCTTCAACGGAGATATCCCATGGCACAAGACAGCACCAACAGCGGCTCGAACTACGGCATGAGCGGCCCGGGTCCAAGGACCGACACCACCGCAGGATCAACCACCGGCATCAACCCAGGCAGCGGCATCGGCAGCAGCACGACGGCCGGCAGCACGGGCATCACCGAAAACAACGACCGCTACCTGACCGGCCTGTTCCCGGACCGCGACAGCGCCGAACGCGCTTACCAGGGCGTGGTCGACCGTGGCTACAAGTCTGACGACATCAACCTGGTGATGTCCGACGACACGCGCAAGCGCCACTTCAGCGGTGACAGCACCCTGGGTGGCCGCGAGACCGAGCTCGGCAACAAGGCGGCCGAAGGTGCTGGCATCGGCGCTGGCATCGGTGGTGCGCTCGGCGCCATCGCAGCAGCGGTTGCTGCGGTCGGTACGAGCCTCGTGTTGCCGGGCCTGGGCCTCGTTATTGCCGGACCGATCGCCGCGGCGTTGGCCGGCGCCGGTGCCGGTGGCGCGGCCGGCAGTCTGGTGGGGGCGCTGGTTGGCTGGAACATCCCTGAAGAGCGCATCAAGGACTATGAAGACGGCATCAAGAACGGTGGCATCCTGATGGGTTTGCGCCCAAAGACCGACGTTGACGCGACCGAACTTGAACAGCATTGGCGCGGCGCCAACGGGCAGTCCGTCTCGCGCTGAACCTGCCAGGTTTGCCACCTTGATCGGACCCCGCCAGGCTGTCGGTGTGACGGTCCGGCGGGCACGCCCTCAGTACGGACTGATGCATGTGGCCGTGGTTTCAGTTCGCAATACGTTACTTGCGTCGATGCCCCAAGAGCGGCCGCACCGGACAACGGTGTGTCCGGGGCGTGGGTGGGGCTGTGCTTCGGGTCGGTGGCAGTCATGCCCTCGCGTCGTTGGCACGTCCAGCCGCGGGAGCAAGGCCTTCACCCGCCATGCCAGCAGCGCTGTGGCGGCGGCATCGACGAGCAACGCAATCAACAGCGCGCCCCAAAGCGCCACGCCAAACTGCAACAACAGGCGCCTCGCGCGCAATGGAACTTGCCTGGGACGCGATCAACGCACGCTCAGCGTGTGAGTCGCGCCACCAACACGCCCACGGCAAACGCTGCGACCACTGCGCCCAATGGGTTCTCGCGAACGGTGGCGCGCACGCGCCGGGCCCATTCTTCGCTGGTGTCCAGTGCCTGAACGGCACGTTCACTGACCATCTCCTCGGCCGACGCGATGCCCTCCCCATGGCGAAGTCCTGGGGATGGATTTGCAGTGGGAGTTTCACGGGTTGCGGCCGTCATGCTCAGCGCGCCGTGCCACGGCGGAACACGTTGACGACGGCCAGCAAAATGATGGCACCCATCAGCGACACAGCGAGTGCGCCGAGGCTGAAGGCATCTTGATTGTTGGTGGGCACGCCCACCATCGGCGCTATCAGCCAGCCGCCAAGCGCAGCGCCGACAATGCCGACAACGACGTTGAGGATCAAGCCCTGCTGTCCGTCGGTGCGCATGATCATGCTCGCGACCCAGCCGATGAGGACACCAACCACCCACCGAATAATCATGTTCATGTCCGTCGCCCTTGGGACTGGGCAGGCCTGCGGCCCCCTGCGCCGTATTGGGGCAAACGGTGGGCCAGTCAATACCGAGAAGTCATATGCCCCTATGCCGAGCCCTGTCGCGGCACACGGGAAAAATTTGCCGCAAGGTTTGCCTGAGTGGGACGCCATCTGGCCACGCGCAGCGCCGCCACCGTCCAACGCCTCGCCACCCTGAAGAGACGCCTCATGCAGCGCCAGCGCGAGGCACCGAGAGGAAGAAGCGCACCATCTCGGCTGAGGCATCCGGCCCGCGTGCATCGGTGTATGAGCCGCTCTCGCTGCCGCCGGCCCATGCATGGCCCGCACCGTGCACGGTCCAGGACTCTACGCAGGTCCGTCCGGCCGCGTCTGCGTGCAGCGTTCGGCTGAAGCGTCGGCCGCCCGGGGACGTACCGCACGCCATGCTGTCGCGCAGGCCCCCACCGGCCTTGGCCGCAGCATGTGCAGTCCTGGCCTGCAGTGCGATTTCGATGCCATTGGCTTGCTGCACAGTGTGATCCCGGTCGCCGTGGAAGACGATGGTCGGCACGGCCTGCGCGGTCCTTGCCCGCGGTGCGGCGTTTGGGCTTGGCGAGGTCTTGAGGCCAGCGATGCCGCTTCGGCCGCCCTTCATGGCAGCCATTGCCGACGGTATGTCGTGCGCACTGCGGTAGGGCAGGCCGGAGTGTGCGCCCACGGCGGCGAACAACTCGGGATAGGCCTCGCCAAGGATCACCGCCATCGCCGCGCCCGCCGAGAGCCCTGCCACAAAGATGCGGCGCGTATCGACGCCGTGGCGTGCGGCAACGTCAGACGCGATCCCGGCAATCAGCGAAGGCTCGCCGGCGTCCCGCGCCTGGTCCTGGGCCTTGAACCAGTTCCAGCATTTCGAAGGATTTGCGGTGCTGGGCTGCTCGGGATAGACCACCAGAAAGCCATGTTCTTCAGCAAGTCGGTTCATCCGCGTGCCGGCGGCGAAGTCGTCCGCCGACTGGGTACAGCCATGGAGCATCACGACCAGCGGTGGCGGCAAAGCGCCTGCCCGCGCGGGCACATACAGCTTGTAGGCGCGGCTGCCCGAGCGGTTGGCATAGCTGAAGGCGTCAAAAGTTCCGGCGGGCACCTGGGCTGCATCCATCGAAGGTTGCCGAACAGGTCTGCCGTCGCCGTCCTGCGGAACATCCACGAGGCGCGCCACGACATCGATGACGTCGTCGCGCGCGCCCGAGGCGTCCTTCGTCGTCGGCAATCCCGCCGCGGCCAATGCGCGGCGAATGGTGTCGGTCACGCCAAGCATCGGGCCCGCCGTCGTGTCGAGCCCTGCGGAGGCCAGCGCGCTGCGGATTGTCTCGTTGATGGCCTGCGCGTCGAACGACGGCGCTCGGATGTTGAAGGGTGTTTTCATGGGGGGATTTCCAGTTGCAGCGTTACGTGAGTGATCAATGGATTCGGTCGGACAGGGCGAGTCGCACGGCGGCACTGGCCTGGAACGCGCCGAGCACGGTCACGGACTCGATCGCCGCACGCGCCAGTTCTGGCGTCACGTCTTCGGCGATACGTGCGAGCCCGACGACCTGCACTTGCAGCCGCTGGCCCGCCGCCACTGCGCGCTCGAGGTCAGCGCGGCTGTAGTGCTGCAGCCCTACCGTCAGCGTGCGGCGCGCCAGCGTTTGTTTGACGGTGTCGGCGTGCAGTGCCAACTGGTTACGTACGGCTGTCCTGACCAGGTCGGATCGGTTCGAGTAAAAGCCCTCCTGCACGAGCAGGTCGACATGGCCGAGATCGACCACGCCGACGTTCACGGTCATCTTCTCCGTCTCGCCTGTGCGCTGCCTCGGTTCCAACCCCTTGCTGTTTGTCATGACATCCACCTGGAATCCAATTAGATTCCAATTGGAGCACATTTTCGCTGAGGCAGGGTGAAGCGATGCAGACCACAGTGATCGAGTCGCGGGTTTGTCGTAGGGCCAGGCCGGTTCTCGAAGATCACCATTGAAGGCCTGTCCCGAGGCGCTGGTCGTCTGTCAGGCGGTTGAACAATGAACTTCTAGACGTGGTGGGCGCCGTTCTCCTACAGACAAGACCGTACTTCGCTGATCTCGCGCAGAAGGACACCGGTCCATCCTGATAACAGCTGGACGCCCTGTCCAGCACGCGCCGACCGGCGATCAACCTGACCACTTCACTGAAGGAACTTTCCAATGAACACTTCCCAGATCCTCATCGCCGTCGCAAGCGTCTCCGCACTTGTGGGTGTTGTCAGTTTTGCTGACGCCCAAACCTCTGACTCGGGGCAGCGCGCGACGACTTCAGGCGCGACGACGATGCCCAGCGACACGAGGCCGAACACCAGCCCATCGGCGCCGATGCCTGGCTCGACCATGCCAGCGGCCGGCAACAACACCGCGACCCGGAACAACGGCAACATGCCGAACAACGGCTCGATGTCTGACAGGGGGGCGAACGTGAACAGTCGCACCGGGGCTTCGGGCATGGATTCGTCCACCCGCACGCCGACGACCGGTACCGACGGCAGCAGCACGCCGACGGAACGCGCGGCGAGGATGGACCGAGGCTGACAGACAGGCCACCTGTACTCCGCGCCCGCACCGTTCTGGATAGTCCCGCGCTATGCCCGAAAAGCGGCTTGGATCTACGCCGGTTGCCTGGTCTTCGCGGCCAGCAGCCGGCCCTGTTGAAAGCCGCCAGACTCGGGCATGATGTAGACCAGCCCACGATGGCGCCCCAGCAGGGGTGCGACGACGGCGTCGTAAAAGGCCTCGGGTACCACGACGCAGCCCGCCGACAGACGTCGTCCCCGTGCATCATCAGACGCGAGGCGGGTGGCGCGCAAAGCTCTCGACGCGCCCGGCCGCAAGCGGTGGATGGCCAGGGCGATTCCATAGTCGATCCAGACGATAGGCTCGCCATTGCTGTTTCGGCCCGGCTCGGATTCAAATCGGCCAGCAGGTGTTGTGAGGTCCTCTGGGCGCAGGGCTTGATGCTGTGTGCGCCTGCCGACGCCGGCCGCTGACGTGTCGCCCAGCGTCTTCCCGAGCAGCACCGCTGATGCGCCCACCAAAGTGCCGTCCGCGGCGTACAACACGATCATTGCCGACCGCTTGTCCACGATGGCGAAGGGCCGGCCCTGGTGGTCAGCATGGCTGCTCACCCAGCGGGCCAATAGACGGGCATCCTGCGGCAAAGCAGCCCCATCGGCAGCCATCGCCACCACAGCAGGCCGAGGTTGCGGCGAGGCCTGGACGCCCGATGGCCGAACCCATGCGACTACCAGACACAGTGACAACCGTCCCAGACTCGCAACCCGCATTCCGCACCCGGCCTCTGCCCAACCTGCCTCAACTTGACAGGTGACCAGAGGTCGCTGCCGTCTCGCTCAAGAGCAGCCCGCGACGGGCCGATTGGCAAAACGATCGTAGTGCCACGCCAAGCGGCCCATCCTGCGATGAGCCGGGCAAAAACGTGTCGGCTCGGGCCGGCGCGTGCCGGCCTGGCTGTCAGTTGCGGTCGGCGCGGGGTGCGCGCTCGGTCATCATGTTGTCGGACATGTTGGCGTTGGAGGATGAAGCCACCACGGTGGACGGTGTTGTCGTCATCACCGGGGCGCCAGTGGCCATGGGCATGGGTGTGGGCATTGCGGTCGTCACGGGTTCGGGTTGCTGAACGATGGGTGCGGCTGCAACCGGTTTCATGGGTTCCTGCATGTGCATGGCGCGATCAGCGCGGTTCGCGGCGCAGCCGGCAGCCAGACCGACGGCGACGAAGGCCGCGGAGAGAAAGGCGATTCTTGGGGTGTTCATGGTCAAGTTCCTTCGGCAGGTGCCGGGCATTGCAGCGCGGCGGAGGTGGGCCGCAGCAGCGGCAGGACCACCAGACTGCCCCTGTTGGATGTTGGCGTCTGTACACCAACGCACGCTGTGGCGCAAACGGCCCAGGGCCTCTCAGGCCCCCTATTTCGAAGCGCTATTGGGCAGACCGGCCAAACCGGGGAAGACCGCAAGCAGCGGGTGTTCGTCGGGCAAGATGTAGATGATGACCTTGGCCCCATTGGCCACCGGGGGGTAGACCAGCGCGTCGAAGAACGCGGCAGGCACATTGATGCAGCCGCTAGAGATGCGCTTGTCTTCGACGCTGTCCGAAGCCAGCCTTTCGAGGCGACGCTCGGCAGGGTTGCTGGTCAATACACGGTGCATCGATACGGCGGCGTCATAGTCGACCCACACCACCCCTTCGCCGCGCAGGTTATGGCCTCGTTCGGCGAGAAAACGGCCTGCTGGCGTGGTGCGTTCTTCGGGCCGGATGTCGGCCAGCTTGCGTGAGCCGATGCCCGGCGCCGAGACGTCGCCCAGCGCCAAGCCGAGCAGCACCTTGCTGGCCCCTTCCAGCCTGCCCCGGCCGTTGAACACCAGCAGGCGCGCCCGAGGCTTGTCGACGATGAAGAAAGGCGCACCCCCGTGGTCGGACGAGCCGACGATCCAGTTGGCGAGGCGCCGCTGGTCAGGCGTGGGCTGTTCATGCCCGAAGTCGGCTGGTGGCGCCGCCAGTGGCTGGGCAATGCTGATGGCATCGAGTTGGGGCGGTTTCGGGGTTGGGTAGCCTGAGCGCCCCATCACTGCCCAAATGGCAGCTGCTGCTCCCACTGTGAGTGCAGCGCCGAGTGCCGCGCTGATCGCCATGCGGGCCACCCGATTTGCAGGCCGCTTCATGACGACCGCTCCAGCGGGCATCTCGCCGGGCTGACACGTGCTGGATCGTCAAGCATGATCGGGTCGGCGGTCAAATCAAGTCGTCCAGTATGTTGGTCGGCAGATGGTTGGCGGCGCGCAACGCCAATGCACTATTCGCCAAGAAACGTCAGCAGGTCCTTGGTCAGCCGCGCTTTGTGCGTGGCGAACAAACCGTGCGGCGCATCGTCGTACTCGATCATCATCGAGCCCGCGATGCCCTTGGCCGCAGCCCTGCCGCCGGCATCGATTGGCACCGTCTTGTCAGCCGTGCCATGGATGATGAGCGTGGGCACCTCGAATGCAGCCATATCCGGCCGGAAGTCGGTGGTCGCAAACGATTTGGCGCAGGCCAGCGTCGCGTTCAACCCCGCCTGCATCGATACGTTGCTAGCCCATTGCAACAATTCGTCGCTCACTGGCTGCGAAAGCATCCCGACGCCGAAGAAGTCCTTGAAAAACCCGCTGAAGAACTTGGCGCGGTCCTCGGTCATGCCCTGGGCCATGGCGGCGAAGGCCGAGGCGTCCGTGCCGTCGGGGTTGTCGGCGATCTTGAGCATGAAGGGCACGACAGACGACACCAGCGCCGCCTTGACCACGCCCTTGCTACCGTGCCGCGACATGTAGCGGGCAATCTCGCCGCCGCCCATCGAGAAGCCGACGAGCGTTGCGTCTTGCGCGCCGGTCTGCTCGATCACCGATGCCAGATCATCTGCCAGGGTGTCGTAGTCGTAGCCGCTGCCCGGTTGAGATGACCGACCGAAGCCTCGGCGGTCGTAGGCGATGGTGCGGTAGCCGGCGTCGGCAAGGGCCATCGCCTGATCGTCCCAGCTGTCGGATGACAGGGGCCAGCCGTGCAACAGGATGACCGGCCGTCCCTGGCCCCAGTCCTTGAAGTAGAGCTCGGTCTTGTCGGTGGTGGTGATGGATGGCATGGTGTTGATGTTCAGGTGGTTCGGCGCGCGCCGATCAGCGCGCCCCTTCGATCAGACCAGCGGGGTCGGCTCGGCGCTGTCCTCGGGCGGCACGGAGAACGCATCCTTGATCATCAACGGTTCTGACGTTTCGTCGCTTGCCCCCAGGGTCAGTATGTAGCTGACAAACGCTGCGGCGCTGACCCCCGCGCTGTCAGGCACTTCCTTGGTGGGCGCGATGCCGGGCGGTTCGACCGCGACCGTATCGTCGGTGTCATCGTCCCAGCAGCCAGCCAGGGTCAGCACCAAGGCCGAAGCGCTGGCGGCCAGAAGCATTCTGGTGATCCTCATCACGGCCTCACGGGTAGACCGTGCCAGCGGCAGCGATCGGGTTCAGGTTGCCCGGGATCGGGGTCGTCAGGTACGGGAAGGTGACACCAAAGTTGGTTGCCGTCTTGCGCACGCCATCGGTCAAGGCCAGGCCGCCAGCCGGCGCATCGGTCGGCTTGCACCCTACCTTCAGCGTGTCGGTGGGGCCCGTCAGCACACACAGCGCACCCATGGCCACGCGCAGCGACAAGTCCACCACATCGTCGGCCGGACGGCGGCCGTTCGGGAAGCCTGCGTTGTCACCGGCAGCAACGCCCAGCGGGTTTTGCGCAGCCGCGGCCGTGACCGCGATCCCGGTGTTGAGCCGCAGCATTTCAGCCAGTACTGCCCCCGATGCGGGCGCCGTCGGTTGGTTCACGCCGCTGATGCCCTTGAGGAACACCGTGACCAGATCGGTCCGCGGGAAGTTGGTCGGCGCGACGGCCGACGGGAACAGGGTCTGGATCAGTGCCGGCAGCACCGGGTTGGTAACGTAGTCGGCGAACTTGGCGGCATCGTCCTTGGGTTTGGAGGCATTGAACTTGTCCTTGTCGTCGATGCCGATGATCAGCTCGTTGACCAGCGGCATGCCCAGGCGCGACACCTGCGTCCAGGCGCCGCCATTGCGGGTGACCTTGCCCAGCCCCGTTGCCGGTGAGCCGTCCAGCAGCCGACCTTGCCGCAGGCTGGCCGTGGTGAAGGCGCCGATCACCGGCTCGGTGCCGGCCGTCAGGCAACTGATCGGCAACTCCATCGCCAGCGTGCTGACGTTTTTGCCCTCCAGGTCGTTGTTGTTGTTGCCGCCCACCTCGGCGCCCAGCGGGTTGAGGTTGAAGAGGTCGAAGCTTTTGCCAACGGCAATGTAGAACGGCTCCTTGCGCTGACCGACAAAGACCCGGCCCGGCGTGCTGCAGCCCGGGATCGTCACGTCGTAGACATGCAGGTTGGCGTACGTGGCATAGCCGGTGGCGCTGCCGAAGACCTTGTCGCCGATGTTGTCCACCGGCTTGTCGAAACTCGACGCCCCGCCGGCGGCGTTGGTCACGCTACTGCGCGCGGTGCGGCGCCCGCCGCGCACGACATCGACCATGAAGGTCTCGCGCACGTTGAGCGCAGCCGGATTCACCCCCGCGATCACGCCGCTGTTGATCAACGGAATCTTCACTGATTTGCCCCCCACTGTCAGCGCTGTGGCCTTGGAGGTGTTGGTGAAGCGGAATTGGAAGGTGAGGTCTTCGACGCCATCGCCGTTGTTGTCGATGTGGATCTCGTAAAGGCCTTCGGG
Source organism: Burkholderiales bacterium (assembly GCA_038316145.1). GTDB lineage: Bacteria > Pseudomonadota > Gammaproteobacteria > Burkholderiales > Burkholderiaceae_C > Pseudaquabacterium. The sequence goes on from JBBQAH010000001.1 coordinate 41,410, forward strand.
GTTGAACATGTAGAAGTTCGGCCCACCCTGCGGGTCCTGGAACGGCTGGTAGTTGGCCAGAATCGTCACGAAGTTCTGACGGCCCGCCTCGTAGCTGCGGAACATGTACAGGTCGGTGGCGTCGAGCTTGGCCTGACCGCTGATGAATGGCGCCTCGCGGTGACTGGAGGCAAAAGCCGGCGGTGCGGCGAGCAATACGGCTGCGAGGCCCAGGCCCAGCGAACCGAAGGTCCGGCTCAAGGGTGTGCGGGCAAAAGGACAGAGCTTCATGGACATCTCCAGGCAAGGTGGTCGGGTGGCGCCTGGGGTTCATCTCCCGCAATGGGCAGAACCTGACACCGTGTGGTTCCGACGCGAATGCGAACGGGTTCCGGTGCAGACCGTAACTTTGCCGTGGGATAGCGTTCTGTACGGCAACCCACGGATCTGCGCAAACTGCAGCGTCGCAATCCCGATGCGCCTGCTCGCGAATCGGCGCCGTCAATGTGAGGCAACGTACAGACCGCACACATCAAGTTCGTGATCGTCGCGAACGTGATCAACCTCAGTTTCGACCTGACCAGCGTGTTGTCCTTCACCGTCTCGCCACTCGAGATGGTGCTGCGTGGCACGCTGATGTACTGGTTTTTGTTCGTGGTGTTTCGCTTCATCCTCCGGCGCGACGTTGGCTCCCTCGGCATCAGCGATTTCCTGTTCGTCGTGATCCTCGGGGACGCGGCGCAGAACGGCATGATCGGCAGCGCCACCTCAGCCACGGACAGCATGGTGCTGATAGCCACGCTGGTCTTCTGGAGCTACATGCTCGACTACATGAGCTTCCGGTTTCCGGTGATCGAGCGTTTCACTGCGGCACCTCGGCTGTGCCTGGTTCGCGACGGCAAGATCCAGCGGCGAAACATGCGCCGCGAGTTCATCACCGATGAGGAACTCAACGCCCAGATTCGGCAGCAGGGCGTGGAGGACATCAGGATGGTGAAACGGATGTACCTCGAGGCCGACGGCGAGATGAGCTTGATCCAGCAGGAATCGGCCAGGGCCGCCCCGTGAGCAAGCGCCAGACGCCGACGCTGCAGCAAACAGCCGACCCGCTTCAGGCCTACAAGGCAAAGCGCGACTTTGCCCACACGCCCGAGCCGCAGCACCAGGACGATGCCGGCTCGGGCGGCAACGGGCTTTTGTGCTTTGTGGTCCAGAAGCATTGGGCCAGCAGCCTGCACTACGACTTCAGGCTGCAACTGGACGGCGCCATGAAGAGCTGGGCGGTGCCCAAAGGCCCCAGCCTGGACCCGAAGGTCAAGCGCATGGCGGTTCAGGTCGAGGACCATCCGATCAGTTACGCCGCCTTCGAAGGCACCATTCCTGCGCGCCAGTACGGTGCCGGCAAGGTCATCGTGTGGGATGCCGGCACCTGGACACCATCGGGCGATCCGTTGCAGAGTTTGGTTGATGGCAACCTGAAGTTCGAATTGCAGGGGCACAAGCTGGCGGGCAAGTGGGTGCTGGTCCGCATGAAGGGCAAAAGCGACAAACAGACGCCATGGCTGCTGATCAAGGAGCGGGACGCCTGGGCCCGCGCATCGGCCGACTACAGCGTGGTCGATGAACTGCCGGACAGCGTGAAGGCGGCGGGTGTGCCGCGGGCCGGGGTTGCCGAACCGTCGCCTTCTGTCCCGCTGGCGCCTGCGGGCATCGCCGCGGCACTGCCTGAAAAACTGGCGCCGCAGCTCGCGACGTTGGCCGCCGGCCTGCCCGCACAGCGGGAGGACTGGCTCTGCGAGATCAAGTTCGATGGCTACCGGATGCTTGTACGCGCGGAGCACGGCAAGGCCAGGCTCTTCACCCGCAACGGACACGACTGGACAGCCAAACTTCGCCCACTGCAGCGGGCCATCGAAGGCCTGAAGTGGCCACCCGGATGGTTCGACGGCGAAATCGTGGTCCCCAATGAGGCAGGCATCCCCGACTTTGGCGCGCTGCAGCAGGCGTTCGACAGTGGCAACACGGATGATGTCGTGCTCTATCTGTTCGACCTGCCGTATTTCGATGGCCAGGATTTGCGCGAACTGCCCTTGGAGCGGCGACGCGAGATGCTCAAGCACCTGCTGTTGACAGCGCCATCGGACCGGGTGCAGCTCAGCGAGGCGTTCGACGCTGCGGCTGACAGCATCGTCGCCTCGGCCTGCAAGCTCGGCCTGGAAGGCATCATCGCCAAGCGGCGCGCGTCCCGCTACCAATCGTTGCGGTCGGCGGATTGGATCAAGCTGAAGTGCAGCTTGCGTCAGGAGTTCGTCATCGGTGGTTACACCGACCCGCAGGGCACACGCGCCGGCTTCGGCTCGCTGCTGCTGGGCGTGCACGACGCCCAGGGCGCGCTGCAGTACGCCGGCAACGTTGGCAGTGGGTTCAGCCAACGGGCGCTGGCGGCGCTGACGGGAATGCTCGCCGCGCAGGCTCGAGCCACGAGCCCGTTCGGCGGGCACGCCGAGATCGAAGGCAAACCGCACTGGGTCGCACCCACGCTGGTCGCCGAGGTCTCCTTCGGGGAGTGGACACGCAGCGCGCATATCCGTCATGCGGTGTTTCGCGGGCTGCGGTGCGACAAGGACGCCAGCACCATCGTCAGGGAAAAGGCGTTGCGTGTGATCTCGCCCCCGCGTGTTTTGGCCTCCGGCATGGCCTCGACGCACACGGTGTCCCGCCAGCCGCAGATCACGAACCCGCAACGGGTGATCGATGCCAGCACCGGCACCACCAAGCTCGACCTTGTTCGGTACTACGGCGCTGTCGGCACGTTGATGATGAAACACCTCAAAAGTCGCCCGGTGTCCCTCGTCCGCGCACCTGACGGTGTTGACGGTCAGCTGTTCTTCCAGAAGCATGCCGAGACCGAAAAGCTGCCGGGCATCCGCCAGATCAGCCAGCCCGACCCGGCGCTTGCCACCCGGCATCCTGCGCTGCTGGAGATCGTCAGCATCCAGGGGCTGCTGTCCGCCGCGCAGTGGAACGTCGTCGAGTTCCACACGTTGAACATGGGCGCCGCGGCGTTCGAGCATCCGGACCGCATGGTGTTTGACCTCGATCCCGGCGCGGCCGTGCCCTGGGTGCAGGTGCAGGAAGCGGCTGAGCTGATGCGCGCCTTTCTGGCGCAACTCGGTCTGCCATCCTTTCTGAAGACCAGCGGCGGCAAGGGTCTGCATGTCGTGGTGCCGGTGCGCAGGGTGCACGACTGGGACACGGTCAAGGGCTTTTCGCAGGCGATCGTGCTGCACATGGCGGAGACGATTCCGCAACGCTTCGTGGCCAAGAGCGGGCCGAGCAATCGGGTCGGCAAGATCTTTATCGACACCTTGCGCAACGGCGTAGGCGCCACCACGGTCTGTGCCTGGTCGGCACGGGCCAGGCCGGGGCTGGGCATCTCGGTGCCGGTTGCGTGGCGCGAGTTGCCGTCGCTGCGCGGTGGAGACCACTGGGCCGTGAGGACCGTGCACGAGCGCCTGGACACCGGCAACGACCCCTGGATCGACTACGCCAAGGCGGCGCGCAGTCTGACGGCTGCGATGACGACCCTGGGGTACACCTTGGGCCGAGCCGACTCACCGGCAGCCACGCGCAGCGCCCGCCGATCCAAGGCGGTTGCGTAAAAGCGGTGCCTCGGCCCTCTCGGCGCTCAACCACTTTCGGCATCCGGCCGACAAAGGAGATTTCATGCCACGCGTGATCTGGAAAGGCGCCATTGCCTTTGGCCTGGTGCATGTGCCGGTCGCCTTGTACCCGGCCTCTCAGGAGGTCGGCATCGACTTCGACTGGCTCGACAAGCGCTCGATGGACCCGGTGGGCTACAAGCGTGTGAACAAACGCACCGGCAAGGAGATCTTGCGCGACGACATCGTCAAGGGCATCAAGCAGGACGACGGCGACTACGTGATCCTGGGCGAGGACGAGATCAAGGCTGCCTATCCGAAGTCGACGCAAACCATCGAGATCGAGGCCTTTGTCAAGGCCAGCGAGATCGCGTTCACGCTGCTCGAGACGCCGTACTACCTCGAACCCATCGGCAAAGGCGAGAAGGTCTACGCCCTGTTGCGTGAGTCGATGCTCCAGGCTGGCGTCATCGGCATCGCTCGCGTGGTGATGCACACCAAGGAGCACCTCGCCGCGCTGGTGCCTACGGGTGCCGCGCTGGTGCTCAACACGATCCGCTGGGCCAGTGAGATTCGGGCGCTGGATGAACTCAAACTTCCTGCTGCGGGCAAGACCGCCGCCGGACTGAAGCCCGCTGAGCTGAAGATGGCTGAGCAGCTCATCAGCGACATGACAGGGCCATGGGACGCGCAGGCGTACACCGACAAGTTCAGTGCGGCCGTTCAAGCGTTGGTGAGCAAGAAGGTGGCGGCCGGCGAGACCCAAACCGTCACGCCGATGGAGCAAACGGCCTCTGAGGTGGGCGTCAGCAACGTCGTCGATCTGACCGAACTGCTGGCCGCCAGTCTTGCCAAGCGCAAGCCCGTGAGCGCTGATGCGCGCGGCGAGGGTGGTGGCGCGGTCGCAGCCCGGAAGTCTGTCGCGAAGTCGACTCCCAGAAAACGGGCGTGACCAGCCGGCCTGCCCGCAACCTTGTTGATCCGCTGTGTGCCACGCACACCGGTCGCCACGTTGCGGCCGTCACACCGTGGACACGTCAACCGAAAGGTCAATGGCGTGGCAGAGCCTCGGGCGGCCCTTGTCAGTTGTCTCCCGCAATGCGGACGGCACGCAGTCCTACGTCTTTCGGGGGCACTTCCTTATCCCAGCTCGGTTTGCGCTGAACGACGATTCGTTCATTCCGTTGCGTGCACAGTCCCATGTGTCACCCCACCAATTTGTCCGGCAACAACTTCCCTGGGGTTCACCACTTCACGGGTGCGCAAGGCTTCCATGTTCGGCGGCCCGTACGCCTCTCTGTCAGGAGCTTTTATGCCATTTGCCGCCACAGCATCCAGGGATGAATTCAATCGGGCGCGCGTCCCCGCCAGCACCCCGAGCGTAAACCCGCGCTCACTGCTCAGCGCGGTCTCATGGGGTGTGATCGCAGCGGGCGCCGCTTCGGCCGCTGCGTTGTCTTTGATTCTGCTGATTCTGGGCGTCGGGCTGGGGCTGTCGTCTGTCTCGCCTTGGGCAAGCAGCGGTATCAGCGCGGGCTCGTTCGGTGTTTCGACGATCCTGTGGCTGACGCTGACACAACTGCTCGCATCGGCGATGGGCGGCTACCTTGCCGTCCGGCTGCGGACAAAGTGGACCGAGGTTTACAACGATGAGGTCTATTTCCGCGATACCGCGCACGGCTTCCTCGCTTGGGCCGTAGCAACCTTGGCGACAGCGGCACTGCTGACATCGGTGATCGGCTTGATCGTGAGCGGCGGCGTGCAAGCAGGCGCCGCAGCGGCAGGCGGTGCGGCCGGCACTGCGACTTCAGTGGTGGGCGGCGCCGCTGTGTCCGCAGCCCTGCTGCAGGGCAACGACGCCGGACCCATGGGCTACTTCGTCGATTCGCTGTTCCGCCGCGATCCAGCATCTGCCACTGCTGCCACTGCTGCCACGCCGGGCGCCGCCGCCACCAGCGATGCCACCGAGCGTTTGTCCAGCAGGGACGCGGCCGAAGTCAGCCGCATCGTGGCAAGTCTCGCAGCAACCCACGGTGGCAGGCGTCGGGACGCCTGATCCCTTTGCAGCGCCGATTCACCCCAACAACCCCACGGAGCCCGCCATGCGTTCACCGCTGCTGCTGTTTCTCGGTATTCCCATCCCGATCATCATCTTGATCGCACTCTTCGTGCACTGACCGCACGTCACCTGCTCCACCCCACTCCAGGAGATTCCATGACCACCACCAAGACCGCTCCGGCATCTAAAGCCCCCGCCATTGCCAAAGACGCCATAGCACTGCTCAAGGCTGACCACGAGGCTGTCAGCCACCTGTTTACCGAGTTCGAGAGCACGCGCTCGATCGCCAACAAAAAAGCGCTCGTCGGTGAAATCTGTACTGCGCTGAGCGTGCATGCACAGATCGAGGAAGAGATCTTCTACCCGGCCTTCAAGGCGACTTTGAAGGACAAGCTGCTCGTCCCGGAGGCAACCGTCGAGCATGCCGGTGTCAAACGGCTGATCGCCGAGCTTGAAGGCGCCGAGCCCGACGGTGAGATGTACGACGCCAAAGTCAAGGTGCTGTCCGAGTATGTGAAGCATCACGTCAAGGAAGAGCAGAACGACATGTTTCCGAAGGCCAAGGCATCGTCGCTCGACATGGCCGAACTTGGCGCTCGCATGGCCGCACGCAAGCAAGATTTGCTCGCCAAGAAATTGTGATTCCACAGGCGATGACCATGGTCGAAAGCAAGACTGCTTTGGCGAAGCCCGCGCCGATCTGGCGTGGCGCAAGTGACGCCATGCCGGCACTCGAATCATCCTGGTTGGCGTCAGCCGACACGCCGACCCAGCTGGGAGACAGACTGACAACGCGCACCGTCGAAGGGGATCACACCACCCTCGACAGCCTGGCGGACGGTGTTGCTCCCACAGCGCCAGCGGTGGGCGGGCCTGTCGCCAGCGCCGAAGGTGACTTGCAGGCCAGTGCCGCCCAACTCAGCGAAACGCGAGACCCGTGGTCAGAGGGCCTTCGCACGGCTGTGCGGAACCGCCCGTTGACCGCCCTCGTGGGCGGATTGGCAGTCGGTGCGTTGATCGCCCGCATCATTCGCTGAAGGCCATCGACGTGCCAGCCATCGAGCTTCACCGCAGCATCCAGCAAGGATCGACATGAGCAATCCCTGGCTGAAAAAGAACCCTTTCATGAGCCTGTGGCTCAGCGGCGCGAACAAGGCGATGAGCAATGCGCGCGGCCAGGCCAGCTCCGCAGTGAAACGAGACGCCTGCAAGGTTGGCGCGGCAGTGAGCGCAGCTGCAGCGCAGCAGGTCACCGAGTTCTGGACCAACACGCTCACCAAGCCACCAGCGGCCGCGCGCAAACGCCGCACACCGCGCTGATTCAAAACCCTGGCCCCTGACGGCCAACCCAACCCAAGGAAAACATCATGACATCCAACCGCCACCGCGCTGCACGCTGGACATTCGCCGCCTCCATGCTCTTCGCCGCACTCCCGTCGCATGCCGCGGTGTCCGAAGGCCTCAAGCTGACCGGCGCGCAGGAGGTTCCACCGGTCAGCACACCCGGAACCGGATCGGGATCGATCATGGTCGCCGATGACGGCTCGATCAGCGGCAGCGTCAAGACCACGGGCGTCGCTGGCACCGCCGCGCACATTCACACGGGCGCAACGGGCGTGAATGGTCCGGTTATCGTTCCGCTGAGCAAGACCGCCGAGGGCGTCTGGTCGGTGCCAGCCGGCGCCAAGCTGAACCCGGAACAGCTCAAGGCCTATCGTGCGGGTGGGTTGTATGTGAACGTGCACACTGACGCGAACAAAGGCGGTGAAGTTCGTGCGCAGTTGGCGCCTTGACCGACAGGCTCCGCCTGCGGCCTGACAGTGAGATCTGCATGCCCGTCGGCTATCTGCCTGGCTGTCGTCCGGCCTGACTGTCATCCTGCCATCCTGAATCAATTCAAGGACATCGAGCGTGAAAAAAGAAATCTCCACACCCGAAGTGAACCCGGACCCGCAGCGACAGCCACGCGAAGTTGGCAGCGGCCGGGTGGTGGCCGGCGGCGAGTTGCACGAACAGGCGCAAGGCGCCCATCCGCCACTCACGACGCAGCAAGGACTCATCGTCCCGGACAACCAGAACTCGCTGCGCGTCGGCCCCCGCGGCCCGACCTTGCTTGAAGACTTCATCCTTCGCGAGAAGATCACCCACTTCGACCATGAGCGCATTCCCGAGCGCATCGTGCACGCCCGCGGCACCGGCGCCCACGGCCACTTTGAGCTGACACATTCGCTCGCGGCGTACACCACCGCCAAGGTTCTGACCGAGGTGGGTGTGAAGACGCCGGTGTTCAGCCGCATATCCACCGTGGCGGGCGGGTCGGGCTCGTCCGACACCCCGCGCGACGTGCGCGGCTTCGCCATCAAGTTCTACACATCGCAGGGCAATTGGGACTTGGTGGGCAACAACATCCCGGTGTTTTTCATCCAGGATGCGATCAAGTTTCCCGACCTGATCCACGCCGTGAAGATGGAGCCCGACAGGGGCTTTCCGCAGGCCGCCACGGCCCACGACACTTTCTGGGATTTCATCTCACTGACCCCAGAGTCCATGCACATGGTGATGTGGATCATGTCGGACCGCACGTTACCGCGGTCGCTGCGCATGATCGAAGGATTCGGCATCCACAGCTTCAGGCTGGTGAATGCCGATGGCGAATCCACTTTTGTCAAGTTCCACTGGCGTCCAAAGCTCGGCCTGCAGTCGACCCTCTGGGACGAAGCCTGCAAGATCGCCGGCGCCGATCCGGACTTCCATCGCCGCGATATGTTCGAGGCCCTGAGCGCGGGTGAAACCGCTGAATGGGAGTTTTCGGTGCAGTTGTTCACGCAGGAGATGGCCGACACCTTCCCTTTCGACCACCTCGACGCCACCAAGTTGATCCCCGAGGAACTGGTGCCGCTGACGGTGATCGGTCACCTGGTGCTGGACCGTTGGCCAAACAACTTCTTCGCCGAGACAGAGCAAGTCGCGTTCTGCCCGTCGCACCTGGTGCCGGGCATCGACTTCTCGAACGACCCGCTGCTGCAGGGTCGGCTTTTTTCCTATCTTGATACCCAGTTGTCGCGTCTTGGCTCGCCCAACTTTGCCCAGTTGCCGATCAACGCACCCAAGTGTCCGTTTGCTCATCATCAACGCGATGGGCACATGCAGATGGCGCAGCCCGCCGGGCGGGTCGCCTACGAGCCCAGTTCACTGGCGGCCGATTCGCCTCGCGAGTCGGCAGCGGCCGGGTTTGTCACTGCTGTCACGCCCGAAAGCGGCGCCAAGGGGCGCATCCGCGCCGAGAGTTTTGCGGACCACTACAGCCAGGCGCGACAGTTCTGGCGCAGCCAGACCGGCTATGAGCAGGCGCACATCGCCTCGGCGCTGGTGTTCGAATTGTCGAAGGTGGAGCATCTGCATGTGAAGCAGGCCATGGTGGGACATCTGCGCCATGTGGACGGTAGCCTGGCGCAACGCGTGGCGGATGGATTGGGACTGGCAGGCCTGCCGGCTGCGCCCGGTACGGCGCAACCTGTGCAGGACCTGCCGCCTTCTGCAGCCCTGCAGATCATCGGCAAGATGAAGGACAGCCTGGCAGGGCGATCTATCGGCATTCTGGTTGCCGACGGCTCCGATGGTTCGGCCATCGCCACCTTGAAGAAGGCTGCATTGGCGGCGGGCGCCAGTGTGAAACTCGTCGCACCCAAGGTGGGGGGTGTGAAGCTGGCCGACGGTTCTGTATTGGCCGCGGACGGACAACTCGCCGGTACACCGTCGGTGATGTTTGACGCTGTCTCAGTCTTGCTGTCAGCGCAGGCTGCCAAGTCGCTTGCGGCCGAGTCGGCAGCGGTGGACTTCGTCCGTGATGCCTATGGCCACCTCAAGGCCTTCGCTGTCGACGCGGGCGGGCAAGATTTCTTGCAGGCGTGCGGCGTCCGGCCATGTGCGGGCGTCTTGGCTGTCACGGCGGTTGCCGAGTTCCTCGCTGCCGCGAAGACCAGGCAATGGGATCGGGAACGTTCGGTCCGTGGCTTGGCCTGAGGGCAAGTGAAGCCAGTCCGCACCAGCGCATCGCGCGCTAGATGCGGTTGGCTCTCAGGCAATGCAAGGCACGACAGGCGTCAACCTGACGTGCCCGCGGGCAGGCATGGATCATGCCCACCCCATTCCTCGCCAAACCAGGCTGTCGGCGCCGGGCTTGGCCGCGGGGCGGTCAAGCGGTGAGCGTCAAAGGCCGACACAGGGCGTTGTCGGATGCTTCAGGCTCGACCGTCAAGGAACGCCTTGCCCCAGTTGTCCAGGAATACGGCCTGCATCTGCGCGACCACCGGGCCGTCGACCTGGAAGTGCGTTTCGCGCCAGTGCTCGGGGTCTTGCGCCGCGCCGGTCCACAACGGCACGATGCCCACACCGCCGGTAAAGCCGAGGCGGCCATCGACGACCAGCAGCTTGCGGTGCGTGCGGTTGTTCAAGCGGCCGAGATGCGACCAATGCGGCGGGTGGAACTTGTGAATCTGCACGCCCGCAGACCTCATCGCCTCGAGCAGGGCGTCGTCCATCTTCGCGCTACCGACCCAATCGAGCAGCACATGCACTTTGACGCCGCTGCGCGCACGGTCGGCAAGTGCCTGGGTGAACGCGCGTCCGATGTCGCCAGACCAGTAGATGTAGGTCTCGAAAGTGACCGTCGTGGTCGCGCCACGTATCGCGGCCAGCATCGCCGGGAAAATCTCGTCGCCGTTCGTCAACACCCGGACCCGGTTGCCGGCGACGAACTGCGGCCCGAGCATCACGCCGAGCTCCTGGTGAAAGCGCGGGTCTTCGAGCGAGTGCAGGCGCTCGACGTGGCGTTCAATCTTCTTTTCGCCGCCAATAGAATTGAATGCGATCACAGTGCCGATCAACGTCAGCAGGACGGCGGCGGCGGCTATCGCGAGCGGGCGTCGTTTTAATGTCGCGAGCTTCATTGTCTCGTTGCACCCAGGGAGTCGGCATTCGGGTTGCGCGTCGTGGCATGCGCAAACTCTGCGAGCAACCGACTGTAGGGTCCCGGCGCAGTTGGTTGAGTGCGCTGCCGTACAGAAGATCTCATCGCTTGTTTGTATGTTTCACCATGGTCGCTGTCGACGTCCGATCCGGCGTCTGCGCGGCCTCGGCCGGAGCCACGCGCTTCATTCATCCCGCCTCTGCTTTCGGACGCCACGCCCATGAACCATGCCCTGTGCCACGGTCTTGCCGCGCTCGTATTCGGTGCCGCGTGCGCGGCAGTGCCTGCCGTCCGCGCTGCCGCGCTCGACACGCGCTTGATCGCCAGCGGCCTGAGCGCGCCGCTGTTCGCCACCGCCCCACTTGCCGACGGGCGCGTGTTCGTCGTCGAGCAAGGCGGCACGATCAAGATCGCGCAAGGCGGCACGGCGACAACCTTCCTCACCCTTGCGGTGGCCACCGGCGGCGAGCAGGGCCTGCTCGGCCTGGCCTTCGACCCCGGCTACGCCACGCCGGCATCGGCGGGATACCGACGCTTCTTCGTCGACTACATCGATGCGACGACCCAAGACTCCGTGATCGCCAGCTACCGCACCAGCGCCAATGCCAGCGTGGCCGACCCCGGCAGCCGGGTGGAGGTACTGCGCCTGGACCAGCCTGACGGGCGCAGCAACCACAAGGCCGGTTGGCTCGGCTTCAAGCCCGGCGACGCCAACCACCTGTACATCGCCACCGGCGATGGCGGCGCCGCCAACGACCCCGACAACAACGCACAAAACACCGGGGTGCTGTTGGGCAAGATGCTGCGAATCAATGTCAACCGCGATGATTTTGCCAACCCCGACATCAACTACGGCGTGCCTGCCGATAACCCCTTTGTGGGCGCGCCGGGCGCACGCGGCGAGATCTACGCCACCGGCCTGCGCAATCCCTTCCGCAACAGCTTTGACCGCGCCAACGGCAACCTCTGGATCGCCGATGTGGGCCAGGGTGCGCGCGAGGAGATCGACTTCATTGCCGCGGCCAGCGTCGGCGGCCAGAACTTCGGCTGGCGCATCCGCGAGGGCAACATCGCCACGCCCGGCATCGGCGACGCCGACCCGGGGGGACTGACTGGCCCGTTGCTGGACTACGACCACAGCGTTGGCGCCTCGATCACTGGCGGCTACGTTGTTCGTCAGGTTGGCTCGCCGCTGTACGGGCGCTATGTCTTCGGCGACTTCATCAGCGGCCGCATCTGGGCCATCGCCGCCGATGGATCGTTGCAAAACCTGGCCAGCGCCCAGGACCTCACGGCGCTGCTCGACGCCGGAGCGGCCGGACCGCTGGGCAACATCTCGTCCTTCGGCGAAGGCGCGGATGGCGCCCTCTTCATCGTCGACTACGCCGGCAAGGTGGTGCAAGTTGTGCCCGAGCCACCGGCCGCGCTGTTGCTGCTGGGTGGCACCGCACTGCTGTTGCTGCACCGCAGGCGGCAACCGGCCTGAGGTGGTCGGACGGCCCCGAGCACCGGACGCTGCGCTGAAGTGAACCGGCGCAGTAGCGCCCGTCGGCAGCGGCCATGCGCTGAGCCTTACCAATCAGCGCCTACGCAACGGCGGGTTCGGTTGGGACCTGGTCAATCAGCTGGTGTCATCGATCACCTCGGTTGCCACGTAACCCACTGTGCCGTGCACAGCGCAGCAACGGCGCCGTCGCTCCGAAAGCAACAGCGTCCGACGCGGCAGCGGCACAACCGCCTACGCCTGGCCTGCAGCGCCGGCCCGACAATATTTGGGACGGCGCCAGCATCGCCGCCCACCTGGAGAGCCCATGCCAAGCCCGATTGCCCCAGCATCCGCCCCTTTGCCAGTTGACCCGGCCAGCGCCGCGCCAGCGCCGCCCAGCGGCCCCGCCACAACGGCCGGCGGCCTGGCGTTGCCACATGAACGTGACCAAGACGGGGGCCATACCGCTGTTGCGCCTGACCCAGTGATCCAGCAGGCCAAGCGCGATCTTGACGCCGGCCAAGTCGACACCGACATGCATGCCACGCCGGGACTCGACGCATTGGAGCGCGAGCGCCTGGTGCCCAAGCGGCAGGCGGAAAAGGCACCCGCACCAGCCAAAACTGACCCGGCTGGCGCGGCACGCGGCGCGGGCCATCCTGGCCGATGATGTCCGTGACAGCCCTCGGACGGCGCTGCTTGGGCAGCCGTTGCTGCTGCTCCTGCTGAGCCTGACACCCGAGACGAGGTCTTTCAGCTCGAACACCCCGACCGGCGCGGTCATGCACTGCTTGCTGGTCCTGATCGAGACCGTTTGCCCTTGGCCGGTACCCAGCCGCCGTTCCCAGTCGCTGCAGACCAGTCGCGGCGGTGGCGCCGGTGGGCTCGACAGCACATTGCCGGCGCAGCATGACATTCAACGCCAGCGGCGCAGCCAGGGTTCGCGGGCGCCCGCCAGCGCCTCGTCGCGCGCGGCCGGGTGCGTGCGCAAAATCCGCAATCCGCCCTGCAGATAGGCGCCATTGAGCAGGCGCGCGGCGCGTTCGATCCCCATGCCAGGCCAGGCAGCGACGTCGTGGAGCGAGGCAATGTCATGGCGCAGGCGCTGCAGACTGAATTTAACGGTGCCGCCGGCAAGACCATCGTCGCTGGTGTCGGCCGTGATCTTGTACGCGGCGCGTCCACCGATCCCGGCGACCAGGCCGCTGAATGGTGCATACATGGCCATCGCCCACAGCAATGGCTGATTTACCCGACAGCCCGGGCCCTCGGACATGCGCTCGACCTGCCCATGCCGCGGCGGATGCAGGCCGGCCGGCTCGACGGCGATCACTGCCAGATCACGGCCGTTCTCTCGCAGGGACGCGATGATCGAGCGGGGCAGGTGGTGCAGGTTGTGCTGAGGAAACAGCGTCAACGGCCAGACCAGGCCACCCAGTCGCAACAAGATCAGCGCGTTTTCACGGTGGCGCACACACGCCGCCAGTACCTCAAGTATCGGCAGCGACGTTTGGCGGCTTTCGAGTTGCGACAAGGCGGCAATCAACGCGCTCGGCAACATGACGCTACGTACCGGCCCGAAGCCGCTGCCTGTGGTCTCCGCCCGCGGGCGCGGGAAGGCGTTGACCTGCCACAAGGTAGATTCGTCGAAGTCCCGAAGCGCCATGGGCCACTGCAGGGCAATCGGCGTGCCCGAGACGCTGCCAGTCCAGCGGCACGCCGACCCACCGCCGCTAACTGCCGCTAACCGCCGCCGGCGATCGCCTCCGAAGCCTTGCCGCGCTGGGCCACCTCACGGCTGGCACGCTCGAACTCCGCGATCACCTGGGCGCCGAAGAGTAGCAACGTGGCGGCCAGTTCCAGACTCAGCAGCACGGCGATCGCGGTGGTCAAGGAGCCGTAAACCGTGCCGATCTGCGACAGTGTCGTGAAGTACCAGACCAGCAGGTGGCGCGTGATCTCCCAGCATACTGTTGCCACGACAGCCCCGATCACCGCATGACGCAGTTGCAGCCGGCCAACCGGCATTACCAGGTACACCGAGGTCAGCACAAAGACCTCGCCTGCCACGCCAAGCAGATACAGCAGCAGCCCGGACATGCCGCTGAGTGACCAGTCGCGCCCGAAGAGATGTACGCTTTCCTGCCCGATCGCTTGGAGGCTGCCGGCGACCAGCGTGACCAGCAGCAAGCCGATGCCCAGGCACAGGATGTAGGCGTACGGCAGGGCTGCCGAGACCATGAAGTGCCGCCGCCGAATCGAAACCCGGTGGTGGAAGATGACCGCCATCGCGCCTTCGAGCACGGTGAACGCGAGCGAACTGAAAAATAACATGGTGGCCAGCAGCACCCAGCCCACCACGTCGCGGTGGCGCAGGAAATCCGCCATCTCCGCCACAATCGCCGCCGCCTGCCCGGGCATCAGCCATTCGAGGTAGCGGCGCAAGGTCTGCAGCAGATCGTCCTGGTCGATCACATGGGACAAAGCGACGACGCTCAAGATCAACATCGGCACGATCGACAGCAGCGCGTAATACGCCACCGCTCCGGCCAGCAGCAGCCCCTGGTTGGCGCGGAACGCGCGCAGCGCACGCAGCATGAACCGCCCCGGTTGGCGGAGCAGGGTGCTGGCATAGGGGCCGGAGTGTGGCATCGGAAGACAGTTCGTCGGTGGTGGCAGTCGTTGATCGGTGTCAGTGGCAATGTGGCGTGGCGGGTGGGACGCGAGCCATTGGGAGACTTGGGTCTGGCAAGGCAGGTGCCTGGCCGGTTGCGTGACGTGATCCAGGGATGGGTCAGCAAGGGTAGCCCAAGCAGCAAAAAATCGAGGCGACAAGCTCGGCGAGGGTGTATGGCCGGCCGCCCCGGAGGGCGACTGCAAACAACCTGACGCCCCACAAACACCCGCCTCCGGTCGCCACCCTGCACCGGACACAGAGGCTGTGGCACACCGTGACGAACCGGCTTGAGTACGTGGCCGGACTGCGTCGGCGCCTCGGCCTGATGCTGTAAATCTTGGAAGCGGCGATCAATGGCGCTGACGCCGATGGCGCTGCCGCGGAGCAGCCATGCGGTAGTGATCGGCAGCGGGGCGTTGACCGAGGGCCTCAACCCGCGCCAGGCCCTGGTCCAGGTGAGCGTCCGAGTGGCGGGCAAAGCTCTGGGCATGCGCGTGACGTCTGTCCAGTACGCGTTCTTGCCCTGCGGGGTGCCGGCCGGTCAGCACCGCTTCAGCGCGAGCGCATGAGGCGCCAGCGCTGGCGCGCCCGGACACGCCGGATGTGTACCATCAACCAAGCCATGCCGGCTGCAAAGCCCGCGACCACATCGCTGGCAACGTGCAGCTGCAGAAACACAGGGTTGCCGCCGACAGTAAAGGCCAGCGCGGTTGCGCCCAGCTGATCAGGCCGGTTGCCGCTGCGGCAGTCGATGCACCGACACACATTCGAAGCGCTGTGCCGCCGGCACATGATCCCAGCGCTCGATCTGCAGCGGCCGTGCTGCAGCAGCGCCCGAAGGTCCCACGGTGCCGGTACCGGCGTCGATGCGGAAGAGGTTTACGGAGTTGCCGGCATCGGCCCGCACCCGTTCGCTGACAGCTGTGCCGGCCTGCACCGCCCACATGCGCCGCGGCAGGCCGGCCCATTGATCATGCAGCGGCAGCACGAAGGGCAGGTGGATGTGGCCGCCCAGCACCAGGTCCACACCCGCTGCCGACCAGCGCCGAACCGCAGCGTCTCGGCCGTGCAGCAGGTTGTGCACATCCTGCGGCCGTGACACGGCCACCGGCTGGTGCACGACGACGATGCGCCACTGCGTGGCCGGGGCCTGTTCACAGCGCCGCGCCACGCGCTCGATCTGCGCTGCGCTGAGCTCACCGTCGACGTGGCGCCAGCGCCGCGTGGTGTTGAGTGCGAGCACCAGCACCTCAGGATTCTCGAATTGGGGTTCAAGCTCATGGCCGAAGGCCCGTGCATAGCGTGCATAGGGCCACAGCAGCCGCGCGGCCAGGTTGAACAACGGAATGTCGTGGTTGCCCGGTATCGCCACCAGCGCCGGCAGCGCCAGCCGGTCTACAAAACGGCGCGCTACGGCAAACTGCGCGCGCGTGGCTCGTTGCGTGATATCGCCCGACAGCAGCAACACGTCGGGCCGCTGCTCGCGCACCAGGTCCTCCAGCGCTGCGACCACCGGCGCGCGCTCGGTGCCGAAGTGCGGGTCCGAGACCTGCAGCAGCAAGGTCATGGCGCAGCGCGCTCCGGTGCCGGTGTGTCCGGGCGGATCAGCCACAAGGGCTCACGGGCCACCGCGAACTCGAGCGGCATCGGCAGCCAGACAATCTCGCCGTCGGTCGCCACCTTGACGCGTCGAGCACCGAAGGCCCGCGCCGAGTGCACGTTCAAACGCACACACGGAATGCTGATCACCTGGTCGGTGTCGCCGAGTTTGCCGAAGGCGCCCCGCAGCAACAGCGCGAGCATCGACAGGCGCGATACCGGGCGCAGCATGATGGCCGCCAGCGCGCCGCCATCGATGTCCTTTGCCAGAGAAAACCCCAGTTGCTCCATTTGCAGCGCGTTGTTGCCGACAAACAGCGTCGGGGTGCGCACATTGCGCGTTTTGCCCTGAACCTCGATCCGCAGGCGCAGGCTGCGGTAGCCGCGCAGCAATGTGGCCAGCCCGGCGCCGAAGGCCACCAGCCGGCTGCGCCCGAACTGTTGCTTCCAGCCTTCGCGGTCTTCCAGCAATTTCGGGTACAGCCCCAAGCTGGCATTGACCAGGAACACACGCCCGTTCACCAGGCCTACCTGGGCGGGCTGCGCCCTGGCGTGCAACAGGACCTGCATAGCCTCAGCCGTGTCGGACGGAATGCCGTGGGTCCGGCTGAAGTAGTTGAAAGTGCCTTGCGGCAGCACGCCATAGGCGCAGCCGCTGCCAAGCACGGCCTGCGCAACGGCGTTCAGCGTGCCGTCACCCCCCGCTGCGACGACCACACCCTGCGCCTGTTGCGCGCGCTGCACGGCCTCGCGCGCCAGCGCAGGCAGCTTGCTGGGATCGTCCACATCCATCAGCTCGAACGCACGCCCGGCAGCACCGCAGGCCTGCTGGATAGCCGCGCGTACACGGGCTTCGTCACCCGAGCCAGCACCCAGGTTGAAGACGATGAACAACGGCCCGGTGGTCGGCACCGGCATCGGCACGCGGCCTTCCCTGACGGCCTGACCCTGCGCAGCGCCCGCCGCTGGCTGCAGCGTTTTCAAGGCGAGGCGATCCTGGCGCTGCGCCCCGGGTGGCCTGCGGCGCTACGCCGCTTGACATCCAACGCTATGTTCATGCCTGCGCCTCCTGCGGGTGGGTGCTCGTTGCGAAGTATGCGCGTGGCCGACGGCTGGCGGCGCCGAACGCGGCCAGGGGGGCAACGGCCGGCGGCTTCGTGCTCAGCGCTCGGGGCTTTCAGAGGCTTCATGTTTTGGCAATTCCGGGGCGCTGCTGCGCTGCGCAGCCTGGCCAGGTATCCCGCTCAAGGCACCAGCGGAATCGGCGTGCTGCGGTCTACTGCCACCGCGGTGATGCTGTTTTGCGGCGAACCTTCAATGACTCGGTCCGAGTAGGTCAGGTAGATCAGCGTGTTGCGCGGCGCATCCACCAGGCGCACCACGCGCAGCTTCTTGAACACCAGCGAGATACGTTCGCTGTACATCTCGTCCTGTTTTGGCAGCGCCTTCGGAAAACTGATGGGGCCGGTCTGGCGGCAGGCGATGGAGGCCTCTGACTTGTCCTCGGCCAGCCCGAGACCGCCCTTGATGCCGCCGGTCTTGGCGCGCGACACGTAGCAGGTGATGCCGCGCACCTTGGGATCGTCATAGGCATCGATGACGATCTTGTGGTCAGGGCCAATCAGCTTGAATACCGTGTCCACCTCGCCCACCCGTTCGGCGGCGGCCGGCAGCACAAGTGCCAGGGCCGCCGCCAAAAGTGCCAGGCTGGCGGTTGGGCGAACGCGGCGGCGTGGTGAGTCAGCAGGGGTCATGGGGAGTCCAAAACTGGCGTGCAGAACAATTGCCTGTTGGCGCCAGTGCCGAATTGTGCCGCTGATCCGACCTCTGGTTGAGCCACCCAACCTCGGCCAATCGTCAATGCCGACTTGGTTTTGCGTCTGAATCGCGTTGCTCACTCTCGGCGCGGCAACTGGGTCAAAGCCGGCTCGACCCAGCGTCGGCAGCCAGGCTGCAAAGGTCATGAGATTCGGTTTCATGCGGTCAACTTTGCGGTGGAAGTGTTTGGCCAGAAACGCCTGCGCGCTGCAAGGACTGGGGAGCGCGGCGATGTGCGCCACTGTCGCGCAGAAACGGGGTAGCTGTGCGGTCATGGATGGCCGGCGAGCCCATTCGCCTACACGCTCGACGAAATGGCGCTTGTCCTACAGACGCCAGCCCCGCGTTGGCGGAACCTGCGGAGCTGCGTGTTGCCGGGCAGTGGCCGGGGCGCACACCCACACCGGAGACTTTCAATGACAGCGACCACACATCCTTCCCGGCAATCACTGTGGAACGACATCAAGGACTGCAAGTTCGCGATGTTCACCACCCGGCACGTCAACGGTCACCTGCATTCGCGACCGATGACGATGCAGAACACGACGATCGACGCCGACGATAGCCTCTGGTTCTTCATGTCCAGGAAGAGCGACCCCGTTGCCGATCTCACCGCCGACCCTTCGGTCAACGTCACCTACGCACCCCAAGGCGACGCCTGCTGGATCTCGGTCACCGGGACGGCGCTGGTCGTCGAGGGTGGCGACAAGGCGAAGTCCTTGTGGAGCCGGTCCGCCGACGCCTGGTTTTCCGGTGGTCCGACCGATCCTGATCTTGCCGTCGTCCAGGTTCGGATCGTCCATGCAAGCGAATGGGAGGCCGGCGCCGACCCCCATTCTCGGCCGGCGTTGCGCAGCGAGGATGTCGGCTTCCGCCCGCCCAATCACCTGCCGACTGCGACCACGCCGGCGAGCGAGAACGCGGCCCTGCTGTTCGAACGATCCTGAGCCTCCGCTGCAGCACCGGTCGCCGGCGCGGCAGTTCGGGGGCCGTGACGACCCGTCGCCCAAGTCTTCGCCAGATATCGCATGGCGCTCGATCCGAACCGCCCGCCTGAAACGTGGGTTGGGTTGTTGGCCGGACCGGCTTGTTCCAGCGTCGACACCCAAAGTGATTGATCGGGTCGCATGCTGAATCAGGTTTCCGGTCAGGTCGCGGCTTCGGTAAGCTTTTGGTGCCGGGGAAAATCGATTCGAAGTACTTCTGCATCGGCCCCTTCGGCGAATCAGCTTGACTTGGCGAGAGCGCGATTTCAAGGTTGATGTTTCAGCGGCTTGATCACCGGACGCACCTCTTCGGCAGACCAACGGGAGCTCTTGACCAGCACACGACGGCGATTGAATGGCTCCTCTCGGGGACGCCAAGTCAAGCACGGCCCGCAATGCGCAAGCACTGCGGGCGTTTTAAGGTGCGGCTTTGCATCGGGCCGCCAAGTGGCGACCCGCCCCGGCTCACATCAAGGCCACCCCCTTGATCTGGGCAAACAGGGCATCCCCCGGATGCAACGCCAGGGCATCGCAACTGCGGCGGGTGATGCGGGCCAGCAGCAGCACACCCTCCGCGCCGGTCGCGCCGGTCGCGCCGAGCAAGCCTGGCCGGCCTACCACCAGCCGCAGCAGCGCGGTGCTTCGGTCGGCCACGAGCGACTCCAGCCACACCGGCAGCACATTGACAACACTCGTCTCGATGGGCAGCTGTCGCGTCACGCTGACGTCGCGCGCGAGCACCCGGGCGCGCACCGTCTGGCCAGGTCGGGCAGCGGTCTCGCCCACCCACAGCGCGCCACCGCCAAACACCACGCGCGACAGACCGTAAGCGCTGTCGTGCTCGGCCACGGTAGCCTCGATCACCACGCCGGCGTCGTCCTGGTGTGCCAGTGGCAGGTCGGGCCGGGCCAGCAGTTCGACCAACGGGCCGGCCGCCAGCACACGGCCAGCGTCCAGCAGCACCAGGTGGTCGGCCAGACGCGCCACCTCGGCCATGGCGTGGGTGACGTAGACGATGGGCAGCGCCAGATCGCGGTGCAGGCGCTCCAGGTAGGGCAGGATTTCGGCCTTGCGCTGGGCGTCCAGCGCGGCCAGCGGCTCGTCCATCAGCAGCAGGCGCGGCGCGGTGGCCAGGGCCCGGGCGATGGCCACGCGCTGGCGCTCGCCGCCCGACAGGGTGGCTGTCCTGCGCTGCAGCAGCGGCCCGATGCCCAGCAGATCGACGACGGCGTCGGGAGAAAACGCTGCTGTGTCAGACGCTTCGCTCGTACCGGGCGCCTTGCCGCAGCGCTGGGCCTCAGCGCTGCGGCGCCGGCCATAGGCCAGGTTGGCTGCTACGTCCAGGTGCGGAAACAGCGCTGCCTCCTGGATCACATAGCCCAGCGGGCGTTGGTGGGTGGGCAGCCAGCGCCGGGTGGCGTCGTCCTGCCAGATGTCAGTGCCCAACGCCACCCGGCCGCTGGCGCGCTCCAGTCCGGCAATGGCACGCAGCAGCGTGGTCTTGCCGCAACCCGAAGGGCCGAACAGCGCTGTGACACCACGCTCGGGCAGCTCCAGCGCCACGTCCAGCGTGAAGTCCCGGCGGTCCAGCTGCAGCCGGGCTTCGATCATGGCGCTGGCCCGGCCGCGTCGCGTCTGGGCCGGTTGACGACGTAGAGCGTCACCAGCACCAGCAGCGCAAAGGCCACCATGGCGGCGGACAGGCGATGCGCGTCGGCGTATTCAGTGGCTTCGACATGTTCGTAGATCGCCACCGACAGCACCCGGGTGGCGCCCGGAATGTTGCCGCCGATCATCAGCACCACACCGAACTCGCCCACGGTATGGGCAAAACCCAGCACGCTGGCGGTGATCAGCCCCGGTCGGGCCAGTGGCAGCGCGACGCTGAAAAATCGGTCCAGCGGCCCGGCGCGCAGCGTGGCAGCAGCCTCCAGCGTGCGCTCGGGGATGGCCTCGAAGGCCTGCTGCAGCGGCTGCACCACAAAAGGCATCGAGTACAGCACCGAGCCCACCACCAGGCCCGAGAAGGTGAACGGCAGCCGCCCCAGTCCCAGCCACTCGGTGAACTGCCCCACCGGGCCGTGAGGGCCCATGGCCAGCAGCAGGTAAAAGCCCAGCACCGAGGGCGGCAGCACGATCGGCATGGCCACCAGCGCCGACCACAGTGGCTTGAGCGATGACCGGCTGCGCGCCAGCCACCAGGCCAGCGGCGTGCCGACGACCAGCAACAACAGCGTCGTGACGGCGGCAAGCTCGGCCGTGAGACGGATGGCGGTCCAGTCGGCAGCGGTCATTCAGGCGTCGATCGCAGCGCTTGATTGCCGCGGCAGGCGGTCACAGACCGTAGCCCCAGGCCTGGATCACGGCCTTGGCGGGTGCACTCTTCAAGTAGGCCAGCAGCGCGGCAGCGGCAACCTTTTTTTCGCCGGCCTTGAGCAGCACGGCGTCCTGTCGGATCTCGCCATACAGCGCCGCCGGCACGCGCCAGAAGGACCCAACCTCCGCCTTGCCCGGCAGTGCGGCCAGCCCCGCAGGCGCTGTTGGCGCAGGCCCCCCAAGGGGGCGCTTTTGGGCTTGGGACGGCCCGGCGCCCAAGACCTGGGACAACGCCACAAACCCCAACTCGGCGTTGCCGGTCGCGACAAACTGGTAGGCCTGGCCGATGCTCTCGGCCGTGACCAGCTTGGGTGTCACCACGGCTGAAAGGCCCCGGGCCTTGAGCACCTCCATGCCGGCCCGGCCGTAGGGCGCAAGCTTGGGGTTGGCGATGGCCAGCTTGTTGAACCGGCCCGCCGCCAGCACGGCGCCCTGATCGTCCACATAGCCCGGTGTGGCGCTCCACAGCACCAGTACGCCGATGGCGTAGGTGAAATTGCTGCCGGCCACGGCCAACCCATCGGCGATCAGCTTTTTGGGTGTCTGGTCGTCGGCGGCGAGCAGCACCTCGAAGGGTGCGCCGGCGGCGATCTGGCTGTAGAACTTGCCGGTGGCGCCGGCGATGATGGTCAGCCGATGGCCGGTGGTTGCCTGGAAGCCTTCGGCAATCCTGGCCAACGGGCCGACAAAGTTGGCGGCTACCGCCACTTGCACCACATCAGCCTGCGCGGCAAGCGGCAAGGCCAGGCCGATGGCGGCGGCCAGCCTGCGCATGGCCTCGGAGCAACGGTTTGGGGCCGTCATCGTCCGGCCAGGATGTCTGGGTTCACCCGCCTATTCTGATGGATACGCTGCAGCGAAGCGGTTGGTGGCCGGAGCGGCCATTGGCAAGCGCTGGAAGTCGCTTCGACCGCACCGGCCCGACATGGCCTTGTCAGGCAAAACCCAGCAGGCGCTTGGCGTTTTCCTTCAGGATCAGCGGCTTGACCTTGTCCTTGAAGCCGGCCTCATCGAAGTCCTTCATCCAGCGCTCGGGTGTGATCAGCGGGTAGTCGCTGCCAAACAGCATGCGGTCCTTCAGCAAGGTGTTGGCGTACTGCACCAACTGCGCCGGAAAGTACTTCGGGCTCCAGCCCGACAGGTCGATCCAGACATTGGGCTTGTGCAGCGCCAGGCTCAGGGCCTCGTCCTGCCAGGGCCAGCTGGGGTGGGCGATGACGATCTGGATGTCCGGGAAGTCGATCGCCACGTCTTCCAGCAGCATCGGGTTGCTGTTCTGCAGCCGCAGGCCGCCCCCGCAGCGCATGCCCGAGCCGATGCCCGAATGCCCGCTGTGGAAGATCGCCGGCAGCTTGTACTCGGCAATCACCTCGTAGTGCGGCCAGGCCATGCGGTCGTAGGGCAAAAAGCCCTGCACCGTGGGGTGGAACTTGAAGCCCTTGACGCCGTGCTGCTCGATCAGCCGGCGGGCCTCGCGCGCGCCCATCTTGCCTTTGTGCGGGTCGATGCTGGCAAAGGCCACCATCATGTCGCTGTTCTTGCTGGCAGCCTCGCAGATCTCTTCGTTGGGGATGCGGCGCCGACCCAGCTGCGACTCGCTGTCGACCGTGAACATCACCAGGCCGATCTTCATTTCGCGGTAGTGGGTGATGGTCTCTTCGATCGTCGGCCGTTTGCTGAAACCAAAGTATTTGTCGGCAGCCCGGTCGTAGGCCTCGCCGTAGTTGTCGAAGGGGTTCCAGCACGACACCTCGGCATGGGTGTGGATGTCGATCGCGATCAGGTCTTCGGTCTTCATGGGATCCTCTTGATGGTTAAGTATCAGAAGATGTTTTCTGGCGCATCCGGGGAAGATGGTTAGATTTTCAGGTGAATGAGCGGGCTAAAAATTCGGGTTTGCCCTATGTTTAAAGTTCACGGTCTGAATTAAATTTGCCGCTGTTCGCAAAGGCAATCCTGATGACGACCGTGTTTGAACCTGTCTCCGGCCTGCTGGCCACGCTGGATTTGCTGCAGATCAGCCAGGCCGACGCGGTGCTGCATTTGCGCTTGAATCGTCCGGCCAAGCGCAACGCGATCAGTGACGCGCTGATCCAGCAGATCCATACCGCCTTCATCAACTTGCCCGAGGCCAGCAAGGCGGTGGTGGTCAGTGGCGAGGGCGCCCATTTTTGCGCCGGGCTCGACCTGGCAGAACTGGTCGAGCGCGACATCCACGGTGCGGTGCTGCATTCCCGCATGTGGCATGCCGCGTTTGACGCCATCCAGTTCGGCAGCGTGCCGGTGGTGGCGGTCCTGCACGGCGCGGTGGTGGGCGGCGGGCTGGAGCTGGCCACGGCCTGCCACATCCGGATTGCCGAGGACTCGGCCTACTTTGGCCTGCCCGAGGGCCAGCGCGGTATTTTTGTCGGGGGTGGCGGGTCGGCGCGCATCCCGCGCCTGATCGGCGTGGCACGCATGAGCGACCTGATGCTGACCGGCCGGGTGTTTGATGCGGACGAGGCCGAGCGCATCGGCCTGGTGCAGTACCGCGCCGCTGACAGCGCCGGTCTGGCCAAAGGCATTGCGCTGGCCCAGCGCATTGCCACCAATGCCCCGATGTCGAACTTTGCGGTGATGCACGCGCTGCCGCGCATCGCTGAACAGGCCCAGTCCGAGGGCCTGTTCACCGAGTCGCTGATGGCCGCGGTGGCCGAGAGCACGCCGGATGCGCAGGTCCGGCTGCGTGCTTTTCTGGAAGGGCGCACGGCCAAGGTGACCAAGGCATGAGCACCCCCAAGGCCGGGCTGCACCCAGCCCGCCCCCCGCGGGGGTCAAGAAAAGTGGCCAAGCAACATTTTCTTGAGAGCGGCGCGGGTCGGGGCGATGGGCGCGCCGAGACGCGGGCTGCTGCGAGATACCGGGACGCCAGCGTCGGTGGCTGCGTCGATGCGGCAATTGAACAGCGCAACGATGGCAGCGTGATCATCCGCTCGACCGAGGCCTTGAGGTGGTACCCCAACCGCCTGACCGATTGCCTGCTGCAATGGGCGCAAGAGGCGCCGGACCGCACGCTTGTGGCCCGCCGTGCGCGGGTCGCCGCGGATGACAAAGCCGGCGGCGGTGACTGGCAACACGTCAGCTACGCCCAGATGCTGCAGCGTGTGCAGGCGGTGGCCCAGGTGTTGGTGGACCTGGAGTTGTCAGTTGACCGGCCGGTCGCCATCCTGTCGGACAACGACATCGAATCGCTGACGCTGGCGCTGGCGGCGATTTGGGCTGGCGTACCCTATGTGCCGGTGTCGTCGGCCTATTCGCTGATCTCGCAGGACCACGGCAAGCTGCGCCACATCCTGGGAACGGTCACGCCCGGCCTGGTGTTTGCCAGCGGGCCGGCCTATGCCAAGGCCATTGCCGCCGTGGTGCCGGCGGACGTGACGGTGGTCTTGACCGATGGTCTGGCGGCAGCCGCCGCCACCGGCTTGCTGGCCGGCCGTGACGTGCGCGCTTTTGACAGCCTGCTGTTTGCCCAGCCCGGTCTCAGGCTGGCAGCGGCCAACGCGGCCATCGGCCCCGACACCATTGCCAAGTTCTTGTTCACCTCGGGCTCGACCAAGGCACCCAAGGGTGTGATCAACACCCACCGCATGCTCTGCGCCAACCAGCAAATGATCCGCCAGTGCATGGGTTTTCTGGCCGACGAGCCGCCGGTGTTGGTGGATTGGCTGCCCTGGAACCACACCTTTGGCGGCAACCACAACGTCGGCATCACGCTCTACAACGGCGGCACGCTCTACATCGACGAGGGCAAGCCCACGCCCAAGGGCATTGCCCAGACCCTGCGTAACCTGCGCGAAATTTCGCCCACGATCTACTTCAACGTGCCCAAGGGCTTCGAGGAGATCGCGTTTGCGATGGACACCGACACGGTGCTGCGCGACAGCCTGTTCAAGCGCTGCAAGGCCTTCATGTTTGCCGGTGCGGGCCTGAGCCAGCCGGTCTGGGACAAGCTCGACGCCCACGGCGAGGCGGCCACCGGTGAGCGGGTGCGCATCATCACCGGCCTGGGCATGACCGAGACCGCACCGGCGTGCACCTTCGCGGTGGGCACCAATGTGCGCTCGGGCTGGATCGGCCTGCCGGTTCCGGGTGTCGAGGTGAAATTGGTGCAGGACGCCAGCACTGGCGACAAGGCCGAGATCCGCTTCCGCGGCCCCAATGTGATGCCGGGCTACTGGCGCGCGCCGGCGCAAACCGCCGACGCGTTTGACGATGAAGGTTTTTACCGCACCGGCGACGCCGGGCGCTGGGTCGATCCGGACCAGCACAACCTGGGCCTGATCTATGATGGCCGCACGGCCGAGGACTTCAAGCTCTCGACCGGCACATTTGTCAGCGTCGGCCCGCTGCGCGCCAGGATCACGATGGCCGGCGACCCGTACGTGCAGGACGCGGTGATCACCGGGCTGAACCGCGACGACGTGGGTGTGCTGATCATTCCGCGGCCCGACGAGTGTCGCAAGCTGGCCGGCCTGGGCGCGGGCGCGCCCCTGCCCGAGGTGCTGCACCATCCGATGGTGCGTGCGTTTTTCCAGGCCCTGGCCGACCAGCTCTGGCGCGAGGCCACCGGCAGTGCCAGCCGGGTGGCGCGCCTGCACGTGCTGGCCGAGCCACCCGCCATCGACCAGGGCGAGATCACCGACAAGGGCTCGATCAACCAGCGTGCGGTGCTCACATACCGCGCCGCGCTGGTCGAGGCACTGTACGAAGGCAGCGCTGCCGACCCCTTCCTGATCCTGCCCGACCCCGTTTGACCTCATCCATGGGCAAGGTCCACATCCACCGCGTTGACGTGCATTTTGGTGACTGCGATCCCGCCGGCATTGTCTTTTTCCCCAACTTTTCGCGCTGGATGGACCAGGCCTCGCTGGCTTTTTTCATGGCTTGCGGCGTGCCGCCCTGGCGTGAACTGGTCAAGACCCGGGGTATCGTCGGCACGCCGCTGCTGGAGATCCACACCAAGTTCTTGAAAGCCGTGACCTACGGCCAATCGATTGAAGTGCACACCTGCATCGAGCATTGGGAGGCCAAGACCTTCCGCCACCGCCACCGGGTGTTCCGGGGCGATGAGCTGATGTGCGAAGGCACCGAGGTGCGGGCCTTCATCACCCGCGACCCTGCTGACCCCGACCGCATCAAGGCCATCCCCATCCCCGAAGACATCAAGGCCTTGTGCCGCTGAGATGTCACTATCCCCAGCCCCTGTTCCCGGAGACACAAACATGACCCTCATCAAGACCCTGGTGGCCTCGGCCGCCGCCCTCACCGCGCTGACCGCCGCTGCCCCCGCGCTGGCCGACATCACCGTGGGCGTCTCGCTGCCGCTGACCGGGCCGGCCTCGGGCCTGGGCATCCCGATGCAGAACTACTTCAAGCTCTGGCCGGCCAGCATCGCCGGCGAGAAGATCAACCTCATCATCCTGGACGATGCCACCGACCCGACCAAGGGCGTGCAGAACGCGCGCAAGTTTGTGTCCGAGGACAAGGTCGACATCATCATCGGCTCGGCCGCCACGCCGGTGGCGATCCCGATGGCCGATGTGGCGATGGAGTCGGGCACCGTGCAACTGGCGGCATCGCCGATCGGCCTGCCGCCCGGCAAGGACGCCTGGAGCTTCCGCCTGCCGCAGAGCAACGACGTGATGGCCCATGCGATGGTCGGCTTGATGAAGAAGCAGGGCGTCAAGACCATCGGCTTCCTGGGCTACACCGACGCCTACGGCGAGCAGTGGCTCAAGTCCATCACCGCTGAGGGCGAGAAAAGCGGCATCAAGGTCATCGCCACCGAGCGCTTTGCGCGCAGCGACACCGGCGTCACCGCGCAGGCGCTCAAGCTGGTGGCCGCCAACCCTGACGCGATGCTGGTGGTGGCCTCGGGCTCGGGTGCGGCCATGCCCCAAAAAGCCATCATCGAGCGCGGCTTCAAGGGCAAGGTCTACCAGACCCACGCAGCAGCCACCAAGGACTTGATGCGCATCGGCGGCAAGGATGTCGAGGGCACGTTTGTTGTCTCCGGCCCGGCGGTGGTGGGCGATTTGCTGCCTGACAGCCATCCCAGCAAGAAGCTGGCGCAAGACTTTGTTGCCAAGTACGAAAGGGCCTACGGTGCCGGCACCGCCAACCAGTTTGCCGGCCATGCCTATGACGCGCTGATCGTGCTGGAAAAGGTGGTGCCGGTGGCGCTGAAAAAGGCCAGGCCCGGCACCAAGGAGTTCCGCGCCGCGCTCAAGGGTGCGATCGAGACCATGGGCCGCACCGTGTTTGCCCACGGCATCATGAACTGGACCGCCACCGACCACTGGGGCTATACGGTGGAAACCGGTGTGATGCTGGTCGTCAAGAACGGCGATTGGGCGCTGGCCAACTGAGACCCGGTTCCTAGGGTTTGCCCCAGCCGCGTTGTCCTGCGTCAAGCGCTTGGCTCCCCGTATGATCTACCGACCGGTCGGTTGATTAATCGACAGGCCGTCTTTCTGAACCGGCTCGGCGGCCTGTTCAGGGTGCGTCCGCCTCACCGCTGTTGGGAATTTCATGGATTTTTCAATCGCAAGCATCCTCGCGCTCGACGGCGCGACCAACGGCGCGGTGTACGCCCTGCTGGCCCTGGCCACCGTGCTGGTGTTCGCGGTCACCCGCATCATCTTCATACCGCAGGGTGAGTTTGTCGCCTTCGGCGCGCTGACGCTGGCGCTGTTCCAGATGGGCAAGGTGCCGGGCACGGTCTGGTTTTTGCTGATCCTGGCCGGCTCGGCGGCGATTGCCGATCTGGTCGACGGCCTCAAGCACCACCAGTCGGCGCAGCGCATTGCCAAGCGCCTGCTGCGCACCTTGGCTTACCCGGTGCTGATCTCGGCAGTGGCGATCTGGGCGGCGCCGCGCAACTTCCCGATGCCGGTTCAGGCGGCGCTCACGCTGGCGCTGGTCACGCCGTTTGGCGGGCTGATCTACCGGCTGGCCTATGAGTCGCTGGCCGACGCCACCTCGCTGGTGCTGCTGATCGTCTCCATCGGGGTGCACTTTGCGCTGACCGGGCTGGGGCTGTTTTTCTTCGGTGCCGAGGGCTTTCGCAACCCGAGCTTCTGGGATGTGCGCTTTGCCACCGGGCCGTTGCAGTTCTCGGGCCAGACCATCTTCATCTTTGTCGCTTCATTCGCCTTGATCGTGGCCTTGTGGCTGTTTTTCGAGCGCTCGCTTTACGGCAAGGCGCTGCGCGCCACCGCGATCAACCGGCTGGGGGCGCGGCTGATGGGTATCTCCAGCAATGGCGCCGGCCGCACCACGCTGACGGTGGCGGCGTTCATCGGGGCGCTCTCAGGCCTGCTGATCGGCCCCACCACCACGATCTTTTATGACTCGGGCTTCTTGATCGGCTTGAAAGGCTTCGTGGCGGCGGTATTTGCCGGCCTGTCGAGTTACCCGCTGGCGCTGCTGGGCGCGATGCTGGTGGGCCTGCTGGAGAGCTTTGGCTCATTCTGGGCCAGCGCCTTCAAGGAGGTGATCGTGTTCGGCTCGATCATCCCGGTGCTGTTGTGGCGGTCGCTGCGCGACCCCCACCACGAGGAGCATTGAGATGAACTGGCAAAAATTCGGCTTCCCGGTCTTTGCGCTGTTGATGCTGGCGCTGCCGGCGCTGCCCATCCCCGATTTCTGGATCACCCAGCTCAACTACATCGGCCTGTACGCCATCGTCTCGCTGGGCCTGGTTTTGCTGACCGGCGTGGCGGGCTTGACGTCGTTTGGTCAGGCCGCGTTTGTCGGTGTTGGGGCCTACACCGCGGCGTTCCTGGCGATCAGGCTGGGCATGTCGCCCTGGCTGACCTTGTTCATAGGCATCGGCTTGAGCGTGTTGGTGGCGCTGGTGCTGGGCGCGATCACGCTGCGCATGTCGGGCCATTACCTGCCGCTGGCCACCATCGCCTGGGGTCTGACGATCTACTACACCATCTCCAACATGGAGTTCCTGGGCAAGTACGACGGTTTGCTGGGCGTGCCGCCGATCACGCTGTTCGGCACCAGCCTGGGCTCGGGACGGGGCATCTACGTGCTGATCTGGGTCTTTGCACTGGCCTCGGCGCTGGCGGTCACGCGCTTGCTCGACTCGCGCCCCGGCCGCGCCATCCGGGCGTTGAAAAACGGCACGACGATGGCCGAGGCCATGGGCATCTCGACCTTCCGCTACAAGGTGATCGCCTTTGTGCTGGCCGCTGTGCTGGCCTCGATCTCGGGCTGGCTGTTTGCGCACTTTCAGCGCACCGTCAACCCGTCGCCGTTTGGCTTGAACAAGGGCATCGAGTATTTGTTCATGGCGGTGCTGGGCGGAGTCGGCCATGTCTGGGGTGCGTTTTTGGGCGCGGGCGTGCTCAAGATCGTCGAGGACCAGCTGCAGACCCTGCTGCCCAAGCTGATCGGCAGCAGCGGCAACTTCGAGATCATCGTTTTTGGCCTGGTGCTGATCGCCGTGCTCAAGTACGCGCCCGACGGGCTGTGGACCTTTGTCGGCAAGTGGTTGCCGGCGCCCAAGCGTGTTCGGGATTGGGGCAACGCTGCCAAATTGCCGCTGCGCGACAAGCCGGCCGCCGGTGAGCTGGTGCTGGACGTGGAGGCGGTGCGCAAGGAGTTTGGCGGGCTGGTGGCGGTCAACGACATCTCGTTCCAGATCCGTGCCGGCGACATCGTCGGCCTGATCGGGCCCAACGGTGCCGGCAAGTCCACCACCTTCAACCTGATCACTGGCGTGTTGTCGCTGACTGGCGGCAGGGTTGCGTTCCGCGGCCAGTCGGTGGCCGGCCTGCCGTCGCGGCTGATCGCCCGGCGCGGCATGTCGCGCACCTTCCAGCACGTCAAGATGATCCCCGAGATGACGGTGCTGGAGAACGTGGCGCTGGGCGGCTATTTGCGCACCACCTCGGGCACGCTCAAGGCCATCCTGCGGCTGGACCGGGCCGAAGAGCGCAGCCTGTTTGCCGAGGCCGAGGCCCAGCTGCAGCGCATCGGCATGGCCGGCCAGATGCACGAGCTGGCCGGCAACCTGGCGCTGGGCCCGCAACGCCTGATGGAGATTGCCCGTGCGCTGTGCACCGACCCGGCGCTGCTGCTGCTCGACGAGCCCGCCGCCGGCCTGCGCCACAAGGAGAAACAGGCGCTGGCCGATGTGCTGCGGCAGTTGAAGCGCGAAGGCCTGAGCATCTTGCTGGTGGAGCACGACATGGACTTCGTGATGGGCCTGACCGACCGCATCGTGGTGATGGAGTTCGGCACCCGCTTGATCGAAGGCACACCCGACGAGGTGCAGGCCAGCCCGGTGGTGCGCGCCGCCTACCTTGGCACGGAGCACTAGACATGACGACATCCAACAACCTGCTCACCGTCAAGGACCTGCACGCCGGCTACGGCCGCGCCGAGGTGCTGACCGGGCTGAACTTCACACTGGCCATTGGCCAGGTGGTGACCGTGATCGGCCCCAACGGCGCCGGCAAGAGCACCACCTTGAACGCGCTGATGGCGGTGTTGCCGTCCAAGGGACAGGTGGTCTTCGATGGCGTGGACCTGGCCGATGTCTCGCTGGAAGAGCGCGTGATGCTTGGCATGGCCCTGGTGCCCGAGAAGCGCGAGCTGTTTGGCACCATGCCGGTCGAGGACAACCTGATCCTGGGCGGCTACCGGGCGATGAAGTTGCGCGTGCCGAACTGGCGCAATGAGATCGAGCGCGTCTACACCCTGTTCCCGCGCCTCAAAGAGCGGCGTTTGCAACTCGCCGGCACCTTGTCGGGCGGCGAACGCCAGATGCTGGCGGTGGGCCGGGCGCTGATGTCGGGGCCCAAGCTGTTGATGCTCGACGAGCCCAGCCTGGGTCTGGCGCCGTTGATCGTGCGCGAGATCTTCCGCATCATCGTGCAGCTGCGCGATCAAGGCGTCTCCATCCTGCTGATCGAGCAAAACGCCCGCGCCGCGCTGGAGGTGGCCGACCACGGCTATGTGCTGGAGACCGGCGCGATTGCGCTGCACGGCCCGGCGTCCGACCTGGCCGGTGACCCGCGCGTGATCGAGACCTACCTCGGCGCGGCGCGCAAGGCCACCTGACCCGCTGCCCGTGGTGACCTGACGATGGGCTTCTACCCGGTACCGGTGGCCGACAGGCTGTTGGCGTTGATCCGGGTGCTGGCCGCACCCCTGACCTGGGCGGCCCGGCATGGCGCGTGACCGGACGCCGCCGCCGGACGCGTCCGCCGAGCGCGCCCCCGGCGCTGCAGCGGTGCTGTCGCTCGGCCCCCTGAGCGACGTGCTGGGTTACCACATCGCGCAGGCCTCGGTCACCACCGTCAGCCTGTTCGAGCGCCATGTCGGCCAGCCCTTCGGTCTGCGCAAGGTCGAGTATTCGCTGCTGATGCTGGTCCTGGCCAACGGCCCGCTGTCACCCAAAAAGCTGGCCCAGGCGCTGGTGCTGTCGGCGCCCAACCTGACCCTGCTGCTGGACCGGATGCAAGCGCGGGGCCTGCTGCGCCGCGAGCGCAGCCAGGTGGACCGCCGCTCACAAAACGTGGTCCTGACCGACGACGGCCAACACATTGCCCAGGCCGGTGCCGCCGCCGCCTTGCCGATGGCGCAGGGCTTGCACGACCGTCTCAGCCGGGCCGAGCACGCGATGCTGATCGAGTTGCTGCGCAAGGTGGCGGGGCGCTGATCAGGAAGTTGTGGCGGGATGTCTGGTTTTGGGATCGGAACGCCCGCCGGCGCACATCCGGACTTTCCCTGCCCCATAGTTGCTTGCGTCGGGTTTGACGCTGCTCTTAAAATCGACCGACCGGTCGGTCAATGAACCGAACGCCAGACCCTGGAGAACTACCCCATGAAATTGATTCGCACCCTGCAAGCCGGGGCCGTCGCCGCCGTGCTGGCCTCGCTGGCCCTGGCGGCGCATGCCGACCTGACGATTGGCGTCACGCTGTCGGCCACCGGCCCGGCCGCCTCGCTTGGCATCCCCGAGAAAAACACCATCGAGCTGATGCCGCGCACCATGGCCGGCCACAAGGTCAACTACATCGTGCTCGACGACGCCTCGGACACCACCGCGGCGGTGGCCAATGCGCGGCGCTTGATCACCGAGAGCAAGGTCGACGTGATCCTGGGCAGCACCACCACGCCCAACTCGCTGGCGATGCTGGACGTGGTGTCCGAGAACCAGACCCCGATGGTCTCGCTGGCGGCTTCGTCCAGGGTGGTCGAGCCGATGGACGCCAAGCGCCGGTGGGTCTTCAAGACGCCGCAAAACGACATCATGATGGCGCTGGCAATTGCCCAGCACATGGCCGCTCAAGGCGTCAAGACCGTGGGTTTCATCGGTTTTGCCGACGCCTACGGCGAGGGCTGGTCGCAAGAATTCGGCAAGGCCGCCGCCATCAAGGGCATCAGCGTGGTCGCCAGCGAGCGCTTCAACCGCAACGACGCGTCGGTCACCGGCCAGGTGCTCAAGCTGATGGGCGCCAACCCGCAGGCGGTGCTGGTGGCCGGCTCGGGCACACCGGCCGCGCTGCCGCAGCGCACCCTCAAGGAGCGGGGCTTCAAGGGCGCGATGTACCAGACCCACGGCGTGGCCAATGCCGACTTCCTGCGGGTGGTGGGCGCGGACGGCGAGGGCACCTTCCTGCCGGCCGGCCCGGTACTGGTGGCCGCGCAACTGCCGGCCACTAACGCGTCACGCAAGGCTGGCCTGGATTACACCGCCGCTTACGAAGCCAAGTTCGGCAAGGGCTCGGTGTCCACTTTTGGCGCGCATGCCTGGGACGCCCGCTTGGTGATCCAGGCCGCAGTTGCGGCGGTGGGCAAGAAGGCCCAACCCGGCACGCCAGAGTTCCGCGTCGCATTGCGCAACGCGCTGGAGGCCACCAAGGAGGTGGTCGGCACCCACGGCACCTTCAACATGTCGGCCGCCGACCACAACGGCCTGGACCAGCGCGCCCGCGTGATGGTCAAGATTGAAAAGGGCGCCTGGGTCCTCCAGAAGTGATCCTGAGTTGACCGGCGCTGCCGGTCTTGCCAACAGAAAGGGCCGCAAAAGCGGCCCTTGTCACGTCAGTTTGCGGAAGACTGCGGCCTACCAGGGCGCACGGCCCATGCCCATCACCCGCCGGTACCACTCGTGGAAGTGCTGCATGCCGTCCTCCATCGGGCTTTGGTAGGGCCCGGCCTCGTCGTCGCCGCGCTCCATCAGTGCCTTGCGGCCGGCGTCCATGCGCAGCGCGATCTCGTCGTCCTCGACGCAAGTCTCCATGTAGGCGGCCTGCTCGGCCTCGATGAACTCACGCTCGAAAGCGGCGATCTCCTCGGGGTAGTAGAACTCCACCATGTTGACCGTCTTCTGCGGCCCCTTGGGGTAGAGCGTCGAGACCACCAGCACATGCGGGTACCACTCGACCATGATGTTCGGGTAGTAGGTCAGCCAGATCGCGCCTTGCTTGGGCGGCGCGCCATTGCCCAGCGCCAGCACCGCCTCGTGCCAGCGTTTGTAGGCCGGTGAGCCGGCCTGGCGCAGCGAATCATTGATGCCCACGGTCTGCACCGAGTGGTGTCGGCTGAACTCCCATTTCAGGTCGTCGCAGCTGACAAACCGGCCCAGCCCCGGGTGGAACGGGCCGACGTGGTAGTCCTCCAGGTAGACCTCGATGAAGGTCTTCCAGTTGTAGTTGCACTCGTGCAGGTGCACCTTGTCGAGCACATAGCCCGAAAAATCGAGGTCGGCGCGTGGCCCCACGCGGCCCAGCTCGGCCTCGATATCCCGGCCGTTGTCCTCGAACACCATGCCGTTCCAGCTGCGCGTGGGGTAGTTGTTGAGGTGCAGGCAGGGGTCGTGGTCAAACAGCGGCGCGCCCAGCAGCTTGCCTTTGAGGTCGTAGGTCCAGCGGTGCAGCGGGCAAACGATCTGGCCTGTGCTGTGGCCCCGGCCTTGCAGCATCAGCGCCTGGCGGTGCCGGCAGACATTGGAGATCAGCTCCACGCCCTGCGCCGTGCGCACCAAGGCGCGGCCCTCGCCCTCTTGCGGCAGGGCGTAAAAATCACCCACTTCGGGCACTGCCAGTTCGTGCCCCAGGTAACGGGGCCCATGCTGGTAGATCAGCTCCATCTCGCGACGGAACAGTTCATCCGAAAAATAGGTGGTGACGGAGAGTTGCGAGCGGGCCGACACGTCGTCAAGACGGGTGCGCGCAAGAGCTTCGAGACGAGTGCTCAGGTTCGACATGATCCCCAGGATCTCCACAAAGGATGTCTCAACCCCCCACCCGGTGGCCCCGCGGATGGGCATGATCAATGCTGATGAAAACGGCCACCCAGGGGTGGCCGATCCCCCAATTGTAGCCAAGGGCTGTGGCCGCGCCGCGACATCAGCCGACTAAAATCATCGGCTTCGGTCTAATCTGCGCCGTTTTCCTCGTGCCGCCCATGTCACTTTCCTCGCCTACCGCCGCTGTGCCCGAACGCTATGAAGACGCATTGGCCGAGCTGGAGCGTCTGGTGCAGGCCATGGAGGGCAGCAAGCTGCCACTCGACACCCTGCTCGACAACTACCGCCGCGGCGCCCAGTTGCTGGCGTTCTGCCGTGACCGCCTGCAAGCGGTCGAGGCCCAGGTCAAGGTGCTCGAAGACGGCCAGCTCAAGGACTGGGTCGCGCCGTGACCACAGCGGCTTTTGACATTTGGGTGCGCGACGAATTGGCGCGGGTCGAGCAGGCCTTGTCGCTGTGGGTGCCTGGCAACGCGCCGGCGGGCCTGGGTGATGCCATGCGCTACGGCGTGCTCGACGGCGGCAAGCGCTTGCGGCCGTTGCTGGTGCGCGCCGCCTGCGAGGCGGTGGACGGCGACGCCGATGCCGCCTTGCGCGCCGCGGTGGCGGTAGAGCTGATCCACGCTTATTCGCTGGTGCACGACGACATGCCCTGCATGGACAACGACGTGCTGCGCCGCGGCAAGCCCACGGTGCATGTGCAGTTCGGCGAAGCCGTCGCCATGCTGGCCGGCGATGCCATGCAGGCGCTGGCCTTTGACGTGCTGACCCCCGACGACGGGGTGTCGCCGGCCTTGCAAGCCCGCCTTTGTGCGCTGCTGGCACGGGCCGCCGGGCATGCCGGCATGGCCGGCGGTCAGGCGATTGATCTGGCCAGCGTCGGCAAGCCGATCGACGAGCACTGCCTGCGCGACATGCACCGCCGCAAGACCGGCGCCTTGCTGCAGGCCAGCGTGCTGATGGGCGCAGTCTGCGGTGGGTGCAGCCCGGCCGCGTGGGCCGCGCTGGCCGAGTTTGGGGCCGCGCTCGGCCTGGCTTTCCAGGTGGTCGATGACATCCTGGACGTGACGCAAGGCTCCGACAAGCTGGGCAAGACCGCCGGCAAGGACTTGCACGCCAACAAGCCCACCTACGTCACCGTGCTCGGCCTGGTCGAGGCCAGGCGTCAGGCTCGCGCCTTGCATGCCCAGGCGCTGGACGCGCTGTCGCGCAGCCACCTGCCGGGTGCCAGCCACCTGCACATGCTGGCCGACATGGTGGTCGAGCGCGAAAGCTGAACCGCACGCCGTGATTTGAACCGTGATCTGAACCGCCCCTACCCGATGCCCACGTCCCTGCTCGACACCATCAATTCCCCGGCCGACCTGCGCCGCCTGTCGCGCGCTGACCTGGGCCGACTGGCGGCTGAGCTGCGCAGCTTTGTGCTCAGCAGCGTCAGCAAGACCGGTGGCCACCTGTCGTCCAACCTCGGTACGGTCGAGTTGACGGTGGCGCTGCACTATGTCTTCAACACCCCGCACGACCGCATCGTCTGGGACGTGGGCCACCAGACCTATCCGCACAAGATACTGACCGGCCGGCGCGAGGCGATGGCCACGCTCAAGCAGCAGGGCGGCATCAGTGGCTTTCCGCGCCGCAGCGAGAGCGAGTACGACACCTTCGGCACGGGGCACTCGTCGACCTCGATCTCGGCCGCGCTGGGCATGGCGCAGGCCGCCAAGTTGAAGGGTGAGCGGCGCCGCGCGGTGGCGGTGATCGGCGACAGCGCGCTGACCGGCGGCATGGCCTTCGAGGCGCTGAACCATGCCGGTGCGCCGCATGGCGTGGGCCCGGCCGACCTGCTGGTGATCCTGAACGACAACGACATGTCGATCAGCCCGCCGGTAGGCGCCTTGAACAAGCATCTGGCCCGGCTGATGAGCGGCAACTTCTACAGCGCGGCCCGCGAGGGCGCAAAGAGCGTGCTCAAGAACACCCCGCTGTATGAATTTGCCCGCCGCTTCGAGGAGCACACCAAGGGCATGGTCGTGCCCGGCACCATCTTCGAGGAACTCGGTTTCACCTATGTCGGGCCGATCGACGGCCACGACCTCGAGTCGCTGATCCCGACGCTGGAGAACCTGCGTGACCGCAAGGGACCGCAGTTTCTGCATGTGGTCACCAAGAAGGGTTATGGCTACAAGCTGGCTGAAAACGACCCGGTCAACTACCACGGTCCGAGCAAGTTCGATCCGGCGGTCGGCCTGCAAAAGCCCACCACGGCGCCCAAGACCACCTTTACCCAGGTCTTCGGCCAGTGGCTGTGCGACATGGCCGCCGCCGACGACCGGCTGGTGGCGATCACGCCGGCGATGCGCGAGGGCTCAGGCATGGTCGAGTTCGAGCAGCGGTTTCCCAATCGCTATCACGATGTCGGCATCGCCGAGCAGCATGCCGTCACCTTTGCCGCCGGCCTGGCCTGCGAGGGGCTCAAGCCCGTCGTGGCGATCTACTCCACCTTCTTGCAACGCGGCTACGACCAGCTGATCCACGACGTGGCGCTGCAGAACCTGCCGGTGGTGTTTGCACTCGACCGTGCCGGCCTGGTGGGGGCCGATGGCGCCACCCATGCCGGGGCCTACGACATCGCCTTCCTGCGCTGCATCCCGAACGTCAGCGTGATCACGCCGTCCGACGAGGACGAATGCCGCAAGGCGCTGACCACCGCCTTCCGGCAGAACCATCCGGTGGCGGTGCGCTACCCACGCGGCGCGGGCATCGGCAAGGCGATTGACGTGGCACTGACCGAGCTGCCGTGGGGCCGCGGCGAGATGCGCCGACAGACCTCGGTGCTGGCCGGCCAGGGCAAGCGCATCGCGATACTGGCGTTTGGCACGCTGTTGCATCCGGCACTGGCGGCGGCAGAAAGGCTCGACGCCAGCGTGGCCAACATGCGCTTTGCCAAGCCGATCGATGCCGCGCTGGTGGCCGAGCTGGCGCGCAGCCACGATGCCGTGGTCACGGTCGAAGAGGGCTGCATCGCCGGTGGCGCCGGCAGCGCGGTGGGCGAATGCCTGGCCGCAGCCGGCCTGTTTGTGCCCTTGCTGCACCTGGGCCTGCCCGATGAGTTCATCGAGCACGGTGAGGTGTCCAAGCTGCTGGCCGGCCTCGGGCTGGATGCCGCCGGCATCGAAGCGGCGGTGCGCAAGCGTTTTGGCCCAGCGCTGATGCTGGTCAGGCCCGCCGTCAACGATTGACCGGCCGGCTGCGATGCCTGGCC
This sequence comes from Burkholderiales bacterium, assembly GCA_038316145.1. GTDB lineage: Bacteria > Pseudomonadota > Gammaproteobacteria > Burkholderiales > Burkholderiaceae_C > Pseudaquabacterium. Next base: position 79,594 of record JBBQAH010000001.1, read on the forward strand.
CTCAACCCGCCTGTCCGGCCGCAGGCCACCCAAAGCGATGAGCACCGGCCTGATCGACGCCCGGGTGCAGGACGCACAGGCCATGCGCCAGGCCGGCGCTGGGCTGCTGTCGCTGGCGCTGATGGATGCACGCACCCGCACACTCGGCTGGCTGGCCGCCTTTGACGGCCTGCCGCTACCGGCCGGTCTGGACAGTTTTGATCCGCCGTGGTGGCTGGCCGGCCAGGCCGCATGGTTCCAGGAGCATTGGATCGCTCGCCATGTGCAGCGCGGCAGGGGTGAGGCTGCTGACCCGGCAGGCTTGCGGCTGGCATCGGTCGAGCCGCGGGCCGATGCCTGGTTCGACCCCTTGGCCAGCCACCGTGCCCAGCGCTGGCAGCAAGCGCCGCCCGACCCCGCCGACCTGCAGGCCTACCTGGCGGGCACGCTCGACACCACGCTGGAGCTGCTGGACAAGGCCGCAACAGGTGACGACGCGCTGCATGTCTTCCGCCAGGCGCTGTGGCACGAGGACCGGCTGGGCGAGGCACTCGCCGTGCTGGTGCAGGCGCTGGACTTGGGGCCAGAGCGCCACCAGGCCTTGGCGGCATCGGGCTTGTGGCCCGAGTTGCCCAGCCGCGGCCAACGCGACGCCATGTGGCTGCCTGGGCAGGTGGTCCAGCTCGGCTCACCCCGCGGCGGGGCGGTGCCGGACGCTGAAAAGTGGGCCCACCCGGTGCGGGTGCCCGAGTTCGAGATCGATGCCCAGCCGGTCAGCTGGTCGCAATTTGCCGAGTTTGTCGACGACGGTGGCTATGACGACCGCCGCTGGTGGACCGACGCGGGGTGGGCGATGCTGGAATCCAGCGCCCGGCGTGCGCCGCGTTACGTCGAGCAGATGACGGGTGGTGTGCTGGCCAGGCGCCAGGGGCGGCTGCAACGTCTGCCGCTGGCCCAGGCGGTGCTGCACATCAGCGCTTTCGAGGCCGCGGCCTGGTGCCGTTGGGCCGGTCGGCGCCTGCCCAGCGAGGCCGAATGGACCCTGGCCGCCATCAGCGCCAGTGCACGCGGCTTTGTGTGGGGTGAGGTGCTCGAATGGGTGGCCGACCCTGCCGCCCCGTTCCCGGGCAGTCAGGACGGTCCGGCCGCACTGGACGCCCTGCCTGTGGCCGGCAACGACAGCGCGGGCTGGCGGGTGCTGCGCGGGGCATCGGCCTGGGGCAGCGCACGCCTGCGCCATGGCCAGGCCAGGCGCTACGCAGCGCCCGGATACGACGAGGGGTTTGTCGGGTTTCGCAGCTGCGCGGTGTAGCGGGGTATCACCGCGGGTGATTGGGCGATGCAGTCGGCCCGACCGGCTTACTTCTCGACCAGCCCCTCACGCACCGCCAGCCGTACCAGCGAGGTCACGCCCGTCACGCCCAGCTTGGCCATGATGCGGCTGCGGTAGGTGTCCACCGTCTTGGGCGACAGGTGCAATTGCCCGCCGATGGCCGAGCTGCTCAAGCCGTTGACGACCATCGTGACGATCTGCCGCTCACGCGGCGACAGGATGGAAAACGGGTCCGAAGGCGTGTCCTGGGTCAGGGCCTTAAACGCCAGATCGGCCACTTGGGGGCCGAAGAAGCGACGGCCAGCGGCCACCGCGTCGATCGCCAGCAGCAGTTCGCCCGCACCGGAATCCTTCAGCACATAGCCGGCCGCGCCCATGCGCACCGCTTCAGCCACATGTCGGGGCTGGGCCGACATCGTCACCACCAGTGCCTTCACGGGTGAGTCCCGACGTTTCAGCTCGTGCAGCACCTCGAAGCCGGAGCGCTCGCCCAGGCCCAGATCCAGCAGCATCACCTGGGCCTGTTGCTGTTGCGCTTCTACAACGGCGTGGGTCGGGTCACTGCTTTCACCTACCACTTGGTGCCCTGCGGTTTCCAGCAACGCATGCAGGCCGTCGCGCAGCAGCAGTTGGTCATCCACCAAATAGATTCGGGTCATGATGTCGGGGTGTTCGGACTGCACCACAACGCCGGCCGCGCGGGAAACTCCAGATTCGTCATTTTTTATCCCTCGCCTGCGACGATACCAAATGCCGCAAGTGATTGATCCGATTTGAAGCACCGCACGGGAAAACGTGGGCTTGGAACTGGACGGTCCCGGAGGTCTGATACGGGTTCAGGGTTTAGCGCGTCGTTTCCTCGTCATGCATCCCGTCCGTTGATCTACCCAAGCCCCGATCGGTCCACTGTGTACTTGCCTGTTTCCAAGAAATACCCATTTTTGCCGGCGCCTTTGGCTTTGGCTTGCTTGTTGGCTTGGCCGCCGCAGACCGTCCTCGCCCAGCCAGCAGAAGTCTCGGGCGAGGTGGTGGTCACCGGTTCGGCGCGGGCCCAGCGGGTGCTGGATGCACCCTTTGCAATCACCGCGATCGATGCGTCGGCGCTGCGCGACGCCGGCGCGATGGTCAATTTGTCGGAGGTGATGGCGCGCGTGCCGGGCGTGATGGTCAACAACCGCAACAACTACGCGCAGGACCTGCAGATCAGCTCGCGCGGTTTTGGCGCCCGGGCGGCTTTTGGCGTGCGCGGGCTTCGGCTGTACGCCGATGGCATCCCCGCCACGATGCCCGACGGGCAAGGCCAGGTGGCGCATTTCGACCTGGCCGGCGCCCAGCGCATCGAGGTCTTGCGCGGGCCTTTTTCGGTGCTGTACGGCAACAGCTCGGGCGGTGTGATCGCGCTGTTCACCGCACCGGTTACACGGGCCCAGACCGAGGTGTCGCTGGATGCCGGCAGTTTTGGCCTGCGCCAGGGCCGGGTCAGCGTGGCCTCGCCGCTGGGCAATGGGTTTGACCTGCGTGCCAGCTACGCCGACACCGATGTCGAGGGGTTTCGCCCACGAAGCGCGGCGCACCGCACGCTGGGCAATGTGCGGCTGGGCTGGCAGGGTGGGTCCGACAAGGTGACCTTGCTGGCATCCGACCACGGCCAGCGCGCCCAAGACCCGCTGGGCCTGAGGCAGGCTGACTTCGAGGCCAACCCGCGCAGCACCGACGGCGACGCCACCAAGTACAACACCCGCAAAGAGATCCACCAGACCCAGGCCGGCGTGAACTGGCGCCATGACTTTGGTGAATCGGGTCTGCTGCGCCAGAGCGAGCTGACCGCCTACAGCGGCAGCCGCGGGGTGACGCAGTGGCAGTCGATTGCGCCGCTGACCCAGTCCAACCCGGCCAATCCCAACTCGGCCAAGCACGGCGGTGGTGTGGTCGATTTCGACCGGGCCTTCAGCGGTATCGAAGGCAAACTGACGCTGCGCCTGGGCGAAACCGACCTGGTCATGGGCTTGAATCGCGAGCGCCAGAAAGACGACCGGCGCGGTTACGAGAACTTCACCGGCCCTGCGGCCGCACCCACATCGCTGGGCGTGACCGGCAAATTGCGCCGCGACGAGACCAACCAGGCCACCACGACCGAGGGCTTCCTGCAAGCCAGCGCGCCGCTGGCGCCCGACTGGAACCTGACCGGCGGTGTGCGCAGCGGGCGCGTGGAGATGAGCACCGACGACCACTACATCGTCGGCGTCAACGGCAACGACTCGGGGTCGCTGGCCTATTCGTACACCAACCCGGTGCTGGGGCTGCGCTGGACGCCGACGCCCGGATGGTCCTTGCATGCCAGCGCGGCGCGCGGCTTCGAGTCGCCTACGCTGGGTGAGCTGGCCTACAGGGCCGATGGCGCCGGTGGTTTCAACACCCTGTTGAAGGGCCAGACGAGCCGGCAGATCGAGCTGGGCAGCAAGTGGCGCGGTGGGCCGGTCGAGGCCGACCTGGCGCTGTTTTCGGTTGACACCGAAAACGAGATCGGCGTGCTGAGCAACAGCAGCGGACGCTCGGTGTTCCAGAACGTCGGTCGCACCCAGCGCCGCGGCGCCGAGTTGTCAGCCGCCTGGCGGATCAGCCCCAGCCTGCGCCTGCAAGCGGCCGCCAGTTGGCTGGACGCCACTTACCGCGACGCTTTCCTGACCTGCACCGCCACGCCCTGCATCAAGCCCACCGTGCCGGTGGCGGCCGGCAACGGTATTTCGGGCACCCAGAAGTCTTCCGGCTGGGCCGAGGCGGCCTGGCGGCCGGCTGCCATGCTGGGCGGCGATCTGGCCCGTTACGCGGGTGAGCTGGCGGTCGAATGGCGCGCGGTCGCACGCACGCTGGCCAACGACACCAACACCGCCGCCGCCGCCGGTTATGCGCTGGCCAACCTGCGCTGGAGCGCCAGCCTGCCGCTGAGCTCCACCGACTCGATCGAGGCGCTGGCCCGCATCGACAACCTGTTCGACCGCGCCTACGCCGGCAGCGTGATCGTCAACGACGGCAACCAGCGTTTTTTCGAGCCGGGCTCGCCACGCGCCGGCCTGGTCTCGCTGCGCTGGCTGCACCGCTGGTGACCGGGTGATGCAACGACGCGATTGGTTGATGCGCTCGATGGCACTCGCGGCAGGCGGGTCGCCCGGCGTCGCCTATACGGCCGGCCCATCGGCCCGCCCGGCCGCAGGATTGCCACCACCCAAGGCCGACCCGTTTGAAGGCGACCCGTTCCAGTCCTTCCAGTGGCCCGAGTTGCGCAAGGAGTTTTTGGGTGCCGCTGCCCGCACCCAGTTCGATGCGCGGGTGCGGGTGCAGGGGCCGGCCTTTGCCGAGGACCCGATGAACGTGCCGATCACGGTGGCCGTCGACTTGGCCGGCGTGCAGCGCCTGATCGTGCTGGTCGACCGCAACCCGATCCGCAAGGTGCTGGAGCTGCAGCCGGTGGCGGCATTGCCGGCGGTGAGCTTTCGCTTCAAGCTCGAGCAGGCGTCACCGGTACGCGCATTGGCGCAGACCGCCGACGGACTCTGGCATGTCGGCGGCACCTGGGTCGACTCGGCCGGTGGTGGCTGCACCGTGGCGGGCGGCTCACGCGCGGACGGCAGCTGGACCCAGACGCTGGGCCAGGTCAGTGGCCGCATCTACGCCTCGGCCTTGCCGGGTGGCGACAGCAGCGCCCGCCTGCGGGTGCGCATCATGCACCCGATGGACACCGGCCTGGTCGGCGGCATTCCGGCGTTTTTTGTCAGCAAGCTGGCGGTGCGTGATGCCGCTGACCGCGAGCTGCTGCGCATCCAGACCTTCGAGCCGGTCAGTGAAAACCCGGTGTTCTCGTTCGAGTTCAGCAAAGCCCCGGCCGGGCCGTTGCGCATCGTCGGCGTGGACAACAACGGCAACCGCATCGACAGCCGGGTCGAATGATGGTCGCCGCCCTGAACCGTGCCTGGCGTCAGCCGCTGCAGGCCCTGACGCTGGCTACCGTGCTG
>JBBQAH010000215.1:0-3699 GCA_038316145.1 Burkholderiales bacterium
CCGCAAGTAAACCTCACCGCGCACCTCCAGCACCTCGGCATCGCAGCCCAGCAGCCGCAGCGGGATCGCACCACCGGCACCGGCCCGGCCGCGCACCGTGCGGATGTTCTGCGTCACGTCCTCGCCGGTCTCGCCGTCGCCTCTTGTCGCGGCCTGCACCAGCAGACCGTGCGCGTAGCGCAGGTTTATCGCCAGGCCGTCGAACTTGAGCTCGGCGCTGTACTCGACCGGGGGTGCTTCGGGACCCAGTTCCAGCTCGCGCCGCACGCGGGCATCAAAAGCCTCGGCGCCGCTGGCTTCGGTGTCGGTCTCGGTGCGGATGCTGAGCATCGCCACCGCATGGCGCACTGTCGCAAAACCGGGCAGCACCTGGCCGATCACCCGCTGGGTGGGTGAATCAGCGGTCAGCAGGTCCGGGTGCGCCGCCTCGATCGCCTGCAGCGCCTGGAACAACAGGTCGTACTCGGCGTCGGGAATCTGTGGCGCATCCAGCGTGTAGTAGCACTGCGCGTGGTGCACAAGTAGCTTGCGCAAGGCATCAGCACGCGCCGCAGGCGGCAGATCGGCGGGGGGCAGTAACAGGTCGGCCATGGTGGCCGCGAGTGTAGGACGGCTGGCCTGGGCCCCGGCGGGCAGGCCTGGTCCAGGCCGGCCGCCCTGGCCCGCCCTGTGCTGTGCTGCGCCAACCGCCGGCGTGTAGAGTGGGCCGATTTTGCCGTGCCCGATCCGACGCCATGACCCCACCCCTGCCCATCCGGCTGCGCCGCCTGATCCAAGGCGTCTGCCTGTTCCTGGTCCTGGCCTCAGGGCTGGGCACGGCCTGGAGCAAGCCGGTGCGGCGCCCCGCGCCCGCGCCTTCACCGATACCGGTGTTGCCGATGCGCCTGAGCCCCGATGTCGTGCCCCAGGCCTACAGCCTGGCGCTGACACTGGACCCGGCCCAGCCCCGCCACAGCGGCCAGGTCGAGATCGACCTGCAGCTGCGCAAGCCCACCACCACCTTGCGCCTGCATGCCAAGGACCTGCAGGTGCCGCACGCCTGGCTGGAGCAAGGCGCCCGGCGGCTGGACGCCAAGGTCCGCCGGCTGGACGCCGAGAACATCGCGCTGGACTTTGCCCGCCCGTTGGCGCCCGGCCCGGCCCGGCTGGCGCTGCGGTTTACCGGCACGCTGCAGGACAAGGCGGTCACCGGCCTGTTCCGCCAGCAGGACGCGGGCCGCTGGTATGCGTTGACGCAATTTGAATCGACCCACGCTCGGCAGGCATTTCCGCTGTTCGACGAGCCCGGCTGGAAAGTGCCCTGGACCCTGAGCCTGACCGTGCCGCAGGCGCTCACCGCCGCCTCCAACATGCCGGTGGTCAGTGAAACCCCGACCGACGCCGGCTGGAAGACGGTGCGTTTTGCCACCACCCCGCCGCTGCCCAGCTACCTGCTGGCCTTCGCGGTGGGCGAGTTCGACGTGCTCGAGGCCGGCAACACCGGCCCGACCAGCCAGACGCCGATGCGCTTCCTCGCACCCGCCGGCCGCGGGCTGGATGCCAGCTACGCCGCCAGCGTCACCGGCCCGATCGTCGAGCGGCTGGAGGCCTACTTCGGCCTGCCGCACCCTTATCCCAAGCTGGACAGCCTGGCGATCCCGGTGACGGTGAACTTTGGCGCGATGGAGCATGCCGGCCTGGTGACCTACGCGTCGGCGCTGCTGCTGGCGCCGGCGGCAGAAGTGACGCAGCGCTTCCAGCGCAACTACGTGGCGCTTGCGGCGCACGAGCTGGCGCACCAGTGGTTTGGCAACCTGGTGACGATGGCCTGGTGGGACGACCTGTGGTTGAACGAGTCGTTTGCGTCCTGGATGGGCGACCGCGTCACTGCCGAGCTGATGCCGGCCTGGGGCTGGGACACCGCCGTGCAGCGGTCACGCGCCCAGGCGATGCGCACCGACCGCCTGGTCTCGACGCGCCGCATTGCCGAGCCGGTGCGCAACGGCGACGAACTGGCCAATGTCTGGGACAGCATCACCTACCAGAAAGGCCAGGTGGTGCTGGCGATGTTCGAGCAGTGGCTGGGGCCGGACCGGTTCCAGGCGGGGGTGCGCCGCTACATGGCCCGCCACGCCTGGGGCCATGCCACCGGCGACGACTTTGCCGCTGCGCTTGCGGTGGAGGACAGCACGCTGCCCGCCGCGCTGCGCAGCTTCACCCACCAGCCCGGCATCCCGCGCATCGCCGTCGAGCTGCTGTGCAGTGACGGCCCGCCGCGGCTGCGGCTGTCGCAGTCGCGTCTGCTGGCGCTGGGCTCGTTGGCTGCCAGGGGTGTGCGCGGTGACGCGCCCGCCGCCGCGCCTGATGCCTTGCCCGCAGCCAGCTGGCAGGTGCCGATGCTGATCCGCACGCCCGCCGGCACCACCCGGCTGCTGCTGGACAGCGCGGTCGCCACGCTGGCACTGCCCGATGCCGACTGCCCCGCCTGGGTGCAGGCCAACACCGGCGGGCTGGGCTACTACCGCGCGGCCTACCCGGCACCCTTGATGGCCGCGCTGATGGCCCGGCCCGACCTGCCGGTGGCCGAGCGCCTGGCCGGGCTGGACGATGCGCGCGGCCTGTCCGAAGCCGGCGACCTGAGCGCTGCTGCCATGCTGGCGCTGGCCGAGGCCCAGGCCGCCCACCCGGACCGGCGTGTCGTCGAGCAGGCCCTGGCCTTGCTGCGCGCCGCCCGGCCGCTGGTCGATGCCACGCAACCGGCCCAGGTAGCGGCCTATGCGGCGCGCTGGCAACGGGCGGTCGGCGACCGGGGCCGGGCACTGGGTTGGCAGCCCCGGGTGAGTGATACCGACGACACCCGCCTGCTGCGTGCCGACCTGGTGCCGGCGCTGGCCGACCTGGGCACTGATGCCAGCCTGCGCACCGAGGCCCGCGCCCTGACCGGTCGCTGGCTGGCCGACCCCCGCAGCCTGGACGCTGCGCTGCGCGGCGCCGTGCTGCGCAGTGCCGCGCTGGACGGTGATGCCGATTTGTTCGACGCGCTGCGTGCCGCGCTGGCCCGCAGCAGCAACCGCACCGAGCGGCGCGACCTGCTGGCCGCGCTGGGCGCGTTCCGGTCAGCGGCGCTGGCCGGCCGAGCGCGCGCCCTGCTGCTGGATGCCAGCCTGGACGTGCGCGAGGTGCAGGGGCCGGTGATGTCGGCCCACAACGCCGACCCGCTGCTGCGCAACGGCCTGCTGCAGTTTGTGCAGCAGCAGCATGCCGCGCTGGCGGCACGCCTGGGGCCCGACGAGCCGGCCTGGCTGCCGGGCTACTTCAACCGCGCCTGCAGCCCGGGTGATGCGGCGCAAATCGACGCCGTGTTTGCGCCGCATGCCGCACGCTACCCCGGCGGGCGGCGGGCGTTGGCACAAAGCCTGGAGGCGGTGCGGCTGTGTGCCGCCTGGCGGGCCAACCAGCCTATGGCAGATTGACGCGGCGCAGGCCGAGCCGGAGCCGGACGCCGAGCCGACCGAGGCGCCACGCCCGCCGGATCAGCTGAACAAGCGCCGCGCCACCGCCGACCCTGCCGCCAGGTCACGCGAGGCGAGCTTGACATAGAGCTTGGCCAGGTCCTCGCCGATGTTGGCAAACGCATGCAAGGTGATCGGCCGGCCGGTGTGGTCGATCATCAGCGCGTCCATGTCCGCGGCCAGCAGGCGGGCCGCCTCGTGCCAGGCC
>JBBQAH010000037.1:0-20504 GCA_038316145.1 Burkholderiales bacterium
CCTGCCACTGAGCAAACCCCGCCCTGGGCCGACGTGCTGGCCCTGCCGGGTGTGCACCTGCACCTGTACGGCAAGGCCAACGCAAGGCCGGGCCGCAAGATGGGCCACCTGACCGTCACCGCCGAGTCGCCGGCGGCCGCCCGCACGGTGGCGCTGCAGGCGGCCGCGCTGCTCGGCCTGCCGGCTTTCTGTGCCCCGCCAGGAAATGACTGCGTCATTCCCGCCCCAGGGGTCAAGCAAAGTGGCAAAGCCACATTTCCTTGAGATCGGCATGACCCTGCTGCGCGGCGATCAACTGGCGGACATCCAGGCCGCCGCCCGGCGCCTGGCCGACGGCGGGCTGGTGGCGTTTCCGACCGAAACCGTCTACGGCCTGGGCGCCCGCGCCGACAGCGACGCCGCGGTCGCCGCCATTTTTGCCACCAAGGGCCGGCCCGCCGACCACCCGCTGATCGTGCATGTGGCCGACCTGGACCACGCCGCCCTGTTTTCCGGCGCGTTTTCCGGCGCGTTTTCCGGCGCGTTTGCTGCCCCGCCTGCCGCCGACCCGCCCACCGCCGCCCGTCGCCTGGCGCTGGCCTTCTGGCCGGGGCCGCTGACCTTGATCCTGCCGCGCCGGCCCGGCCAGGCCAGCGCCGCTGCCGGCGGCCAGGACAGCATCGGCCTGCGCTGCCCCGCGCATCCGGTGGCCCAGGCGCTGCTGCGCGAGGCCGCCGCGCTGGGCGTGATGGGCGTGGCCGGGCCCAGCGCGAACCGTTTTGGCCATGTCAGCCCGACCCGCGCAGCCCATGTGCAGCAGGAGTTCGGGCCCGACCTGTGGGTGCTGGACGGCGGTGACTGCGCGCTGGGCATCGAATCCGCCATCGTCGACCTGAGCCGGGCCGCACCCGCCCTGCTGCGCCCAGGGGTGCTGACACGGGCGCAGATCGAGGCGGTGCTGGGCCTGCCGCTGCAAGCCGCAGACGCCGGATCGCCGCGAGCACCTGGCACGCTCGCCTCGCACTATGCGCCGGCAGCACGGCTGCGGCTGTGGTCGCCGGCCGCACTGGACGTTGCACTTCACCGGCCAGACACCTTGCCCGCTGGGCTGGCGGTATATTCCCGACGCGCAGCCGGGTCCGGTCCGGGCCGGCACTGGCAGCGCATGCCCGACGATCCGGCGCAGGCCGCGCATGAACTTTTTGCCGTGCTGCGCCAGTTCGACGATGCCGGCCTGGCCGAGATCTGGGTCGAGCAGCCCGACGACGATCCGGCCTGGGAAGGTGTTGCCGACCGGCTGTGCCGGGCCGCCACACCCTGACGGGCACTGCAGGCCCGACCGACCCCAGATTCGCCGCAACCGATGCCCCCCCGCCCCGACAAGACCTGATACGCCGGCGCCTTGACTGATTGATGGAACCCTGATGACTCTCTTTTGCAATGTGCGGCGCCTGGGCGCCCTGGTGCTGGCCCCGCTGGTCGTCACGGCAGCGCTGCTGGCGGCCTGCGGTGGTGGCACCGAACAGGTCGTGACGTTCAAGCCGAACCGCCTGTTTGTGTTTGGCGACGAGAACAGCGTGATCGAAAACGACGGCAGCAACGACGGCGCCAAATACACGATCGACGACCGCAGCCTGCTCACCGCCGGCAAGTGCCTGGTGCTGCCCATCTTCGTGCAGGACGTGGCGCTGTACTACGGCTTTTTCTTCGAACAGTGCGATCCGCTGTTGATCGCGCCCAAGGCCTTCATGCGGGCGGCGCGCCTGGCGAAGGTGGCGGACGTGGCGCTGCAGGTGGCCAACCAGCGTGACCTGAACGCTGGCGACATCGCCACCTTCATGGTCGGCATCAACGACCTGATCGAGATCTACGAGCAGATGCCCAAGACCGCCGGCCTGACCGACGCCAACAACAAGGCCGCCATTGCCGAGGCCGGGCGCCGCGGCGCCCGTGCCGCGGCCGTCGTCAACACGCTGCTCGGCACCGGCGCGCGGGGCCTGGTCTTCACCGTGCCCGACATCAGCCTGTCGCCGTACGCGGTCCTGGCCAACAAGAACCTGCCCGGCTCGATGGCACTGCTGGCCAGCATGAGCTACGAATTCAACGCCTACCTGCGTACCAGCATCGACGCCACTGCCTTCGACGGCCGCAACTACGGCCTGGTGCTGGCCGACGACATCGTCGCGGCGATGTACCGCCAGCCGACGTCCTACCTGACGACGCCGTCGGTCCCCAATGTCACGGCCTGCAAGAACGTCATCGACGGTGGCACCGGCAACGATGTGGCCACGCAGGTGCTGGCCTGCAACATCAACACGCTGGTGGCCAACGCCACGTCGGCCAGCCACCTGTGGGCCAGCGACCGCCACATCGGGCCCAACGCCCACCAGCGCATCGGGTCGCAAGCCGCGTCGCGCGCGGCCAACAACCCGTTCTGACCCGCGGGCCAGCGCACCCGCGCGCAACCGCCTGCGGTCTGGCTGCACCATGACGACCCCTTGCCTGCTGGCGCTCGACACCTCGACCGACCTGCTGTGCGTGGCACTGCTCACACCGGGCGGTGCCCGCTGCACGGTCGAGCCCGGCGGGCCGTTGGCATCAGCCCGGTTGATCCCGGCAGTGATGCAGTTACTGGCGGACGCCGGCCTCACGCTGGCCGGTCTGCAGGCCATTGCTTTCGGCCAGGGGCCTGGCGCCTTCACCGGCTTGCGCACCGCCTGCGCCGTCACGCAGGGCCTGGCACTGGCCAACGACACCCCGGTGCTGGCTATCGACAGCCTGCTGATCGTGGCCGAGGACGCCCGCGCCCAGGCCGCGGCCGCCCTGCACCCCGATCCGGCCCCTGACCCGACGTCCGAACAGGACTGGTGGGTGGCGATGGACGCCCGGATGGACGAGGTCTATGCCGCGGCCTACCACCATGGCCCGCAAGGCTGGCACATCCGCGTGGCGCCGCAGTTGTGGACCCTGCCTGCACTGGCCGCGCTGTGGCGTGACACGCCGCCGCAGCGCCTGGCCGGCAGCGCCATAGCCGCCTTTGCCGGGCGCCTGCCCTCGGGCAGCGCAGCCCTGTGGCCCCACACGCAGGACCGCGCCGGGGCCTTGTTGCGCCTGGCGCAGGCCGGCTGGGCGCAAGGGCGTGGCCTGCCGGCCGACCAGGCACTGCCGCTGTACCTGCGCGACAAGGTCGCCTTCACCAGTGCGGAGCGCCTGGCCATGGCCACGCGATCCACCGCGCTCGACCCCGCCGAATTGCCCGGCGCCGCCAGCGTGTCCGGCACGGCGGTGGGCCAGTGAACGCCGTGCTTCGGCCAGACCCCGCCGCCTGGCACCAGCCCATGGTGGTGGCCGACCTGGACCGCGTGCTGCTGCTGGAGCAGACCGCCTACAGCCACCCCTGGTCGCGCGGCAACTTCATCGACTCGCTGGCCGCCGGCTACACCGCCGAGCTGCGGCTGGACGACAGCGGCGGCCTGCTGGGTTACTTCGTGGCCCTGCCGGGGTTCGAGGAGACCCACCTGCTCAACCTGACGGTCGCGCCCGCCCGACAACGTGCCGGACAGGGCAGCGCAATGCTGCAACGCCTGCTGACCCTGTGCCAGCAGCGCGGCGACCAGGCGCTGTGGCTGGAGGTGCGGCCCAGCAACCTGCCGGCGCTGGCGCTGTACCGCGGCTTCGGGTTTGTCGAGGTGGGCAACCGGCGCAACTACTACCCGGCCAACGGCAACCTGCGAGAGGATGCGCTGGTCCTGCGCCTCGGCCTGCCCGGGCTGGACGTTGCCCGGCCAGCCCTCACCGCCGGCCTCGCCGAACCCCAGGCGGGAGGCCCTGATGCGGTGGTCTGAGACCCAGCAGGCAATGCTGCGCGAAATGGGGCTGCGCCTGTGGTTGCCCGCGACTGAACCGGGCACGGCCGCGTCCGGGACGGCGCCGGGCGCTGGCGCGGTAACCGACCCGGCTGGCGCTGCCAAGGCAGGAACCCTGACAACCACCCGGCCTGCCCAGCCCCCGCCAGCGCCTGCGGACCGGCATAGCCACGCCGATCCGGCCGAGCCGGCCGATCCGGCCGAGCCGGCTGAACCGCGCCAACGCCCCCCACCGGGCCGCGCGGCCAGCCGGCCCGCCGCCGGCGCGGTGGCGCCAGCACCGCCGGCCACGCTGGTGCCGGCCGAAGGCGTGGCCCGCATGGACTGGCCCGCGCTGCGCAGCGCGGTTGTCGCGTGCCGCGCCTGCGCGCTGTGCGACGGCCGACGCCAGACCGTCTTCGGCACCGGTCACCCGCGCGCCCACTGCCTGGTCGTCGGCGAAGCGCCGGGCGAGCAGGAGGACGTGCTGGGTGAGCCGTTTGTCGGCGAGTCCGGCCAGTTGCTGGACCGCATGCTGCGGGCGCTGGGCCTGTCACGTGCGGCCACCGAGCCACCCGACCCGGCGCGCCAGGTCTTTATTGCCAACACCCTGAAGTGCCGGCCACCCGGCAGCCGCAACCCGACACCGCAAGAATTGGCCGCCTGCCAACCCTACCTCGAGCGCCAGGTCACGCTGGTTCAGCCCCGGGTGATCCTGGCGATGGGCCGTTTTGCGGTGCAGGCGCTGCTGGGCAGCAGCGAGCCGCTGGGCCGGCTGCGTGGCCGGCTGCACGACTGGCGCGGCGTGCCGCTGGTGGTGACCTACCACCCGGCCTACCTGCTGCGCCAGCCGGCTGAAAAAGCCCGCGCCTGGGAGGACTTGTGCCTGGCCGCGTCCTGCCTGGCGCCCACAGGCGGCTGACCGCCATCCGCCCAGCGCGGCTACCCGCCCTTCGCCGCCTTGACCGGCCGGGTCCAGCCCGCCAGCGACACCTGCTTGCCGCGCGCCACCGTCAACTGCCCGGCCGGCGTGCTCTTGCTGATGGTGCTGCCGCCGCCCACCGTGCCGCCGGCGCCGATGGTCACCGGCGCGATCAGCACGCAGTTGCTGCCGATGTGCACATCGGCCTCGATCACCGTGCGGTGCTTGTTGGCGCCGTCGTAGTTGGCGGTGATGCTGCCGGCGCCGTAGTTGACACGCTCGCCCACCGTGGCGTCGCCCAGGTAGGCCAGGTGGTTGGCCTTGGCACCCCGCGCCAGGGTGGAGTTCTTGACCTCGACGAAGTTGCCGATGTGCACCTCTTCGGCCAGCGCCGCCCCCGGCCGCAGCCGGGCAAACGGGCCCACCAGACAACCCGCGCCCACCGTGGCGCCCTCGATGTGGCTGAACGGGTGGACCACGCTGCCGGCGCCGATCACCGCGTCGCGGATCACGCAGTGCGCGCCGATTTGCACGTCGTCGCCCAGCGTCACCGTGCCTTCGAACACACAACCGACGTCGATATCGACATCCTGGCCGGTGGCCAGCGTGCCGCGCAGGTCGAACCGCGCCGGGTCGGCCAGCCGCACGCCGGCCTCCAGCAGCGCGTCGGCCTGGCGGCGCTGAAAGCGACGCTCCAGGTCGGCCAACTGCAGCGGGCTGTTTACGCCCAGCACCTCGGTGTCGTCGGCAGCATGGGTGGCCACCACCGGCACGCCTTCGGCCACGGCCATGGCCACGATGTCGGTCAGGTAGTACTCGCCCTGGGCGTTGTGATTGTCGAGTGCCGCCACCCAGCGCTTGAGCGCGGCGGTGGGCGCAGCCATCATGCCGGTGTAAACCTCGTGGATCTCGCGCTGCTGGGGCGTGGCGTCCTTGTGCTCGACGATGCCCAGCACCCGGCCACCCTCGGGGTCGCCCGAGCGCAGGATGCGGCCGTAGCCGGTGGCGTCATCCAGTTTGATCGTCAGCAGCGCCAGGCGCTGGCCGCCGCAAGCCTCGGCCAGGGCATGCGCTGTGGCAGCCTCGATCAGCGGCACGTCGCCGTTCAGGATCAGCGTGGTGCCCTGGGCTTTCGGGTCGGCGCCGCCCAGGTGTGGCGCCACCTGGGCCACTGCATGGCCCGTGCCCAGCTGCGGCATCTGGCGCACCGACGACACGCCGGTGCCGGCAATGGCAGACTCCACCGCCTCGGCACCA
Source organism: Burkholderiales bacterium (assembly GCA_038316145.1). Classification (GTDB taxonomy): domain Bacteria; phylum Pseudomonadota; class Gammaproteobacteria; order Burkholderiales; family Burkholderiaceae_C; genus Pseudaquabacterium. The sequence continues at coordinate 6,004 of JBBQAH010000037.1, forward strand.
AAACCGGTGATCACCCAGGTCGGGTGCCGGCCCAGCGTCGCGGTAGTGGCCAGCACATGGGCCAGCAAGGGTTTGCCGGCCAGCCGGTGCAACACCTTGGGGTGACGGGATTTCATGCGGGTGCCTTTGCCCGCGGCCATGATCACGATGTCCAGAACCATTTTGGGAGCCTGTTTCGATGCGGTGGAGTCGGTGGATTATCGTGGCCGTGTTGCCGCTGGTCGTGGCCTGCAGCGCGGTGCGCCTGAGCTACAACCAGGGGCCGATCCTGGCCTACTGGTGGCTCGACAGTTATGCCGATTTCAATGCCGAGCAGTCGCCCGGCGTCAGGGCCGCACTCGACGACTGGTTTGCCTGGCACCGCGCCAGCCAGTTGCCTGACTATGCCCAGGCGCTGGCAGCGATGGGCGCGCTGGCCGCAGACAAAGTCACACCCGCACAGGTTTGCAGCATGATCGGCGCCTGGCAGCAGCGTGGGCTGCAGGCCTACGAGCGCGCCCTGCCCGCAATGACCGATCTGGTACGTGCCCTGTCGCCAGAGCAGATCCGCCAGATCGAGCGGCAGACCCTCCGCAAGCAAAAAGACGCCGCCGTCGACTACCTGCAGACCGATGCCGCCGAGCGCCAGAAAGCCAACTACGAGCGGGCGCTGGACCGGGCCGAGTCGATCTACGGCAAGCTCAACGAGACCCAGCGCCGGCGGCTGGCGGCGGACTTGCTGGCCTCGCCCTTCAACCCCGAGCGCTGGCTCAACGAGCGCAGCCTGCGCAGTGCCGACACCGTGCGAAGCCTGCGCCAGTGGCAGGCCGACGGCAGCGACAGCGGCGCCGTGCAGGCCGGCCTGCGCCGGATCGGCCAGGACGCCGTGCAAAGCCCACGCGCCGACTACCGCAACTACGCCAGCACGCTGATGCTGTCGAACTGCAGCCTGCTGGCCGGCCTGCACAACACCACCACGCCCGAGCAGCGGAAAAACGCGTCCACCAAACTCAAGGGCTGGGAGGACGACGTCCGGGCATTGATCCAGCGCTGATCCAGCGCTGCTGCGGCAATCGCGCCTGCGCATCGGCCGTGCACCTGCATGGCCGCCCTTTCGGTGCCACCCACAGGCTCTGCCAATGATCCGGCGCCCGCACCGGCTGCCGCTGACCAGGCCGCGGCCGGCTTGCCCTGGCCGCTGCGTTTCTGCCATTGTTGCGCCTTGTGACATAGTTGATCGACCCGACGATGCCCAAGCCCACCGCCCCCACCTTGCCCGCAGCCCGCCGTCTGGCTGACCGGCTGCCGCAGTTGCTGGCCATGGCCGTGGTGACGCTGCTGCTGGTCCTGCTGGCGGGGTTGTCGGTCTGGCAAGGCCACGCCAGGCAGCATGAGCAGGCCCTCGGCGCCGCCCACAACCGCGCACGCCTGCTCGAAGCCCAGGTGGCCGACGCGGTGGGCCAGGCTGACCTGCTGCTGCGTGCCGCCGCCGCCCAGGGGCGCAGCGGGGCGAACGGACCTGACCGCCACGACAGCCACGACATCCGTGACAGCCGTGACATCCGTGACAGCCGTGACAGCCGTGACAGCCGCGACAGCGCCAACGCTGCCACAGCGGCCCTGCGCACACTGGCCGCCGCGGCGCCCGACCTGCTGAACCTGCGGCTGGCAGACGCCCAAGGCCGATGGCGCTTGCGGCCCGACCCGGCCACCGGCGAGGGTCCGGCCGCGGGCAGCGTGCAAGACAGCGAGGCGTTCCAGCGCGCACGCGGCACGGCAGATTCGGGCCTGATCCTCACCGGCCCGCTGCGCCACGGCCCAGACGGACCCAGGGTGCTCGTGCTGAGCCGCGGCCTGCACAGCGCCGAGGGTCACTTCGCCGGACTGGTCAGCGTGGACTTGCCGGTAAAGCGGATCGAATCGCTGTGGGCCGCCACGGACCTGGGCGACGGCGGCAGCGCCAGCCTGCGCACCGCGACCGGGGCGCTGGTCAGCCAATGGGCGTCGGCGCTGGCGGGCCCGGCGGCCGTTGGCAGCGCAGATGTACAAGCTCAGCTGCGTAAAGCCCTGGCGCTGAACCCGCTGGCGGGCGAGGTCGAAACCGCCGCAGCGCCGGATGTCAGCCGCCGCACCAGCGTGTACCGCCAGTTGCGGCTGGTCCCGCTGGTCGTGCTGGTCGGGTTGCCAGCGCAGGATTTCATGCCGGACTGGAGCCTATCGGACAGCACCGCCGTCGCGCTGGCGCTGAGCGTGCTGGCTGTGCTGGTCTGGTGTGCTGCAGCGCAACGCCGCGGACACCGCCAGGCGCTGACCGAAGCCATGCGCCAGTTCGCGTTCGACGATCCGCTGACCGGCCTGCCCAGCCGGCGCCTGCTGCGAGACCGCCTTGCGCATGTGCAGCAGGCCAGCCAGCGGCTGGGCTCGATGGCAGCGCTGCTGGTGATCTCTCTCGACGCCCTGGACCGCGGCGGGCCGGCCCCGCACCCGGCCGACGACAAGCTGCGGCGGGCGGCGGCCCTGGGCCTGCAAGCAGCGGTGCGCAAAAGCGATAGCGTGACCTGGCTCGGCGAGGACCGGTTTGGCGTGCTGTGCGACAACCTGGGTGCCGATCCCATGCGCGCCGAACAGCGGGTGCTGGCGTTGGTGGCCAAGGTCCACGAAGCACTGGCGCAGCGGCTGACCCTGGCTGGCCAGCCGCCGCGCTGCAGCCTGCGCATTGGCCATCGGCTGTTCCGCGGTGACGGCGACGCCGCTGATCAGCTCATCGCCGACGCCGAGCAGTCAGCAGCCCGGCCGCCGCAAGAGCGCGGGCCCGCCGAGGATGACTGCGACGACAACGACAGCGACGGCGGCGGCAGCGGCCGCGGCTTCTAACGCAGCCGCCGATGGGTCGGCAATGCACCGCCCGGCGGCAAACCCGGCCAGCCGGTGCCGCCAGCAGTCCTGGCATTGGCGCGCGGCTGCGTTACGTCCCGGCCGGCGTGCTGGGCACCATCGCAGCGGGCAGCGGGCAGCGGCGTGATGTTGATCTTGCGCTGGGGTCCGGCTTGGTGATCTGCCAAAATTCAGCGCTGACACCTCCCTCCCACCCCTCCCCTCCCCCCGCAGCCGCCCATGAACATCCTCCGTTTCGACCAACTCGTGTCCCAAGGCAAAGTGGCGGGCCAGCGGGTGTTTATCCGCGCCGATCTCAACGTGCCGCAGGACGACGCCGGCGCGATCACCGAAGACTCCCGTATCCGCGCCTCGGTGCCCTGCATCGCGATGGCGCTGAAGGCCGGCGCGGCGGTGATGGTCACCTCGCACCTGGGCCGGCCCACCGAGGGCGAGTTCAAGCCCGCCGACTCGCTGGCGCCGGTGGCTCAGCGCTTGGGCGAGTTGCTGGGCCATCCTTTTGAGGCCGGCGTGCCGCTGGTCGCCGACTGGGTCGATGGTGTCAGCGTGGCGCCGGGGCAGCTCGTGATGCTGGAAAACTGCCGCCTGAACAAGGGTGAAAAGAAAAACGACGAGGCGCTGGCCCGCAAGATGGCCGCGCTCTGCGACATCTACGTCAACGACGCCTTTGGCACCGCCCACCGCGCCGAGGCCACCACCTACGGCATCGCCCAGTTTGCGCCGATGGCCTGCGCCGGCCCGCTGCTCTCGGCCGAGATCGACGCCATCACCAAAGCCCTGGCCCACCCCAAACGCCCGTTGGTGGCGATCGTTGCCGGCAGCAAGGTCAGCACCAAGCTGACCATCCTGCAAGCGCTTGCCAGCAAGGTGGACGGCCTGATCGTGGGCGGCGGCATCGCCAACACCTTCATGCTGGCGGCGGGCCTGAAGATCGGCAAGAGCCTGGCCGAGCCCGACTTGCTGGACGCGGCACGCTCGGTGATTGCCGAGATGAAGGCGCGCGGCGCTGCGGTACCGATCCCCGTCGACGTGGTCTGCGCCAAGCGCTTTGCCGCGGACGCCGAGGCCACGGTCAAGGATGCGGCGGACGTTGCCGACGACGACCTGATCCTCGACATCGGGCCTAAAACGTCGGCCATCCTGGCCGCACAGTTGGCCGTGGCCGGCACCATCGTCTGGAACGGCCCGGTCGGGGTGTTCGAGTTCGAGGCCTTTTCACACGGCACCGAGGCGATTGCCCGCGCCATCGCCGCCAGCCCGGCTTTTTCCATTGCCGGGGGTGGCGACACGCTGGCGGCGATTGCCAAGTACGGCATCGAAAAAGACGTGGGCTACATCTCCACCGGCGGCGGCGCGTTTCTGGAGGTGCTGGAGGGCAAGACCTTGCCGGCTTTCGAGATTCTGGAAAAGCGCGCGGCAGGTTGAGCTTTGGCAAATGCTCAGGCGGCCACGGCGCTGCTTGTGGTTGTCCCCAACGGGACAGGTCAAATTCGAGCGTAACCTTCGGCGCGACACCGTGTCTCTACCGTTCGAGGTTACGCCGCCATGACCACCCCCCTGTCCCCCGCCGAGCAAGCCCTGCGTGAAGCCGCCCGCGAGTACCACCGCTCGCCCACCCGCGGCAAGATCGCCGTCACCCCCACCAAGCCGCTGTCCAACCAGCGCGACCTGAGCCTGGCCTATTCACCCGGCGTGGCCTACCCCTGCCTGGATATCGAGCGCGACCCCAGCCTGGCAGCCGAATACACCTCACGCGGCAACCTGGTCGGCGTGATCACCAACGGCACCGCCGTGCTGGGCCTGGGCGACATCGGCCCGCTGGCCGCCAAGCCGGTGATGGAGGGCAAGGGCTGCTTGTTCAAGAAGTTTGCCGGCATCGACGTCTTCGACATCGAGCTGGCCGAGCGCGACCCTGACAAGCTGGTCGAGATCATCGCCGCGCTCGAGCCCACGCTGGGCGGCATCAACCTGGAAGACATCAAGGCGCCCGAGTGCTTTCTGGTCGAGAAAAAGCTGCGTGAGCGGCTCAAGATCCCCGTCTTCCACGACGACCAGCACGGCACCGCGATCATCTCGTCGGCCGCGCTGATCAACGCACTCGAACTGGTGGGCAAGCAGATCGGCGAGGTCAAGCTGGTGGTGTCGGGTGCGGGTGCGGCGGCCATCGCCTGCCTGGACCTGATGGTCAGCCTGGGCGTGACGCTGAACAACGTCTTTGTCTGCGACTCCAAGGGCGTGATCCGCGAGGGCCGGCCCGACGTGGCCGCCGGCACGCTCGACGAGTCCAAGCAGCGTTACTGCCAGCGCACCGAGGCCCGCACGCTGGCGGAAGTCATTGTTGGTGCGGATGTGTTCCTGGGCTGCTCGGCGGCAGGCGTGCTGACCGGCGAGATGGTCAGCGCGATGGGCCGCCAGCCCGTCATCCTGGCGCTGGCCAACCCGGAGCCCGAAATCCGGCCCGAGCTGGCCAAGGCCGCGCGCCCGGACTGCATCGTCGCCACCGGCCGGTCGGACTACCCGAACCAGGTCAACAACGTCCTGTGCTTCCCGTACATCTTCCGGGGCGCGCTGGACTGCGGTGCCACCACCATCAACGAGGCGATGAAACTGGCCTGCGTGCGCGAGATCGCCGCGCTGGCCAAGGCCGAGCCCAGTGACGAGGTGGCCGCCGCCTACGCCGGCAAGGAGCTGAAGTTCGGCCCCGACTACATCATCCCCACACCGTTTGACGTGCGGCTGATCCTGCGCATCGCGCCGGCAGTGGCCCGGGCGGCGGCTGAGTCCGGCGTGGCGCTGCGCCCGATCGCCGACCTGGAGGCCTACCGCCAGCAGCTCACCCGCTTTGTCTACCAGACCGGCATGGTGATGCGGCCGGTGTTCGACGCGGCGCGCAGCGCTTGTGCCCAGCAGGCCACCCGCGTGGTCTACGCCGAGGGCGAGGACGAGCGGGTGCTGCGCGCGGTGCAGGTGGTGCTGGACGAAGGCCTGGCCAAGCCGGTGCTGATCGGCCGGCCGGCGGTGATTGCCATGCGCATCGCGCGGGCCGGGCTGCGGCTGCAGGCCGGCGTCGACTTCGAGGTCTGCGACCCGGAAAACGACCCACGCTTTCGCGACTACTGGGTGCTGTACCACCAGCTGACGGGCCGGGACGGGGTATCGCCTGAGGCCGCCAAGGCCACGGTGCGGCGCAGCAATACGCTGATCGCCGCGCTGATGCTCAAGCGCGGCGAGGTGGACGCGATGCTGTGCGGCCTGGTGGGCCGCTTCGATGCGCACCTCGACCATGTGCGCCGTGTCATCGGCCAAAAGGCCGGCGCCCGCACCATGGCGACCATGAATGCGCTGATGCTGGACGCGCACACGCTGTTTCTGACCGATACCTTCGTCAACGAAGAGCCCAGCGCCGAGGAGCTGGCCGACATCGCCTTGATGGCCGCGGCCGAGGTGCGGCGCTTCGGCATGCCGGCCAAGGTGGCGTTTTTGTCGCACTCGATGTACGGCAGCTCGCAGCGGGCGTCGGCGCGCCGGATGCGGGCGGCGCGTGACCTGTTTGTGGCACGTGCACCCGAGATTGAATGCGACGGTGAGCTGCAAGGCGATGCCGCGCTGTCCGAGGTGATCCGCGGTGGCGCGCTCAGCCAAAATTCACTGACCGGCGCAGCCAACCTGCTGGTGCTGCCCAACCTGGACGCGGCCAACATCCTGTTCAACGTGCTCAAGGTGGTGGCCAGCCACGGTGTGACGATCGGCCCGATCTTGCTGGGTGCGGCAGCCCCGGTGCACATCCTGACGCCGTCGGCGACGATGCGCCGGCTGGTCAACATGACGGCGCTGGCGGTGGCGGATGCGGCAGAGTTGCGGGACGGCGCGGGCCAAAACGCGGCGCCCGGCGGAGCGGCACTGGCCGCAATGCCGGCCGCCGCGAAAGTAACCGCGCTGTAACCCGGTCGGCGCGCCCGGCGCCGATAATTCGATCTTCTCCGCTCGCTGGACTACCCCATGACCCGTGCCACCAAGATCGTCGCCACCCTCGGCCCCGCCAGCAGTGATCCCGAGGTGCTGGAGCGCCTGCTGCGCGCCGGCGTGGATGTGGTGCGCTTGAACTTCAGCCATGGCAAGGCGCAGGACCACATCGACCGGGCCTTGATGGTGCGCCGCATCGCCGAGAAAGTGGGCAAGACGGTGGCGATCATGGCCGACCTGCAAGGCCCCAAGATCCGGGTCGGCAAATTTGCCGAGGGCAAGGTGGATCTGGTCAACGGCGAGCGCTTTGTGCTGGACGGCGGCCGTACCGAGCTGGGCACCCTAGACGGTGTCGGCCTGGACTACAAAGAGCTGCCGCGCGACGTCAAACCCGGCGACACCCTGCTGCTCAATGATGGCCTGATCGTGCTGAAGGTCGAGGCGGTGCGCGGCGAGCAGGTGCACACCGTCGTCAAGATCGGCGGCGAACTCAGCAACAACAAGGGCATCAACAAGCAGGGCGGCGGCCTGACCGCGCCTGCACTCACCGCCAAGGACATGGAGGACATCAAGACCGCGATGGCCTTTCAGGCCGACTACCTGGCGGTGAGCTTCCCGAAAAACGCCACCGACATGGAGATGGCGCGCCAGCTGGCCAACGTGGCCGGCGAGCCCTACAAGCACAAGCCGGCGATGATCGCCAAGATCGAGCGCAGCGAGGCCATCCCCCAGCTCGAAGCCATCTTGCGCGCGTCCGACGGCATCATGGTGGCGCGTGGTGACCTGGCGGTGGAGGTGGGCAACGCCACCGTGCCGGCACTGCAGAAAAAGATGATCCGCATGGCGCGCGCGATGGACAAGATCGCCATCACCGCCACCCAGATGATGGAGAGCATGATCGTCAACCCGGTGCCCACCCGGGCCGAGGTCAGCGATGTGGCCAATGCCGTGCTGGACGGCACCGACGCGGTGATGCTGTCGGCCGAGACCGCCGCCGGCAAGTACCCGGTCGAAACGGTGGAGCAGATGGCCGCCATCGCACTGGAGGCCGAGCGCGCCGAGGAGGTCGAGCTCAAGGACGACTTCATGCAGCGCCACCTGGGCCGCATCGACCAGAGCATCGCGATGGGCGCGCTGTTCACCGCCCACCACCTGGGCTGCAAGGCGATCATCGCGCTGACCGAAAGCGGCTCGACCGCGCTGTGGATGAGCCGGCACAACATCAATGTGCCGATCTTCGGCCTGACCCACAAGCACAACTCGGAGCGGCGCATGGCGCTGTTCCGCAATGTGCAGCCGCTGCTGATGCCGATGCACGACGACCGCGACACCGCGTTGGCCGATGCCGAGGCCGCGCTGGTGGCACGTGGTGTGCTGATGCCGGGCGACACCTACGCCATCACCTGCGGTGAGCCGATGGGCTACCCCGGCGGCACCAACATGCTCAAGGTCTGCCGGGTGGGTTGACGCCGTTCGGCGCCGGCCCGGGCCCAGGTCCGCGCCAGCGCCGTACCGGGTCAGCCAGGACAGGCCGGCTCAACGCGGGCGCTGACGGCTCAGCGCCAGGCCCAGCCCGGCCAGCGCCAGCAGCGACAACACCGACGGCTCGGGCAACGTGGTGCCGTTGCCGTCCGCGCCCTCGACGCAAGCATGGGACAGGGTGTTGCCGTCCATCGTCACGGCTGCATGCAGCGCGATCGCCCGGCCGCACAGGATGCTGGCGCCGGTATTCATCGTGATGCTCTGGTCGGCCAACACGCTGCCGGCAAACACCGACCCGCTGCCCAGCGTGGCCGAGCTGCCCACCTGCCAGAACACACCGGCACCATCGCCGCCGTTGATGAAGCTGACGGTGGAGCTGCTGGCGGTGGTCAACGCCGACATGATCTGGAAGATGAACACGGCGTCGGACTGGCCCTGGTAGTTCAGCGTCAAGGCGCCGGTCAGCTGCGCAGACGAGTCAAACGCGTAGACACCCGGCGTCAGCGTCAAGCCACCCAGATCCTGGCCCGACAGATTCAGGCCTGCCGGCCGGCCGGCCAGCACGTTGTAAGCGGTCAGGGCATCGGCCTGCGCCTGCATGGCGACAGCGTCGGTCAGGTGCACCACGCCGGTCATGGTGACCGTGCCGCCGCCGGTGTACGACGTTCCGGGGTAGACGCCCAGATCACCCCAGAGTGTGGTCGCACCGGTGTTGGTAACGGTTGACGCGCCCAGAATCGAAAAAGCCTGGGCCGAGCCCAGCAAGGGCGATGCCTGGGCCGATACGGAAAGCGTCAGGGCCAAGACCGCAGCTGCGGCGAATGGGCAAAAAGCTGGCATTTTGAGCATGGCGGGCACCGGACAGGGCAACGGCGGTTGCGGCACATCGGCTGTCGCTGCCGGGGGATCCGGCAAGCATCCCTCGATGCGGCAACTGATCGTGCCCCGGATGCGGGCTGCCGTCAATGCGCTAGCGCACACAGCACGTAAAGCGGTCTCGCACTCAACCGCGCGTCGAAGCGACCACCATCTCGGCCACCCGGGGGGCCATGTTCAAGGGCACCAGTTGCACACCGGGGTGCCGGGCGCCGAAGACATGAAACAGCTCGTCCGCAAACGCGGGGCCGACATCGGCCAGGCCTTCGAAGTCGAGCTCGGCCCGCCGAAACTGGCCCAGCCGGGCAGCCACCCGCTGCGCCTGGGCGCGGGAGCTGAGCCCCTGCTGCGCTGCCGTGATCAACTGCAGCGGCACAACGGTGCGCTCGAAGCCATAACCCGTACCGTCCAGGCTGTAGCGGCGCAGGACGGCATCCAGCGTGCGCTCGGTGTCCAGGCAGATTCCCACGTACACGGCGGTGCCACGGGGGCTGGCCGGCCGGCCGCGCTGCCACTGGTCGCGCAGCCATTCGCGCTGCTGGAAGGCCGTGTTGTTGGCATGCAGGTCAAACACGTCAGCCAACTTGGCGGTGTAGAACAGGCCCCGCCCGGTGTGGCGGTCGGGCTGGCTGCTGAGCTTGCCCTTGGCCAGCTCCAGCATGGCCAGCGCCGGGTCGCTGATGCCAAAGGCCTCGCCAATCACGTCGAAGATGCCACGGCCGTCGTCGCTGACCAGCAACTGCACCTGCATCGGGGTCTGGCGCATCGACACCGTGACGCTGCTGCCGCCGCTGTGGGCGATCGCGTTGTTGAGCAACTCGCTGAAAGCATGGTGGACCATCTGGGCCACCGTATCCGGCAAGTCGAAGTTCGGCGCAAAGTCCTGCACCCACGGCTGGTCTTCATGCAAGCCCTGCAGCGGGTAGCGCCGCACCACCTGACGCAGCAGGCCGGGCAAATGCCGGGGCCGGCGGGGCGTGCCCACCTGGCATAGCCAGTGGTGGGCCTGCAGCTTGTGCAGCGCCGCACGCGCCGCGGTGCGGCCTATGCCTCGCCGCTCGGCCACATGCGCGGCCAGATCCAGCGGGTGGCGCAGGGCGGCTTCAGTGATCCAGGTGGTGAGGTCGCTCAGCACGGTGCGGGGCATGGCGCAATGTCCTTTGGAGGATGCAGCTGACTGGACGCCCGATCAGGGCCGGACGCCATGGGCTGGCCAAGCCAGTGTCGGCGCCACGACGGCTGGCTTCAGCCCGAATAGCGGGGCAGAAACCCGCCAGATCTGCGGCGCTTGCCGGAGCTTGCGCATCCTCTGCAAGCTGCGCACCTGTCCGGCCCCGGGGTGCGCGCCGATACAATCCCGGCCAGTTACAACGCAGTTTCATGACCCCGAGGCAGGCTGCCCGGTCTGCCCGATCATGCAGCCCGTGCCCGCGCCCACCACCCCAACCCAAGCAGGACCTGCCATGCCACTCGTCTCGATGCGCCAATTGCTGGACCATGCCGCCGAAAACGGCTATGGCATTCCGGCCTTCAACGTCAACAACCTCGAACAGGTACAGGCCGTGATGTCGGCCGCCGCCGAGGTGGGCGCGCCTGTGATCCTGCAAGCCAGTGCCGGCGCCCGCAAGTACGCCGGTGAGCCCTTCATCAAGCACCTGATCCAGGCCGCCGTCGAGTCCTGGCCCGATGTGCCCCTGGTGATGCACCAGGACCACGGCCAGAGCCCGGCCATCTGCCAGGGCGCGATAGGCCTGGGCTTCAGCTCGGTGATGATGGACGGCTCGCTGGAGGCTGACGGCAAGAGCATCGCCAGCTACGACTACAACGTCGAGGTCACCCGTACCGTGGTGGACATGGCGCACAAGCTGGGCGTCACGGTCGAGGGCGAGCTGGGCTGCCTGGGCAGCCTGGAGACCATGAAGGGCGACAAGGAAGACGGCCACGGCACCGAGGCCACGATGACCCGCGAGCAGTTGCTGACCGACCCGGAGCAGGCCGCCGACTTTGTCAAGCGCACCCAACTGGACGCGCTGGCGATTGCCATCGGCACCAGCCACGGCGCCTACAAGTTCACCCGCAAGCCCACCGGTGACATCCTGGCGATCGACCGCATCAAGGCCATCAACCGCCGCATCCCCAATACCCACCTGGTGATGCACGGCAGCTCCAGCGTGCCGTTGGTGATGCACCAGGACCACGGTCAGAGCCCGGCAGTCTGCCAGGGCGCCATCGACCTGGGTTTCAGCTCGGTGATGATGGACGGCTCGCTGGAGGCCGACGGCAAAAGCATCGCCAGCTACGAGTACAACGTCCAGGTCACCCGCGCGGTGGTGGACATGGCGCACAAACTGGGCGTCACGGTTGAGGGTGAGCTGGGCTGCCTGGGCAGCTTGGAGACCATGAAGGGCGACAAGGAAGATGGCCACGGCACCGAGGCCACGATGACCCGCGAGCAACTGCTGACCGACCCGGAGCAGGCTGCCGACTTTGTCAAGCGCACCCAGCTGGACGCGCTGGCGATTGCCATCGGTACCAGCCACGGCGCCTACAAGTTCACCCGCAAGCCCACCGGCGACATCCTGGCGATCGACCGCATCAAGGCCATCCACCACCGCATCCCCAATACCCACCTGGTGATGCATGGCAGCTCCAGCGTGCCGCAGGACCTGCTGGCCGAGATCCGCCAATTCGGTGGTGACATGAAGGAGACCTACGGCGTGCCGGTCGAAGAGATCCAGGAGGCCATCAAGTACGGCGTGCGCAAGATCAACATCGACACCGACATCCGGCTGGCCATGACCGGGGCGATCCGCCGCTACCTGGCGCAGCACCCGGACAAGTTCGACCCACGCGACTACCTCAAGCCGGCACGCGAGGCTGCCAAGGCGATTTGCCTGCAGCGCTATGTGCAGTTTGGCTGCGAAGGCCAGGGCAGCAAGATCGTGCCGATGTCACTAAACACGGTCGCCCAGCACTACGCCAGCGGCACCTTGTCACAAGTGGTGACCTGAAGCCCAGACGCTGGGCAGCACACCGGCGGCACACGCCGTCAGCCTGATCGAGGGCCCGGGTGGGCCCTTTTTTTTGGCCTGCAGCGCTGGGCAGACCAGTGCTGCCCAACGCGGCAGCGCGCTACCGGCCGCCTGCCCGGCCCCAAAAACCCGCGCCTGCTACTTGCGGGCGTTGTCCAGCGCGGCCGGCGGCTGGAAGCCCAGCGCCAGGGCCCGGGCCTCGAACTGGGCGGCCAACAGCGGCTGGGATTCACGCCGGTAATGCAATGACAGCGCATAGGCCGCGCGGTCATTGCCCAGCAGCGCGGCGTATTGCAACCAGCCCACCTTGCGCCGGGACACCGTGCCCTGCAGCAGCGGTTGTTGCGCCAGCTTGAACGCCGCGTCGGCGTCGCCCAGCGCAGCGCGCCGCAAGTCATCAACTGCAGGGCCATCGGGCGACTGCGCCACAAAGGCCGTCCGGAACAGCTCCACATCGTTGCGACGCAACAGCCCGGCTGTCTCCGACGCCAGCCGGCGCTGCGTCAATACTTCCGCCGCGCCAGCGTGGTCGGGATAGCGCCGCAAATAGTCATCCGAGCGCTGCACGATGTCGGCCGGCCAGAGCGTACGCAGCAAGGCCTGGCGCAGCGCAGGCTCGGTAGCGTCAGGCGCCGGCGGACGCGAGGACCGGTCCGGGCTGGGATCGGCATGCGCCATCAGCGTCGCGCGGCCCACCAGGTCAGGCGCAGTCGCGGTCCCGGTCGCGATCGAATCGCGCAACATCACCGCTGAACTGCTGGCCGCCACCGTCGCGAACTGGAACATCGCCATGTCAGCTAGCGTTTGAGCCGCCAAGCCAGTTGGCGCTGCCGCCGTGACGCAACCCATCAACAGCCAGATCGCAGTGCTCGCGCTGCCACTCGTTGTGCCCATGGTATCCACCACCCTTCTTGCCGATACAGCCCGCGATGGCAGGCCTGCGATGGGTTTCGGCCGAAACTGGGGCTGACTTGAGGCGTTTTTTGAGCGACCAGGCGTAACAGTCCCGATACAAGGCGCTGCCCCGCAACGGCCGCGTCAAACAGCTGTGGCGCACACCCCAAAAGGCACAATACCGTGATTCCATTTCAGCCCAAGCAGGCCGCCCATGAGCACCCATTCCCTTCTGCAATCCGACCTGCACTCGCTGCCTTTGCTGGCCCGCGGCAAGGTGCGAGACAACTACGCCGTGGGTGACGACCGCATCCTGATGGTGGCGTCGGACCGCATATCGGCTTTTGACGTGGTGATGGGCGAGCCGATTCCCGGCAAGGGCGCGCTGCTGACACAGATGGCGCTGTTCTGGTTCAACAAGCTGGCGCACCTGGTGCCCAACCACCTGACCGGCGACGCCCCGGAAAGTGTGGTGGCCCCCGACGAGGTGGCACAGGTCAGTGGCAGGTCGATGCTGGTCAAACGGCTCAAGCCGCTGCCGGTTGAAGCGGTGGTGCGCGGCTATCTGGCGGGTTCGGGTTGGAAGGAATACCAGTACAACGGCCAGGTGTGTGGCGTGCCATTGCCGCCGGGGCTGCAAAACGCCAGCCGCCTGCCCGAGCCCATCTTCACGCCCGCAACCAAAGCCGAGATGGGCGACCACGACGAAAACATCAGTTTTGACCGCATGAGAGAAATCATTGGCCCTGACCTGGCCGATCAAGTGCGCAAAATCTCACTGCAGCTGTACCAAGAAGCCGCGGCCTACGCACTGACGCGCGGCATCATCATTGCCGACACCAAGTTCGAGTTTGGTTTGGATCAAGACGGGAAACTCGTCCTGATGGATGAAATCCTGACCCCCGACTCGTCGCGATTCTGGCCCTTGGCGCAGTACCAGGAGGGCATCAATCCGCCCAGCTACGACAAACAGTTTTTGCGGGACTGGCTGGAAAGTGTGCAGGTGGATGGTGCTGCGTGGAATAAGTGTGCGCCGGCACCGGCGATGCCTACAGAGGTCATCTCAGGCACCGCGCACAAATACGTCGACTCATACGCCAAGATCACCGCAAACTAGATCTGCTGCTGAAATTGAAATTAAGCATATTAATTAGGAGAGAGAAATGATTGAGCGAAACGATCAAACCTACACGTCACGCTCAATTGAGATTTTGGACAAAGAAATACTTGAATGCCGAGACCCGGCAAAGAAGCTTCTTCTATTCGCAAAAAAGGCCGGAAGGCTCGCCAGGTTTTCGTGCCTCCCTGAGGCCTCTTTGATGGTCAAGCAGCTTCGCGCAAAAAATACCGAATATGACCCCCAACTCAGCGGCTGGATAT
>JBBQAH010000507.1:0-2190 GCA_038316145.1 Burkholderiales bacterium
ATTGCATAGCAGGTTTTCATGGCAGTGAAGTTGATCCCTTTGCGCCAGTTGCTTTTTGTGATCCCAAACTTGAGGCAGAAGTGGCTCAGAAGTTCCTAGGCATATTATCAATATCAATAACAATAAATCAAACATTCCGAGTACTTCCGAACTTGATGTCATCCAGAAATGACACGCCTGCAATGTCAATCCATTTGGAGAAATTGGCCACCAAATCATTTGCTTCAATTGTTGTTAGTGATGTCAGAAAGTCTTGACGTTGATGCCAGTTTCTATACCCTTCCTTTGCCTCTGCATTTGAAACAGATTGCTGGATTTTCTTCTCCAATCCTTGCAACTTCACTTTGGCATCTTGCAATTGTATTTGCTGTGCTGTTCTTTCTGGATCAAGGAATTGTGCCATAGTGTGGAAAGCTTTTTTTGCAGTATCTACCTAATAGATGTTTTTTAATTGTCGTGAGTTAGGTACCTTGACTTCTTCTTTTCCTGGCTTGATTGGAACTTTAATTTCTGGATTCGGGGTATTTTCTTTTGGCTCAGGTAGTATTGCATCTTTCTTATTTCGTTTTAAATCAACTTCCTTTTCTGTTTCATCTGATGGATCATGTTCAGACTCAAATTCGTCCTCATCAAATGACTCATCTTGTTCTGCAAGAGTAAGAAAGATGAACAAAGTAAACTTTTCTTTTGAATGCAATCTCGAATGCGTTTGCGGAGTGTATTTACGACTCCATCTGTTGGTAAATCTAGCTTTGAACACAATTCTAAAAGGTCTGATTTTAGCATTTTTGCAACAGCATTCAGGTTAACATCAATTTCATCATCTTTAATCTTGGAATTTTTTTTCGATTCAGCTGCAATCTTGGGGGAAGTTGCAACTATTGGATGTTGATAGCATTATGTTGCAACAGAAACAGTTGGAAAAAACAAAATGAAGAGTGGAGCACTAAAACGAAAGGTGAAACAATATCAAGAATTAAAAGAACAAATTCGAAGGCTTGAAAAAAACATTTCACAAAGTAAAACATCAAACATATTCTTAGATTGGCAGATTTAATAGAGGAAACTCAAGGAGGCAGTTACAACATGATCAATGTTGATCTTAATTCTTACCATCAAACTTTGAATAATACTCCTTTAGGTGAACCAGAAACTGCAATGAGCAATAGTGTCTCCCTTGATTGCAGTCAAGATGAGGCAGATGTTGAAAAAAACGGTATTCATTGATTGGGTCTGTTTTATTTGTAGGCGATGAAGAAGTGTTTGATCCTGAGTTTATTGATGATGGCAATGAAGAAGGTAAGAAGAATTGATTGATTAGTGAGACTGAAGATTGGCAAATTTATGAGCCAAGCATTTCCAATGGATTGCTGAATACTGCTGGATCATTAAACGTGGTTCAACCAACAAACAACATCGGATTACCAAATCAAGATGGAGTAACAAATGAGGTTGGATCACCAAATGAGATTGGATTAATGAGCAGGAGGTTGAACTATCAAACGAGGTAGGATCGCCAAATCAGGTTGGGTAGTTGTGGAATTTGGATTGACAAACAAGGTTATGTCAATGAACAGCGATGGGTCTTCGAATGACAATGACTGGAATGTTCGAAACTCCCACTTACCAATTTCAAATTTAGTTCGTGACATATTGTGGTGTAATTTCATGTTAAGGCATGGAGTAACAATGGTATTTTGTTGTTTTGTTTTTAATTTTTCAGCAAGCAATGGGAGACATTCCACTTCTTATCAACTGTGAGTTGCCTCAGCAAGAACATCGGAAATCATGGGCAACACTGGTGCGAAAGATTCAAAAGGAAATCCTCACTTCTGTGAAGCATTACTATTGCACTGGATGCAGTTTACAGGTGGAAAAGGGCACGGCATGTAGTAATTCAAAATGTCCAGTAAAAGGAAGTCAAACTGGATCATTTCTTACATTCTCAATTGAAGAGCAACTTCGTGATATTCTTGGAGATGAAAATGTCAAGTTCAAAATCGAGCAACGTACAAAACGTGATCGTGGGAAGTTGGCTTATGAGGATATATATGATGGTGCAGTTTACAAGAAATTTGAAGAAGAACATGAACTTGACTGTTGGTTCAATCTTTCATTAACAATGTATCTTGATGGTGCCCCGATCTTTGGTTCATCAAAGAAAAGTATGTGGCCAATTTTGTTTTCAAT
>JBBQAH010000091.1:0-12714 GCA_038316145.1 Burkholderiales bacterium
GGCACTGATTCATTAATCTGCGAAGCAGAGATTATCTTAATGATCAAGTCTGCGTTTAGGGTATTGGGTATTTCAAACTACACTATAAAAATTAATCATCGCGGCATGACCATCGCGCTGGACGACCCGCGGGTCTACAAGCTGTTTGCCGATGGCCTGACCGAAAGCGTTTTTCAGTTTGAATCGCGCGGCATGCAGGCCATGCTGAAAGAAGCCAAGCCGACCCGGCTGGAAGACCTGATCGCGCTGAACGCGATGTTCCGGCCCGGGCCCATGGAGAACATCCCGAGTTTTTGCGCCCGCAAGAATGGCAGCGAGCCGGTGGTCTACCCGCACCCGCTGCTGGCACCGGTGCTGGGCGAGACCTACGGGATCATGGTCTACCAGGAGCAGGTGATGCAGGCCGCGCAGGTGCTGGGCGGTTATTCGCTGGGCGGCGCCGACCTGCTGCGCCGGGCGATGGGCAAGAAAAAGGCCGAGGAGATGGCCGAGCACCGGCAGATCTTCCGCACCGGAGCGGCCAAGCAAAATATCTCGCAGGACAAGGCCGACGAGGTTTTTGACCTGATGGAAAAGTTTGCCGGCTACGGCTTCAACAAGAGCCATGCCGCCGCCTACTCGCTGCTGGCTTACCACACCGGTTGGCTCAAGGTGCATTTCACGGCCGAGTTCTACGCCGCGAACATGACCATCGAGATGGGCGACACCGACAAGCTGAAGGTGTTGCTCAATGACGCCAAGTTGTTCGGCATCAGCTTCGAGCCACCGGATGTGAACCGCGGCACCCACCGTTTTGAGCCGGTCAGTGCCAAGGTGGTCCCGAACGCCGGAAACGTACGAGGTCTCGTACGTTATGGCCTGGGCGCCGTCAAAGGCTCGGGCCAGGGCGCGGTCGAGGCGATTGTCGAGGCGCGCACCGAGGGTGGTCCGTTCCGCAGCTTCTTCGACTTCTGCGCCCGGGTCGACCGCAAGCGCATCAACAAACGCGCCATCGACGCGCTGATCAAGGCCGGCGCGTTTGATGCGATCAACCCGGACCGCGCCAGCCTGGTGGCCAGCGTGGGCTTGGGGCTGGAGTTTGCCGAGCACCAGGTGGTCAACGCGTCGCAGGGCGGTTTGTTTGACGACGGCGATCATGGCTCCAGCACGCAGGAGCCGGCGCTGCATCAAACCGAGCCCTGGGGCTTGCGCGAGCGCTTGCTGCTGGAAAAATCAGCGCTGGGCTTTTATTTGTCGGGCCATTTGTTCGACGAGCACAGCGCCGAGGTGCGGCGCTTTTGCAAACGCCAGATCGCCGACATGGCCGACAGCCGCGAGCCGCAATTGCTGGCCGGCATCGTTGGTGAGTTGCGCTTTGTCACCGGCCAGCGCGGCCGGGTGGCGATCTTCAAGCTCGACGATGGCAGCGAGTTCATCGAGGCGGTGGTAGGCGACGACCTGATCGAGGCCAACAAGGCACTGCTGGTCGAGGACGCGCTGCTGATCGTGCAGGGCAAGGTGCAGAACGACCGCTTCTCGGGCGGTTTGCGGCTGAATGTGACCCAGGTTTGGGACCTGGCCGGGGCACGGGCGCGTTTTGGCCGCTACCTGGGCATGGCATTGGCGGGTGACGGGCCGGCAGGTGACGGGCCGGCGGGCGTGGCCCGGCTGGCCGAGCTGGTGGCCACCTGGCCGGCGCGGCGCGAGATGACCGACCAGGGCGAGCTGACGCTGGGCCTGCCGGTGCGGCTGCAGATCACCCGGGCCAGCGCCAGTGCCGAGATCGACCTGGGCGACGCCGGCCGTTTCTGGCCCACCGACGAGGCGCTGGCACGCTGCAAGGCGCTGGCGCCGGGCGGCCGGGCGGGCATCGTCTACGAGCAAGTTTGATCCAGCCGCCGCGCCGGCTGGGCTTCTGTGCGGGATTCTGGCCGCATACCCCCGCATCAGCTCCCGGCATGCCGGCCTAGACTGGGCGCGATGTACGAAACCCCACTCACCGGCCTGGTGCTCACTGGCGGCGGCGCCCGCGCGGCCTACCAGGTGGGTGTGCTGGGCGCAATCGCGCAACTGCGCCGCGAGGCCGGCGCCGACCTGCGGCGCAACCCGTTTGCGGTGATCTGCGGCACCTCGGCTGGCGCCATCAATTCGGCCGCGCTGGCCTGCCGCAGTGACAACTTTTGCGACGCGGTGGCCACGCTGCAAACCGTTTGGCGCGACTTCCGCGCCGAGCAGGTGTTCCGCGCCGACTCGTTGGGCGTGATCCGCAGCGGCGCGCAGTGGCTGACGATGTTGTCGGTGGGCTGGGCGATCAACCGGTTCCGCAGGGCGCGGCCGCGCTCGCTGCTCGACAACAGCCCGCTCGGCGAGTTGTTGGCGCACGCCGTGCCGCTCGACCGCCTGCCGCGGCTGCTGGCTTCGCGCCATCTGCAGGCGCTGGCGATCACCGCGTCGGGCTACGGCAGCGGCGAGCACGTCACTTTTTACCAGTCGGCGGTGCCGATCACGCCCTGGACCCGGTCGCAGCGTGTGGCGCTGCCGACCGAGCTGACCCACCACCACTTGCTGGCTTCATCGGCGATCCCGTTTGTCTTTCCGGCGACCGAGCTGCCGCGTGGCGACCAGACCGAGTGGTTCGGCGATGGGTCGATGCGCCAGATGGCACCGATCTCACCCGCCATCCACCTGGGCGCACAGCGGGTGCTGGTGATCGGTGCCGGCCGCATGCACGAGCCCACCGGCCGCGTTGCGCCCAATACCGGCTACCCCAGCATCGCGCAGATTGCCGGCCATGCGCTGTCGGGTATTTTTCTGGACGCGATGACGGTGGACATCGAGCGCATGGCGCGCATCAACCACACGCTGGCGCTGCTGCCCGAGGCGCAGCGCCTGGATACCGTGCTGCGCCCGGTGCAGGCGCTGGTGATTGCGCCCAGCCAGCGGCTGGACGACATCGCCGCGATGCACATCGACAGCCTGCCGCGCCCGGTGCGGGCGCTGTTGGGCGGCGTGGGCGTGAGCAGCAAGCTGGCCCAGCAGGGGCCGCGCGGCGCCGCACTGGCCAGCTACCTGCTGTTCGAAGCGCCCTATACCCGGGCGCTGATGGCGTTGGGCGAGGCCGACACGCTGGCGCGGAAGGCGGAGGTGCGGGCCTTTTTCGGCTGGCACCCGGTGGCCGATCAAAGCACCACCGTAGGCCCGGACCTACAAAGATTTACAGCCGCCACCGACAACCTTGCTGCGGCCCGGCGCGTTGAATGAAGGTGCCCCGCGCTGCGGGGTCGCCAGGAGACTGCCAGATGCAAAGCCAGACACAACCCAAGATTGTCCTATCGCTGGCGCTGGTCGCCGGTTTGGCTGCGGCGCTGCCCGCCCGGGCCGCTGACGTGGGCGTGTCCATCGGCATCAGCCAGCCGGGGGTGTACGGTCGCATCGATATCGGGCGGTTTCCGCAGCCCCAGCTGATCGTGCAGCAGCCGGTGATCATCAACCGGCCGGCGGTCTACGTGGCGAGTCCACCGGTCTACCTGTGGGTGCCGCCGGGCCACCAGAAGAACTGGCGCAACCACTGCGGCCGTTATAACGCCTGCGGCCAGCCGGTTTATTTTGTGCGAGACACCTGGTACCGCGAGCGCGGCCCGGGCCGCGAGGTGAACCACGCCTACCGCGAGGGCTATCGCGAGGGCTACCGCGACGACCGGGGCCGGGGCTACAGCGATGACCATGGCAATAGCCACGGCAAGGACAAAGACAAGGGCAAGGATAAAGGCCATGGCAAGGGCCACGATTAACCCAGGTCTGCGCGTGCCAGCAGGTCGTCACCCAGCTTGAGGGCGGCGGCCACCACCTGGTCCATGTTGTAGTAGCGGTATTGGGCCAGCCGGCCGACAAAGCTCACCCCGGCCTCGGCGTCGGCCAGCGCCGCATAGCGCTGGTACAGCGCCTCGTTGTCGGGCCGCGGGATCGGGTAATAGGGCTCGCCGTCGGCCTGCGGATACTCCCGCACGATCGAGGTGCCCGCGCCCGCTTGCCCGGTGAGGTGCCGAAACTCGGTGATGCGGGTGTAATCCCGCGTGTTCGGGTAGTTCACCGTGCCACAGGCCTGGAAACGGTCCGTTGTGGGCAGGTGCTCATGCTCGAAGCGGATGCTGCGGTAGGGCAGCGCACCCAGGCGGTGGCCAAAGTAAGCGTCGATCGCACCGGTGTAGACCGTGTGCGGCGCCAGGCTCAGGCCCCGCACGGCCTCGAAGTCGGTGGCCGGCCGCCAATCAATCAGCGGGTGGTCGAGCAGGCGCTCGAACAGCGCGCTGTAGCCCGCAGCTGGCATGAACTGCCAGCGGTCGCTGAAGTAGCGGTCGTCGTCGTTGCAGCGGGTGGGGATGCGGGCGGCCACGCCGGCCGACAGCTCGCTCAGGTCCAGCCCCCAGTGCTTGCGGGTGTAGCCGCGAAAAAACTTCTCGCACAGGTCGTGGCCCACTGAGGACAGCACCACGTCCTCGCTGCTGCGCAGCGGCTGGCGCGGCTGGCGCACGCTGGCCAAGAAGGCCTCGGCCTGCATTTCGTCCAGCTGCAGACCGTAAAGCCGGTTCAGCGTGCTGCGGTTGATCGGCAGCGGCAGCAGCTGGCCGTCCACCTCGGCCAGCACCCGGTGCTCGTAAAAGCGCCAATCGGTGAAGCGCGACAGGTAGCGGAACACCCGCTCGCTGTTGGTGTGGAAGATGTGCGGCCCGTGCGGGTGGATGCGCACACCGTGCTCGTCCAGCACGTCGGCCGCGTTGCCTCCGGGTTGTGCGCGCCGGTCGATCAGCAACACCCGCCGGCCACCGTCGGCCAGTTGGCGGGCACAGACTGCGCCGGCAAAACCGGCACCGGCGATCAGGTGGTCAAAGTCGGACATCAGCGCCATTTTCTGGCCCGCCTGCCCGGACCGATGCATGAAAAACGCCCCGCATTGCGGGGCGTTTCGGCAGGCGGTGAGGCGGTTTTTACTTCTTGGCGGCCGATGCGGCGGCGTCGGGCTTGGCGGCCGTCTTGGCGGCCTTGGCGTCGGCTGACGCCTTGGCCTTGGCGGCCTTTTCGTCCGCTGCAAGCTTGGCCTTGGCGGCGGCTTCTTCGTCCTTCTTGGCCTTGGCGGCGGCCTTGCTGTCGGCCTTGCTCATCGGGGCTGAGGCGGCTTCAGTCTTGGCGGCGGCCTTGTCGGCTGTCTTGTCGGCCTTCGCTGGCTTGGCATCCGCCTTGGCCGCCGGTGCAGCGGCGCCCTTGAAACCCTGGCCGTTGACCGTCAGGCCTTCGGT
The DNA here is from genome assembly GCA_038316145.1 of Burkholderiales bacterium. Taxonomy (GTDB): domain Bacteria; phylum Pseudomonadota; class Gammaproteobacteria; order Burkholderiales; family Burkholderiaceae_C; genus Pseudaquabacterium. Next base: position 5,274 of record JBBQAH010000091.1, read on the forward strand.
CGAGAACTTGGCGGCATTGCCGTCGCCCACGCCCTTGACCCGCTCGACCAGATCCGGCCAGTCCTTGAAGTTGCCCTTCTTGCGCTCGTCCAGGATCTTGCCCGACACGGCCGGGCCGATGCCCTTGATCGTTTCCAGTTCGGCCTGGGTGGCCTTGTTGGCATCGACCGCTGCAAATGCGCTGGCGGCGCCCAGCGACAAAAGAACGGCAAACAGTACAGAAAGCAGGTGTTTGATCATGCGGGGACTCCGGTGGTGGGGTGGGGCCGGCTGGCCCCTGGGCTCATGGCCTGGCGCGGTCATCTTGCGCAGGTGTTGGGTCAACGCGGGGCAGGGGGCGCTGGTTGACCTGCGCCCGGCGCAGCGAGGTCGCCGGGCTGTGCGGCTAGGCCCCCGCACCCCGCCAGCGCAGCACCACACGCTTCATGGCAAAACCCGGCGCCAGCAGCCAAGGGCAGGTGCCGTAGACAAACAGCCGCAGCCGCAGCGCACCCGGCACGGCGCGGTCGGCCCAGAGCCGGCGCCAGCGTGCCGCCAGCGGGCCGGGTGCCAGCTGTGCGGCCACATGCTGCTCACGCGCCAGTTGGGCCAGCAGTACCGGCGCCACGGTATCGCTGACGCCAGCCAGCGCCGCGTCACGCAGCAAACAGGGCAGCTCGACCAGCGAATGGCGGGCATTGCTGGCCAGCCGGGCGCTGACCTCGCTGGCCCGCAGCGCCCGGCGCCGGCGCGACAGGCCGCCGCGCCGGTACTGCACCAGCGGCTCGGCCAGCGTGATCGCGCCGCCCGAGACGATGGCGCGGAACACCAGGATCAGGTCCTCGGCCACCGTGCCGGCTGGCAACGGGCCGAAGCGCTCGAACAGCCGCCGGGTCCAGGCCTGGCCGGCGCCGACGACATGCGGCGGTCGGGCGACCCAATCGGCCGCGCCGTGCCAGCGCGCCAGGTCGGCCGGCTGGATCAGGCCATGGCCGGCGCCGTGGGCGTCGATGTCGACCAGCGCGCTGGCGATCAGGTCGGGGCGGCGGCCCTGCGCCAGCCAGGCGTCAACCGTGCGCGCGCAGCGCTGCGGCAGCGAGACGTCGTCGCCGGCGGTGACAAACAGCAATTCACCTTGTGACAACGCCACCAACTTCGACAAATGTGCGCCTATGCCCAGGTTGACCGGGTTGTGGTTGAGCACCAGCCGGTGCGGGCCGGCATAACCCGCCACCGCGGCCTGGATCGCGGCCCAGGTGCCGTCGCCGGAGGCATCGTCGGAGATCACGATCTCCAGTGGCGAGTAGGTCTGCGCCAGCGCGCCGGCGATCGCTGCGCCTACGTTGCCTGGCTGGCGGTAGGCGATCAGCAGCATCGAGACCAGCGGCAGCGCCGCAGCCGTGGGCGCCGATGGGGGCTCGACGGCGCCGGTCATGCGAGGTGGCGGCTCACCCGTGCGACAGCAAATCGCCCAGCAGCTTGCTCTTCAATCCACGCCGCAGCGCCTTGGCGTTGGCGTTGATGGCGTAGCGCGCATCCAGCGACTGCACCAACGGGCCAGCGAGCTTGGGCGACCCACCCAGCCGCAGGCCCATGAAATAGAGGTCGCGACTGATGTAGTTGGTCCAGCAGTGCCGGTCTGCCAACCAACCGTCGAGAAATACACCGGCCTCCAGCATCGGGCCGGTGAGGTTGCGGTAGTAGTCCCATCGTGCCTGCACCGTGAAGGGTGAAGCGTCGGGGTTGGTGCGGGTGGTGCCGTGTTCCTTGCGGCCGGTGGTGGCGCAGCTGATCAGCACCAGCCCGCCCGGCCGGCACATGCGCAGCATGTTGGCCAGGGTTTCGCGCCAGAACGGGTTGTGCTCGAAGCACTCGGCCGAGCAGACGGTGTCGAAGTGGCCGGTCGGAAACGCCAGCACATGCCCCGGGCAGGCCAGGTCGACGCCCGGGCCGAGTTGCAGGTCGACGCCGGTGTAGTCGCAGTCCTGAAACAGCTCCCGCAACGAGCCGGTGATGTCGAGCGATCCGACCTCCAGCACTCTGGCTTGCTTGAAGTGCTTCGGATAGTGCTCGCGCACGCTGGAGAAATACTCGGCTTGTTGGGGATGGGCCATGCGGATCTGCGGTTGGGTGTGATGGCAAAACGGCGGTCAGGCATCGTAACTGCCGGCCAACACGGGATTGCTCGACGCCGGCTAGGCGCTTCTCGGCCCATCCCGTTTGAATCCCTCAGGGCTTTGTCGGGTGCGGCAGCTTGTGCGGCGTCGGCCGGTCGGCCAGCCACATCTTGAGGTAGCGAAAATACGAGGCCTGGCCGTCCAGCACCGCCAGCACAAAGCCCAGCCGGCCGTCCAGAAAACCGCGCCGCAGCACGTAGCCGCGGAAGAATGCCCACAGCCCGTGGCCCACCGCACGGCCCACCCCGCCGCGCCGGCCGCGCGCATGCAGGTCGGCGGCACGGCCACTGGAATAGCGGTTCATCTTGTCCACTGCATCGTGCAGGCCGGTCATGCTGTTGTGAAGCAGCAGGCCGGGCAGCTCGGGCGCCTTGCCGGACGGGCCGTCCAGCAGCAAGCGCTCGTGCACCAGGTCTGGCGAAAAACGCGCGCTGCCCCGCTTGAACAACCGTATGCCGACATCGGGATACCAGCTGCCGGCGCGCATCCACTGGCCGCAAAACGCCGACATGCGGCCCACGGCGTAGTGGGTTGCGGGCGTGCTGGCGAGCGGCGCTTGGGTGATCTGCCGGATCGCGGCGGCCAAGCCGTCGTCCAGCCATTCATCGGCATCGATGCAAAACACCCAGTCACCGGTGGCGGCGTCCAGCGCCCGCTGCTTTTGCAAGCCGAAACCCGGCCAGTCGGTGGTCACGATGACCCGGGCGCCAAAGCCGCGGGCCAGCTCGGCGGTGTTGTCGGTGCTGGCTGAATCGACCACGATCAGCTCGTCGGCAAAGGCGACTGAGGCCAGGCAGGTCGGCAGGCGGGCCGCCTCGTTCTTGGTGATCACGATGACCGACAGGCGCACGGCAGGCGCTGTGGTGGCGGTCGCGGCGGTGGTCGCGGTGGTGGTCCCGGTGGCGGTCATGGCCGATCCTGGATAACGGGGTCGATGTTCACCCCGGCCAGCACGGCGTCGATCAGGCCTTGCGCCGAATGCTCGGCACGCACGCTGGCGGCGGCCTGCTGGGCGTTGCCGGCGTAGCGGGCAAAGTCCTGCCGGATCGGGGTGATGGCCAGCAGCAGCCCGTCGGCAGACAAATCAGCGGTGGCGATGCCGGCATCGAAGCGCTGCACCAGCCGCGCCGCCCAGGTGCCGGCCGTGACCACCACCGGGCAACCGGCGCCCAGCGCGTCCAGCGTGACGCCACTGATGCGGTCCTGAAAATCCTGCGCCCGGTACGGTTGCACCACGATCGCGCCATCGAACAGCGCCCGGTAGGCCGCCGGGTCCATGGCCTGATCCGCTGTGCGCAGCGCGGCATAACCTAGCGCGCGCAGCCGGGCCAGTTGCAGGCCCAGCGCCTGGTCATGCAGGTGGCGTTGCTCGACCGAGGTCTGCACGGTGATCGGCCAGTCCAGCCCGCGCTGCTGCATTTCGGCCACCAGGTCCACCACCCCGGCAAAGCCCTTGTCCAGCCGCGCTGCGCCGGCCACCAGCAGGTGCTTGAACACCGGGTTGGCAACCGCTGCCGGCGCGGCTTGCGCCTCCAGCGGGTAGGGCACCACCGTGGCCTTGAAGCCGCACTGGCGAAAAAAGTCGGCCACCGACGGGCTGGGTGCCAGGATTTCGACATGGGGCTGACGCTGCGCAATGGCGGCCAGACGGCGTGCCTTGGACGGCTTGGCGTTGAGCCAGTGCACAAACAAGAACAGCTTGTGCGGCGGGATCACGCCCCGGGCGGCCCAATCGGCGATCACCAGGTCGGCCGTGCCGGCGGTGGCGACCAGGATGCGGCCGGGCTGGCGCAGCAGGCGGCGGACCAGCCAAAACGCCTGCAGGCGGCGCCAGCGCCGGTGGAAGATCGGCGCCAGCCGGCCAGGGCCGTGCCAAAACGAAGCCGCCTGGGCGCCGGCCCAGACGGTCAGGTCGGCGCGCGGCGCGGCGGCGCCGGCCAACGCCCGGATCAGGCTGTGGCAGTGGCCGGCGTCGCCGGTGAGCGTGGGCTCGACGATGTGCAGGGCCAGGGACATGGGTGCTTGCACGCGGGCTAGGGCGCCGTCGTTGACAGCCGCTCGACCCATGCCAGCAGGCGGTCCAGGTGCGCATCCACCGACGGGTCGTAGCGCAGCGCGGCCAGCGGATCCGCCACACCCAGCGTGCCCGATCGCCAGCGCTCCAGCGCCTGGGCCAGCGCGGCGTTCAGGCTGCCCGGTTGATCGACCTTGAACGGCAGGGCCGCCTCGGCCGTCAAGACCTCCATGCAGCCCATGCCCTCGGCGCCGATCAGCGGTGTGCCGCACAGCACCGACTCGACACCCACCAGGCCAAACGGCTCGTAACGCGAGGCCATCACCGTGCAATCGACGGCGCGGTAGACATCCTCCATGTCGTTGCGGTAGCCCAGGTAGCGCAGGTTGGGCGCGGTCATGTCCACCGGCCGGCCCGCCACCACCAGCAGCACCGGCAAATCGCTGTGGCCCAGCGCCTGCACCAGCAGGTCCAGCCCCTTGCGGGCATGGCCGGTGGAGGCCAGCAAAAAGACAGCGCGGTCCGCCGGCAAGCCCAGGCGCTGGCGCAGCGCCAGCCGCTGCTCGGCCGACACCGGATGAAAGCGCTGGGTGTCCACCGGCGGGTACAGCACCTCGACCTTGGCGGCCGGGATGCCGTAGAACGACTGCACCTGCGCCGCCATCAGGCCGGAATGGGCGATCACGACCTGCGCATTTTCAAGGTGGCGGCGTTCCAGCGTGATGGCCAGGCGGTCGCGCCAACTTGCAGCCTTGCCGATGGCGGCCAGATAGCCGGGGTGGGTGCCGCCGCAGACGGCGATGTCGGCGGCAGCGGTCTGGTTCAAGGCGATCAGCGGATGCCAGCCGCGCTGGCGCTGCAATCGGCGCAAGCGCCAGTCGAACCAGCGGTCGCGCAGCGCGCCGCCCAGGCCCCAGGTGCGGATGCCTACAGGATCGACCCAACCGTATTCGGGCAGGGTGGTGTCGAAGCGCCGCGTGACCACCGTGGGCCGCAGGCCGCGGGCGTGCAGCCCGTCCACCAGGGTCAGCAGATAACGCTCGATGCCGCCCGAATGGCGCAGCGCGTGGTTGCACAGGACGATCAACGGGTCACGCCCGGCGATGCGGCCGTTGCGGCAAGGCGAGCCTGCACCGCCGCCAGCACGGCCGGCACGCCGGGCCAGTCCGGCCGGTCCGACAGCAGGGTGATGGTGGTGCCCCAGGGACGCCACTGCTCGACCTTGGTGGGCCCCAGCACGCTGATCAGCGGCGCGCCGGTGGCAGCGGCCAGGTGGCCGGGCCCGGTGTCGTTGGCGATCACCAGGCGGCTGCCCTGCAGCAGTGCGGCGTAGGCGTCCAGCGGCAGGTTCTCGACCACCTGCGCACCCGGGTAGGCGCTGTGTGCCAGAGCCGACTCACCCGGGCCGGGGCAGACCACCACGGTCAGGCCCAGGTCGCAGAGCTGCTGGGTCAGCGCGGGGAAGCCGGGCCAGCGCTTGTCCAGCTTGTGCACCGTGCCGGCGGCAAACGGCGCGATGCAGACATAACCCGAACCCGAAGCCCAGCCACGTTCGGCTACCAGCGCCCGGGCCTGCTGCACCGCCGCGGCAGAGAGCTGCATGCCGATGTCCGCCGGTGGCAAAGACGCGCTGCCCAGCAGGCCGTCGGCCAGCGCACAGAAATGCTGCAGCGCATGCGGACCCGCCGGTTTGGCGTGCAGGCGTTGGCCCAGCAGCAGGCTGCGGCCGTCCCGCGCCACGCCGGCGGCGCGCAGCCCGGCCAGCCGAAGCTCCAGCACGCTGGAAAACGAGTTGGGCATGGCCAGTGCGTTGATGCGCGCGTCGAACCCGGCATCCTTCGCCTGGCACTGCGTGCGCAGCGTCTTGAGCTGCTGCACCCGGTCGCGCAGTGTCTTGCCGCGCACGGTGACCGGCCAGTCGTAGCCGCTCAGTACCGTGGGCGCCCAGCCCTTGCCGTACAACTGCAGCGTGTAACCGCCGTCCTGCAGCCGCTTGAGCGCCGGCAGGCTCAGCACCACGTCGCCGATCCAGTTGCACAAACGAACAATCAGCGGGCGGGGTGTCATGCGCTTGGCGTGCCTGTTCTTGAGGCCTTGTTCGAGGCCGATAATTGCGCTTTTCAGGATTCTGCCACCGCCCATGAGCCCCGCCCTGCCCACTGCCGCCCAGGTGATCGCCCTGCACGACCGCCTGCTAACCACGCCGGGCTGGCCCATTGATGAGCCCGCGCCGCCCGATGACGGCCTGTGGCGCTGGGTGCAGGCCAACCACCGCTTCAACTGCCGGCTATGGGCTGAAGAGGACCTTGCTCGCCGCACGACGGTGGGCGCGGCCGAGAATGCTGCCAACAAACGCGCCATCGACGGCTTCAACCAGCCCCGCAACGACGCCACCGAGCGCGTCGACGAGTTGCTGCTGACCGCACTCGGTCTGGTGGATGCGGCGTCGGCCCGCACCGATGCGCCGGTCTCGACCGTGCCACCCGGCGCCCGGCTGAACAGCGAGACCGCCGGCAGCATTGCCGACCGCATGTCCATCATGGCGCTTAAGGTGCACGCGATGCGCGCCCAGACCGAGCGCGGCGATGTGGACGCCGAGCACATCGCGTCCAGCCGCATCAAGCTGCAGCGCCTGCAACATCAGCGTGCCGACCTGGGGGCTTGCCTGGAGGCGCTGCTGGCCGATGCCCAGGCCGGGCGTGCTTACTTCAAGGTTTACCGCCAGTTCAAGATGTACAACGACCCACGCTTCAACCCGGCGCTGGTGGCCGAGGCCAAGGCCCAGGGCGGATGAGCCTCACCCCGGGGCTGGCGCCGCGCCGGCCAGCGCCTTGCAGCCGCGGGTACGGCCCCGTCGCCTGATGGCTGGGCGCTTGCCATGACCCGGGTGCTGATCGTCAAAACCTCGTCGATGGGCGACGTGGTGCACGCCTTGCCGGCGGTCAGCGACATGCTGCGTGCGCTGCCGGGCCTGCAGGTGGATTGGCTGGTTGAAGCGCCGTTTGCGGCGATCCCGCGCGTGCATCCTGGTGTGCAGCGGGTGCTGCCGCTGGCCTGGCGCAAATGGCGCAAAAGTCTGTTCAAGCCAGAAACGCGCGCCGCCATGGTCGCCTTGCGCACTGAACTGCAGCGCGAGCAGTTTGACGCCGTGCTCGACCTGCAAGGCCTGCTCAAGAGCGTGTTGTGGGGGCTGCAGGCGCCGGGCCCGCTGCTGGGCTACGGCTTTGGCAGCATCCGCGAGCCCGCGGCCGCGCTGTTTTACCGCCGCCGT
>JBBQAH010000388.1:0-3781 GCA_038316145.1 Burkholderiales bacterium
CGACATCGGCACGGTGGACGAGCGGGGCTACTTCCGGATCGTCGACCGCAAGAAAGACATGATCCTGGTCTCGGGCTTCAACGTCTACCCCAACGAGGTCGAGGATGTGCTGTCGCAGCTGCCCGGCATCCTGGAATGCGCGGCCGTCGGCATCCCCGACGAAAAAGCCGGTGAGGCAGTCAAGGTGGTGATCGTCAAGAAAGACCCCAAGCTGAGCGAGGCCGACGTGCGCGCCTGGTGCGAGGCCAACCTGACCGGCTACAAGCGACCCAAGGTGGTGGAGTTCCGCACCGACCTGCCCAAGAGCACCGTGGGCAAGATCCTGCGCCGCGAACTGCGTGAGGCGCGCCGTTGAGCGAGCCGATTTCACCGGCCGACATCACCGTCTGGCTGGGCCTGGCCCTGGGCAAAACCGAGGCCGGTCGGCGCGAGATCACCGAGCGCAGGCTGCCGCTGTCGCGCTCGGCCCGCAACCTGCTGTTCAGCATCGACTTGAACCGCAGCGCCGGCGAATGGCTGGACCTGGTGCGCGGCAGCGGGCCGGTCGAGCTGCAGCAATTGCTGGCCGCGGGCCTGATCGGCAGGGCGGTCGGTCCGGCCGCACAGACGCCGCCTGCCAACATGGCTGCGCCTGCGCAGCCGGCCGCCGCCGAAGCGCCGCGGGCCACCGCCCGCATGAGCTTGGCCGATGCGCTGGAGGGGCTGAACTACCAACTGCTCTATGACCGCCTGACTTTGGAAGCGCGGCAACAGCTGGGCCTGTTCAAGGGCTACAGGATGATCCTGGACATCGAAAAATGTGGCGGCCCGGCCGAGTTGCGTGCGCTGGCGCTGCAGTTCGTCGAGCAGGTGCGCCTGAGCAAGGGCGACGCCGACGCCCGTGCGCTGGCGCAGCGGCTGGCCGATCCGGGCTGAGCGCCTCAGAATCGGCCGCCCATCCCAGTACAACAGGCCCCGGCGCCAAGCCGGCGCATGCGCTGCTACCTGCCCCAGACCCCGCGCCGGACGAGGCAGGCAGACGGCCAGACCCCATTCCACCCGATTTCGCAGCCCGCCCCACCGATGTCTGCCCGCTTCCATGTTGACCTGATCCCGGCGCCCGGCGCCGAGCTGGCGCTGCCACCCAATGCCAGCCGCCATGTACAGGTGCTGCGGCTGCAGCCGGGCGGGCAGATCACGCTCTTCGACGGCCGCGGCGGCCAATGGCAGGCAGAGGTGCTGGCGATCGGCCGCAAGACTGTCAGCGCCAGGGTGTTGGCGCAGCAGGCTGTCGAGTGCGAGTTGATCTGCCGGGTGACACTGGCATTGGGCATGCCGGCCAACGAACGCATGGACGCGCTGGTCGAAAAAGCCACTGAGCTTGGCGTGGCCCAGATCGCGCCGCTGGTGTGCGAGCGGTCGGTGCTGCGCGTGGCCGGCGACCGTGCCGAGCGCAAGGCCGCCCACTGGCAAGCCATTGCGGTGGCGGCCTGTGAGCAAAGCGGGCGCAACCAGTTGCCGCTGGTGGCCCCGCCGCGCGCGCTGCGGGATTGGCTGGCCGACCTGCCGCCACCGTGCCCGCCCGAACTGCGCCTGCTGCTGAGCCTGTCACCCGGCGCCGCACCGCTGGCCCGCGTGTTGATGGACCGGCCCAGGACCGGCGCGACAACCGTGCTCAGCGGCCCCGAGGGCGGGCTCAGCCCGACCGAGATCGCGCTGGCCGAAGGCCTGGGTTTTATGCCGGTCAGCCTGGGTGCGCGTGTGCTGCGCGCCGACACGGCACCACTGGCCGCGCTCTCGGTGATTGCGGCGCTCTCGGCGCTCTCGGCGCTCTCGGCCGCCTCGCCCCAAACCGGCCCATCGGCAGCCTGACCGAATGCGCTGCCCACCCGCCCCTGATCGGATGCCATGAACCCCCGCCTGCTGTTGTTGACCCTGTGCCAGGGCCTGTTGATGATCAACAACGTGGTGTTCATCGCCGTCAACGGCCTGGTCGGCCTGGCACTGGCGCCGGTGGGCTGGATGGCCACGCTGCCAATCACCGCCTACGTGGCGGGCGGCGCGCTGGCCACCGGCCTGGTAGCGCGCCACCAGCGACGCTGGGGCCGCCAGCGCACCTTTCAGCTCGGGCTTCTGGTGGCTATCGCCAGCGCCGGGGTCTGCGCCTGGGCGGTGCTGTCGCGCAACTTCTGGCTGCTGACGGCCGCCACGCTGGTGGCCGGCTACTACAACGCCAACGGCTCGCTGTACCGCTTTGCCGCGGCCGAGCTGGTGAAGCCCGAGTTCAAGGAACGCGCCATCTCCTGGGTGCTGGCCGGCGGCATCATCGGCGGCGTGGTCGGCCCCAACCTGGCCAGTTGGAGCCGCAACGCGATGGACCAGCCCTTTGCCGGCGCCTACCTCGCGCTGATGGGGGTGGCCGCGCTCAGCCTGGGGCTGATGGCGCTGATCCCGTTCCCGCCGCTGGCCGGTCAGGGCAGCACTGGCCTGCAGGGCCGACCGCTGTCGCAGATCGTGCGCCAGCCGGTGTTCATCATCGCCGCTGCGGGCTGCGCCATCGGTTACGGCGTGATGAACCTGCTGATGGCCGCCACGCCGATCGCGATGGCGCAATGCGGACACCCGTTTTCAGCCGCTGCGCTGGTCCTGGAATGGCATGTGCTGGGCATGTACGTGCCGAGCTTTTTCACCGGCAAGCTGATCAAGCGCTTCGGCGTGCTGCCGATCATGAGCATCGGGCTGGTGCTGAACATCGCCTGCGTGCTGTTTGCGCTCAACGGCACCGACGTGATGCACTTTCTGGGCGCCCTGTTGGTGCTTGGCGTGGGCTGGAACTTTCTCTACATCGGCGGCAGCACACTGGCCACCGAAACCTGGCGGCCCGAGGAGAAAACCCGGGCCCAGGCCGCGCTCGACTTTTGCGTCTACGCCACCATGACGGTCACCTCGTTTTCATCCGGCGCGCTGGTCACCACCGGCGGCTGGACGGCGATGAACCTGGGCACCCTGCTGCCGATCGGCCTGCTGGCGGCCGCGCTGGTCTGGCTGGCGCGTCTGCGGCGGGTGCCAGCGCTGGCCTGAGCGGGCGACCTTGCTGGCGCCCATCGCGGGCGATAGCATGGCCGCTTCGCAACGCAAAGGGGCTCGATCATGGGTTTGCTGGATTCTGTTTTGGGCAGTGCCATGGGTGCGCTTGCCGGGGGCGGGCAGGGCGCGGGCGGTGGCGTGCTGATGCAGGTGCTGGGCGGCCTGATGGGCGGCCAGGGCGGTGCGGCGGGCGGACTGGGCGGTTTGGGTGGGCTGCTGCAGCAACTGCAGCAAGGGGGGCTGGGTGACGCGGTGCAGTCCTGGGTCTCCAATGGCCAGAACCAGCCGATTTCGGCCGACCAGTTGCACTCGGCGCTTGGCGGTGACCGGGTCAGCACCATGGCCCAGCAGGCCGGCATGTCGCAAGACGACCTGATGGGCCAACTGGCCCATATGTTGCCGCAAGTGGTAGACCACCTGACCCCGGGTGGCGAGTTGCCGACAGACAGCGGCGCCGGGGGTGCAAGTGATATCAGCGCATCATTGGGCGGGCTGCTGAGCGGATTCTTGAAACGCTGACGGGCGCGGCTACGGCTTCTTGCACTGGGGTGGCTGCAGTACCTTTGACGGCAATCGGCTCTGAGCTGCCGTTCGTCGAGTCAGGATGCTGACGTTCGACGTGCGGCGCGAGGCAACCAAGGCCGTCGGGCAACCGGCTCCCTCCATGTCCCCCGATGCCGGCCAAGGGGCCGACATCTCCTCCTTTACTTACGGG
>JBBQAH010000235.1:0-2492 GCA_038316145.1 Burkholderiales bacterium
TACAGCAAACCGTTCTTCGCCGTAGTCACGTATCACCTCCGCAATGCGCTTCTCGGAAGCGCTGGCCAAAAAATCCGCCGCCGTCTGGCCGCGGGTGGTGTCCATGCGCATGTCCAGCGGCGCATCGAACCGGAAACTGAAACCCCGCTCCGGCGTGTCGATCTGCGGTGAGCTGACCCCCAGGTCGAGCAGCACGCCGTCCACGGCAGCGATACCGCGCCCGGCCAGTGCAGCGGCCATGCCGGCAAAACTTTCGTGCACGATGGCAAAGCGCGGGTCGGCGGCAGCCAGGCGCTCACCGGCGGCCACGGCCTCGGGGTCCTTGTCGAAGCCGATCAGGCGACCGGCGGGGGACAGATGAGCCAGCAAGGCGCGGCTGTGGCCGCCACGGCCAAACGTGCCGTCGATGTAGGTGCCGTCCGGCCTGTGGGCGACCGCCGCGACCGCCTCCTCCAACAGGACGGTGATGTGCTGCAGTTCGGGTGCGGCGGCCATCAGAAGACAAAGCCCTTGATCGCGTCGGGCATCGGCCCGGCCATCACCTGCGCCTGGTGGGCGGCGTACCTGGCCGCGTCCCACAACTCCAGGCGCTGGCCCATGCCCAGCAGCAGCACGTCCTTGTCCAGGCCGGCGGCGGCACGCAACTCGGGCGGCACCAGCACACGGGCGGCGGAGTCGATCTCGACATCGGCCGCGCTGCCGACAAAAAACCGGCGCCAGCCGTCGGCCTCCATCGGCAGGCCGAGCAGCTGGGTGCGGAACCCCTCCCAGGCCGGGCGCGGAAACACCAGCAGGCAGCCCACCGGATGTTGTGTCAAGGTCAGCTGCTGACCCGACAAGGCAGCCAGCGCATCACGATGGCGGGCTGGGACGGTCATGCGCCCCTTGCCATCCAGCGTCAACGCCGACGTACCTTGAAAGATCAAATCAGCCACTTCGCCCCACCAAATCCCACCGAACTCCACTTTAGCGCAGAAATCGGTGGGCGGAAGCGGCAAACGCTAGAAAAAATCAATCAAATCAACTACTTAGTGGGCTTCCTTCAAGTCCGAAAAAATGTGAAAGTGATTTAAAAATAGGGACTTGCGATAACTTGTGAAAGCAAAGCCTGAGAAGTAGGGGCGGCGGGATGAAGTGCGGCAGTCACGAGACGGCCGACCCGGAGAATAGCGACTCAGCTGACCACCGACTGCTGGGCGATGCCGGCGTCAACCAGCACATGCTGGCCGGTCATGCCGTCGGCATCGTCGCTGGCCAGGAACAGCGTGGCCCGCGCCACGTGTTTGCTGTCCAAACGCACTTTCAGACACTGCGCATCCAGGAATGCCTGATCAGCTGCGGCATCACGGTGCAAGGTGGTCTGCCGCTCGGTGACGATGGCGCCGGGCACCAGCGCGTTGACGCGGATGCCGCGCCCGCCCAGCTCACGCGCCAGCGTGCGCGTCAGGCCCAGGATGCCGGCCTTGGCCGTCGTGTAACCCACCAGATTGGGCCGGCCGCGCATCCAGCTGACCGAGCCCATGTTGATGACCGAGCCACCCCCGGCCTGCGCCATGCCGGGCGCCACTGCCTGGATGGCGAAGAAGTAGTGCTTCAGGTTGAGCGCCAGCCGGTCGTCCCAGAACTCGGGCGTCACGTCCTCCATGCGGTGGCGGTCGTCGCGGCCGGCGTTGTTGACCAGAACCTGCACAGGGCCGTGCTCGGCGATCAGGCGCGCCAGCAGCGCCTGGTAGGCGGGGATGTCACGCACATCGCAGGCGGCATACCAGGGCGCTATGTGGCCAGCAGCCAGCACCTCGTCGATCAGCGCCTGGCCGCCACCCTCCTGGGTGCCGCAAAACGCCACCCGCGCGCCCTGGCCGGCAAACGCCCGCACCAGCTCGGCACCGATGCCCGAGCTGCCGCCCGAGACAAACACCAGCCGGCCGGCCAGCGAGGCATAACAGGTGTACGGGCGGTCCACCATTACCGCAGCCCCTCGGGCAGCAGGTCGGCCAACAGCACCGGCAGGCCGGTGGCTATGCTGCGGTGCGCGGCCAGGCCCACCGCAACGGCGCGCAGGCCTTCGTCCAGCGGAATCTCGGCCGGCGCGCCGTCACGCAGCGCCTGGGCAAATTTCTGGTGCTCGATGTAGGACGCGCCAAAGTGCTGGCCGGCGTAGCGGATGTTGGTGTCCCAGACCCGCCGCACCGACACGCCGCGGCCGGTGCCCGACATCTGGCCCCAGACCTCTCGCTTGCCCCAGTCGCAGCGCTTGCCGACGCGCAGCGTCAACGACGGCAGCAGCGATTCGAGCTTGCCCTCGTCGCCCACCACGGTGATGTGCTCGTTGTCCACGGTGTTCTCGGCAAACATGCACAAATCAAGCATCGCGCGGGCGCCGCTGGCGTATTCGACCACCACGTAGGCGCTGTCCAGGATGTCGGGCGTGCGGCCGCCGTAGCGCTCATCCAGGTGGTTGACGCGCTGGCCGCCCGAGGCAAACACCCGCA
>JBBQAH010000229.1:0-2777 GCA_038316145.1 Burkholderiales bacterium
GCTTGGACCTGAACCAGGTGCTGGCCCAGCTCAGCGCCCAAAACGCGGTGGAGGGTGCCGGCCTGCTGGACGCCGGCACACAAAACCTGCAAGTGCGGGTGGCCGGTGCCTTCCGGTCGATCGACGATATCAAGCGCTTCCCGATCCGCGCCACCGGCGCAGCCAGCACGCTGCAGCTGTCCGACATTGCCGAGGTGCGCCGCGGCAACATCGACCCGCCGGCTGTGAAGGTGCGCCACCAGGGCCAGGCGGTGATCGCGCTGGGGGTGTCGATGGCCAAGGGCGGTGATATTGTCGAGCTGGGCCATGCGCTGCGCGACAAGGTCAATGCCATTCAGGCCGACCTGCCGGCCGGCATCACGCTGTCGCGCATCCAGGACCAGCCGGCGGCCGTGTCCCGGTCGGTGGGTGAATTTGTGCGGGTGCTGATCGAGGCCGTCGTGGTGGTGCTGGCGGTCAGCTTCATCGCACTCGGCCTGCACACCAAGCCCGGGTCTTGGAAACTCACCATCGACATCTGGCCCGGCATGGTGGTGGGCATCACCATTCCGCTGGTGCTGGCGATCACTTTTGTGGCGATGTACTACTGGGGCGTGGGGCTGCACAAGATCTCGCTGGGCTCGCTGATCATTGCGCTGGGCCTGCTGGTGGACGACGCGATCATCGCGGTGGAGATGATGGTGCGCAAGATGGAGGAGGGCTACGACAAGATGCGTGCGGCGACCTACGCCTACGACGTCACCTCGATGCCGATGCTCACCGGCACGCTGATCACCGCCGCCGGTTTTTTGCCGATCGGCTTGGCCAAGTCGGTGACCGGCGAATACACCTTCGCGATCTTTGCCGTCACCTCGGCCGCGTTGGTGATCTCGTGGGTGGTGTCGGTGTACTTCGTGCCCTACCTGGGCGCCTGGCTATTGCACAACCGGCCCAAGGTGGCGGGCGAGGCGCATGAACTCTTCGACACGCCGTTCTACAACCGCTTTCGCAAGCTGGTCAACGGCTGCGTGCAGCACCGCTGGATCACGCTTGCGCTGACCCTGGCGCTGTTTGGTGCCGGCGTGTTGGCGCTGGGCAAGGTGCAGCAGCAGTTTTTTCCGGACTCCAGCCGGCCGGAAATCCTGGTGGACTTGTGGCTGCCCGAGGGTTCGACCCAGCGCGAGAGCGAGACCCTGGCGCGGCGCTTCGAGGCGCGCATGATGAAAGAGGCGGACCTGGAGAGCGTCACCACCTGGATCGGCAGCGGCGTGCCGCGCTTTTACCTGCCGCTCAACCAGGTGTTTCCGCAGTCCAACGTCAGCCAGGCCATCCTGCTGCCCAAGGACCTGGCCGCGCGCGAGCGCCTCCGGGCCCGGCTGCCCGGCGTGCTGGCGGCCGAGTTTGGCGAGGCGCGTACCCGGGTCAAGGTGCTGCCCAACGGCCCGCCGGTGGACTACCCGGTGCAGTTCCGCGTGGTCGGGCCGGACGCCAAGCTGGTGCGCCAGGCCGCCGACCAGGTCAAGGACGTGTTGCGGGTGCACCCCAGCATGCGCGGCGTCAACGACAACTGGAACGAGCAGATCAAGGTGCTGCACCTGGACATCGACCAGGACAAGGCCCGCGCGCTGGGCATCACCAGCCAGGCCATTGCCCAGAATTCGCGCAGCGGCCTGAGCGGCGCCACCGTGGGCCAGTACCGCGAGGGCGACAAGCTGGTGGACATCGTGCTGCGCCAGCCGCTGGACGAGCGCAACGTGCTGACCGACATCGGCAATGCCTACCTGCCCACCGCCAGCGGCAAGCCTGTCCCGCTGACGCAGATCGCCCGGATCAGCTTTGGCTGGGAGCCGGGTGTGCTGTGGCGCGAGGGCCGCAAATATGCCGTCACGGTGCAGGGCGACGTGGTGGACGGTGTGCAGGGCCCCACCGTCACCCAGGCTGTCGAGGCGCAGATTGCCGAAATCAAGCGCCGCCTGCCGCCCGACTACGACATCCGCATCGCCGGCGCGCAGGAGCAGAGCAGCAAGGGCCAGGGCGCCATCGTCGCCGGCGTGCCGGTGATGCTGTTCCTGATCTTCACCCTGCTGATGCTGCAACTGCAGAGCTTCTCGCGCGCCATGCTGGTGTTTCTCACAGGACCGCTGGGTATTGCCGGGGTTGCCGGGGCCTTGCTGCTGCTGGACCGGCCGTGTGGTTTTGTCGCATTGCGGGGCGTGATCGCGCTGATGGGCATGATCATGCGCAATTCAGTGATCCTGATCGACCAGATCGAGCAGGACAGGACGCGGGGCCTGCCGGCCTGGGACGCCATCGTCGAGGCGGCGGTGAGGCGCTTCCGGCCCATCGTGCTGACGGCGGCCGCGGCGGTGCTGGCAATGGTTCCGCTGACCCGCAGCGTGTTCTGGGGGCCGATGGCGGTGTCCATCATGGGCGGGCTGATCGTGGCCACGGCGCTCACGCTACTGTCGCTGCCGGCGATGTACGCGGCATGGTTCCGGGTACGGCGGGTTACTCCCGGTCATGGCAGCGATCAGGGCGACGTGGCGGCCGGCTAGAATCACGGGTTTGCCGGAATGCCCGGGCGCAGCCTCACCAAGCCGCGCCCGGTGCCTTTCGGGATGACCTCTGAACCGTTGGCCCTCCAGCCAGCCTTCAGGCCAGACAACCCGCGCGGGTGGCGAAATTGGTAGACGCACCAGGTTTAGGTCCTGACGCCTTCACGGGTGTGCCGGTTCGAGTCCGGCCCCGCGCACCAGATCTCTTTTTTCTGTGAGTCCCATCATGGCTGTCACTGTTGA
>JBBQAH010000213.1:0-3771 GCA_038316145.1 Burkholderiales bacterium
GGCGCACAGGCGCCGTGGCTGAAGGGAGGGCCGGGGCCGGGGTCGCTATCAGCAGGCCCGGTGTATTCGGCATTTCGGACGTCGCCGGCCGGACTTGAGCCCCGTTGGGTGCGCCGCATGACAAAGCGCACGCCAGAACGGGCAACGGCGCCCGAAGGCGCCGTTGTTGGTGGCGGCCAGGCCGCCGCTGGCGATCCAGGGCCGGTCAGGTCTCCACCACCCCGGCCCGCTCCAGCATGGCATGCAGCAGCACGTTGCAGCCCGCGCTGATGTGCTCGGGCTTGGCATCCTCGATCTCGTTGTGGCTGATGCCGTCCTTGCAGGGGATGAAGATCATGCCGGCCGGTGCCAGCCGGGCCATGTAGACGGCGTCGTGCCCGGCGCCCGAGACCACCGGCATGTGGCTGTAGCCCAGCTTGGCGGCGGCGCGGCCGACAGCGTCCACACACTCGGCATGGAAGGGCTGGGCCGGGTAGGCGCTGACGGGTGTGATCTCGATCGGCAGCCCGCTCTCGGCGGACAGTTTGGCCGCCACCGCGCGGATGTCGGCGTCCATCAGCTCGCACAGCGCATCACTGGCATTGCGCAGGTCGATGCTGAACTTGACCCGGCCCGGGATCACGTTGCGGCTGTTGGGGTGCACATTGACCATGCCTACCGTGCCCCGGCCGTGCGGCGGGTGGCGGTGGGCGCAGGCCACCACCTCCTGCATCAGCGCTGCGGCCACTTGCAGCGCATCGCGGCGTAGCGCCATCGGCGTCGGGCCGGCATGGGCCTCCATGCCGGTGACGACGCAGTCGTACCAGCGGATGCCCAGCACGCCGGTGACCACACCGATGGTGATGTCGTGGTCCTCCAGCACCGGGCCTTGCTCGATGTGGGTCTCGAAATAGCTGCCGATCGGGTGGTCGCCCGGCTCTTGCTCGCCGATGTAGCCGATGCGGGCCAGCTCACCCTGCACCGTCTTGCCGTCGGCGTCAGAAGCGGCGTAGGCGTGCTCCAGCGTGAAGGCCTTGGCAAACACGCCCGAGCCCATCATCACCGGCACAAAACGTGAGCCTTCTTCATTCGTCCACCAGGCCACCTCGATCGGCGCCTCGGTCATGACGCCGGCGTCGTTGAGGGTGCGCACCACCTCCAACCCGGCCAGCACGCCGTAGTTGCCGTCGAACTTGCCGCCCGTGGGCTGGGTGTCGATGTGGCTGCCGGTCACCACCGGCGGCAGGCTGTTGTCGCGGCCCGCGCGCCTCAAGAACCCGTTGCCGATCTTGTCGATCGTCACCGTCATGCCGGCCTCCAAGGCCCAGCGGCTGACAAGGTCGCGGCCTTGTTTGTCCAGGTCGGTCAGCGTCAGGCGGCAGACACCGCCCTTGGGCGTGGCGCCGATCTGCGCCAATTCCATCAGGCTGTCCCACAGGCGCGGGCCGTTGATGCGCAGGCTTTGCAGGTTTTCGGGCAGGGGGCGGGTTTTCATGTCCATGGCGGGCTCCAGGCGGGTTTCAGGGGCGGCGGGCAGCCGGTCAGCGCGGCTCGAGCGCGACGTTTCAGCGGGCCACGGCGGTGGGTGCCGCCAGCGCGGCCTTGCGCGCCAGCGCATCGAACTGCGTGCCAAACGCCGGCCGCTTGACGTACTGGCCGGCGCCGCGCACCGCGCGCAGGTCGCCGTCGGCAAACACCACCCGGCCCCCGCTGACGGTGTGGCTGGGTCGGCCCAGCACGGTGCGGCCCTCGAAGATGTTGAAGTCACCCAAGGACCGCTGGGTCTTGACCGAGAAGGTCTGGCTGGCCGCCGGGTCCCACAGCACCAGGTCGGCATCCGCGCCCTCGACGATGCAGCCTTTGCGAGGGTAGATGTTGAACAACTTGGCGGCGTTGGCCGAAGTGATGGCAACAAACTCACTCGGTGTCAGCCGGCCGCCGTTGACGCCCTCGTGCCACAGCACGCCCAGGCGCTCCTCCACCCCGCCGCAGCCGTTCGGGATCTTGCTGAAGTCGTCGATGCCCGCCGCCTTTTGCGCGGCGCAGAAGGTGCAGTGGTCGGTGGCGGTGGTGTGCAAATACCCTGCCTGCAGGCCGCGCCACAGCATCTCGGCGTTGCCCTTGGGCCGGAACGGCGGGCTCATTACATGGCCGGCGGCAAAGGCAAAGTCGGGTGAGCGGTAGACGCTGTCGTCCACCGTCAGATGGCCGGCCAGCACCTCGCCATAGACCCGCTGGCCACGCGACCGGGCAAGACCGATAGCTGCGGCGCTCTCGGCGCAGGACACATGCACGATGTAGATAGGCACGTTCAGCACGTCGGCGATGGCGATTGCACGCTGGGCGGCTTCGGCCTCGACGGCGGGCGGGCGGCTCAGCGGGTGCCCTTCGGGGCCGAGGATGCCTTTGGCCTTCATCTCGGCTTGCAGCAAAAACACCAGTTCGCCGTTTTCGGCGTGCACGGTGGGCATGGCGCCCAGCTCCAACGCGCGCTTGAAGCTGTTCACCAGGGTCTCGTCGTCGCACATGATGGCGTTTTTGTAGGCCATGAAGTGCTTGAAGCTGTTCACACCCTCCTCGGTCACCAGCGTGCCCATGTCGCGCCGCACGCTGTCGTCCCACCAGGTCACGGCGACGTGGAAGCTGTAGTCGCCAGCGGACTTCTCGGCCCAGCCGCGCCACATCCGGTAGGCGTCCATCAGCGGCTGCTGCGGGTCGGGGATGACGAAGTCGATGATGGTGGTGGTGCCACCGGCCATCGCGGCGGCCGTGCCGCTGTAGAAGTCGTCTTGGGTGACGGTGCCCATGAAGGGCAGCTGCATGTGGGTGTGCGGGTCGATGCCGCCGGGCATGACGTAGCGGCCGCCGGCGTCCAGTACCTCGCAGCCAGCGGGCGTGTTGTTGTCGACATCCAGACTGGCGCCCACGGCGACGATCTTGCCGCCCTCGCACAGCACATCGGCGCGGAACTCGCGGTCGGCATTGACGACGGTGCCGCCTCGGATCAACAGGGGTGTCATGGTGAGCTCCAACTCAGGGTAAGGCGGATGGTTGCGCGGGGGCAGCAGGCCGTCAAGCCGCCATCGCCTTGCGCATCGGGTTGTTCGGGTGGGTGGTCCAATTGGCCGGGCTGGCGCTGACCGTCTGGCCGGTGCGGGCGTCCACCTCGCCGGGGGCCAGCGTGCGCAGCGTGATGCACTCGGGCACGGGGCAGACGGTGACACACAGGTTGCAGCCCACGCACTCGTCGTCCTTGACCTCGAAATGGCGCTGGCCGTCTTTTGTCGAGGTGATGGCCTGGTGCGAGGTGTCCTCGCAGGCGATGTGGCAGCGGCCGCATTGGATGCAGCTGTCTTGGTCGATCAGCGCCTTGCTGATGGCGTTGAGGTTGAGGTATTGCCAGTCGGTGACCGTGGGCAGCGCACGGCCGCGGAAGTCCTCGATCGACTTGAAGCCCATGCTGTCCATGTAGTCCGACAAGCCGCTGGTCATCTCCTGCACGATCTTGAAACCGTAGACCATCGCGGCGGTGCAGACCTGCACATTGCCGGCGCCCAGCGCGATGTAGTCCAGCGCGTCGCGCCAGTTGCCGATGCCGCCGATGCCCGAGACGGGCAAGCCGGCGGTGGTTGCCGAGCGGCCGATCTCGGCCACCATGTTGAGTGCAATCGGCTTGACGGCCGGGCCGCAGTAGCCGCCGTGGCTGCCCATGCCGCCGGTCACCGGGCTCATCGTCAGCGTGGCCGGGTCCACGCCCATGATCGAGTTGATGGTGTTGATCAGGCTCACCGC
>JBBQAH010000160.1:0-6462 GCA_038316145.1 Burkholderiales bacterium
CCGCACCGAGCGACAGGCTGGCAAGAAAGGCGGCGGAAAGGAGTTTTTTCATGGTGTGGGGGCGGTAACTGAATTACAGCAGAGCATAGAGCTTGGGCTTGAGGGGGCGTCACCGGGAAAACACCAGTTCGCAAACCGCCGCTGAAACTAAGTTACATTGCCGTCATTCACGCCAATTCAACATCCATGAGCTTTGACCTCGTTCTTTTCGGCGGCACCGGCGACCTGGCCTGGCGCAAGCTGATGCCCGCGCTGTTCCAGGCGTTCCGCCATGGCAAGCTGCCGCCCGACGGCCGCATCCTGGCCGTGGCGCGCGACGAGCGCAGCGACGCTGAGTACCGCCAGTACATCCGCGACCGTTTTGTCGAGGTGGACAGCGCCAAGCGCCCAAGTGACGATGAATTTGCGCGTTTTGCCGAGATGCTGCACTACCGCCGCATGGACTTGTCGCAGCCCGAGCACTACGCTGGCCTCAAGACCTGGCTGGACGCGCGCAATGCCGACACGGTGGTGATGTTTCTGGCCACTGCGCCCTATTTGTTTTCGGTGGTGTGCGAGCAACTCGGCATTGCCGGCTTGAACGGCCCCAAGGTGCGGGTGGTGCTCGAAAAACCCCTGGGCCACGACCTGGCCAGCGCGCAAGAGATCAACCGCGTGGTGGGCTCGGTGTTTTCCGAGACCCAGGCCTTCCGCATCGACCACTACCTGGGCAAGCCGGCGGTCCAAAACCTGATGGCGCTGCGCTTTGGCAACGCGCTGTTCGAGCCGCTGTGGCGGCGCGAGAGCATCGCCAACATCCAGATCACACTGGCCGAGGGCCTGGGCGTGGGCACCCGGGGCGACTACTACGACAACACCGGCGCGCTGCGCGACATGATCCAGAACCACGCGCTGCAGTTGCTGACGATGATCGCGATGGAGCCACCGTCCACCAACGACGCCGACGCGATCCGCGACGAGAAGCTGAAGGTGCTGCGTTCGCTCAAGCCCTTCACGCCGCAGAGCGTGGCGCGAGACGTGGTGCGCGGCCAGTACAAGGCCGGCACGGTGGACGGCAAGGCGGTGATCAGCTACCTCGACGAGGTCAAGGTGCCGGCGGGCAGCCATTGCGAGACTTTTGTCGCGCTGCGCACCGAGGTGCAGAACTGGCGCTGGGCGGGCGTGCCGTTTTACCTGCGCACCGGCAAGCGGCTGGCCGGGCGGCACTCCCAGATCGTCGTCAACTTCCGCGAGGTGCCGCACCCGATCTTTCCGGGCTCGGCACGGGCCAACAAGCTGGTGATCAAGCTGCAACCCGAGGACGGGCTGGAGCTGCACCTGCTGGCGTCCAAGGGCAGCGCGCTGGGCGAGATGCTGGCGCCGGTGTCGCTGGACCTGGACTTCGACAAGGCTTTCGAGAGTGAGCGCGTCGGCGCCTACGAGCGCTTGCTGATGGACGCGATCGCCGGCCGGCTCAACCTGTTTGTGCGCAGCGACGAGCAAGAGCAGGCCTGGCGCTGGGTCGAGCCGGTGCTCAACGCCTGGGCGGCCGACCCGAACGGCCCCCGCCCCTATGCCGCCGGCACTTGGGGTCCACCGGCGTCCAGTGCCATGGTCGCCCGCGACGGCTGCGCCTGGGACGAAGAACAGTGACCCTTCATGCTTGACCGCATCCGCGCCTCGATCCCGGCGCTGCCGCCGGCCGAGCAGCGGGTGGCCAAGCTGTTGTTGGCCGATCCACGCAGCTTTGCCACACTGCCGGTCAGCGAGCTGGCCGACCGCTCGCATGTCAGCAAGCCCACGGTGGTGCGGTTTTGCCGCAGCGTGGGCTACGACGGGCTGGCCGACTTCAAGCTCAAGCTGGCCGGCACCGTCAACGAGGGTGTGCCGTTTGTGCACCGCTCGGTCGACGAGGACGACAAGCCCGGCGACCTGATCGTCAAGGTGATCGACAACGCCGTGGCGGCGATGCTGAAGTACCGCAACAACGCCGCCGGCCACGCCTTTGAGCAGGCGATGGCCGCACTCACCGCCGCCGGCCAGGCCCACAAGCGCATCGAGTTCTACGGCGTCGGCAACTCCGGCATCGTGGCGCAGGATGCGCAGCACAAGTTTTTCCGCCTGGGGGTGAATGCCGCCGCCGTCAGCGACGGCCATGTGCAGGTGATGAGCGCCACCATGCTGGGGCCGGGCGATTGCGCGGTGGTGATCAGCAACTCGGGCCGCAGCCGCGACCTGATCGACGCCGCCGACATCGCCCGCCGCAAGGGCGCCACGGTGATCGTGATCACCGCCAGTGGCTCACCGCTGGCGCAACTGGCGCTGGGCAACAACCAGATCCTGCTGGCGGCCGACCACCCCGAGGATTTCGACCGCTACAGCCCGATGGTCTCGCGCCTGCTGCACCTGACCATCATCGACATCCTGACCACCGGCGTGGCGTTGCGCCTGGGGCCGGGCCTGCGGCCGATGATGCAGGAGATCAAGCGCAACCTGCGCGCCAAGCGCTATGCAGCGCCGGTGCCGCTGTCCCGCGGCGTTGACCCGGGCGAGCCCGCCGCAGCGGACAAGCCCGGCTGACGCCGTCAGACCTGCGGCGGCATCCAGCGCCGCAGGTGCACCGCATTGGCACCACGCTGGCCCTTGGCACGCTTGAGCTCGGCCCGCGCCACCGTGCGCAAATGCACCTCGTCCGGCCCGTCCAGAAAGCGCAACGCACGGCCCCAGGCCCACAGCCGGGCCAGCGGCGTGTCGGGTGACAGGCTCATCGCGCCGAATACCTGCATCGCCCGGTCCAGCACCCGCGTCTGCAGCCGCGAGCTGACCAGCTTGATCGCCGCCACGTCGGTGCGTGCGGCTAAGGGGCCCAGGGTGTCGAGCCGCCAGGCCGCACGCTGCACCAGCAGGCGGGCCTGGTCGATCTCGATCCGGCTCTCGGCCACCCAATCCTGCACGTTGGCGAAGTCGGCCAAGCGGCCGCCAAAGGCCCGGCGCTCCAGCGCACGTTCACACATCAGCTCCAGCGCCAGCTCACACTGGCCGATGCTGCGCATCGCGTGGTGCACCCGGCCCGGCCCCAACCGGGCCTGGGCCAGCGCAAAGCCGGCGCCGGGCGTGCCCAGCAGCTGGTCGGCCGGCACCCGCACGTTGCGAAACACCAGCTCGCAGTGGCCATCGAGCGAGGCGTGGTCCATCACCGGGATGTTGCGCTCGACGGTGAGGCCGGCGGCATCCATCGGCACCAGCACCATCGAATGGCTGGCGTGCTCGGCAGCGTGCTCGTCCTCGCTTACGCCCATCACCACGGCCAGCCGGCACAGCGGGTGCGCGGCGCCGGTGATGAACCACTTGCGGCCGTTGATCAGCCAGTCGCCGCCGTCGCGCACGATGCGGGTGGCGAGCTGGGTCGGGTCGGACGAGGCGGTGTCGGGCTCGCTCATCGCAAAACACGACCGGATCTCGCCGCGCAGCAGCGGGTCGAGCCAGCGCTCAGCCTGCGCCGGTGTGGCGGCGATCTGCAGCAACTCCATCGTGCCGCTGTCGGGCGCGTTGCAGGTGAAGATCTCGGCCGCCCAGGGCACCCGGCCCATGATCTCGGCCAGCGGCGCGTAGTCGGCATTGTCCAGCCGGGTGCCGGGTTGGTCAGCGCGCAGGCTGGGCAAAAACAGGTTCCAAAGCCCCAGTGCCCGGGCCTGGGCCTTGAGCGGCTCGATCAGGTCGAGCGGGTACACGCCCGCGTCCGACCAGCGGTGCCACTCGGCCAGGGACGGCAGCACCAGGTCGGCCATGAATTGCCGCAGTTGCGCCTGCAGCGCCAGCGAGCGGGGTGAATCGGCAAAGTCCATGGCCGCGATGATGCGGACGGCCCGCGCCCCGCCCTTGTCGCGCCTGGGACGGGCGGACGGCCGCTTGGCAAGCCCGGGGCAAGGCATCGGCCAAAACTTGCGCCAGATCAAGCGGACGATCCCGCCGTGGGGCTGCGGCATGATGAACGCTCTGAACGCCCTGAACACCCTGATCGCCCCGATGTCCCCGATGTCCCCGATGTCCCCGATAGCCCCGATATCCCCGGACATCCGGCCATGACCCTCCTGCCCACCGCTGGCACGCAGCCCCACGCGCTGCCCATCGCCCTGCAAGGCGTGCGTGCGCTTGTCTTCGACATCTTTGGCACGGTGGTGGACTGGCGCGGCTCACTGATCCGCGAAGGCCTGGCGCTGCAGCAACGGCTGGGCCTGGCGGCGGACTGGCCCGGGCTTGCCGATGCCTGGCGCGACGGCTACCGCCCGGCGATGGCCCGCGTGGCCAGCGGTAAGCAGCCCTGGGCCACGATCGATCAGTTGCACCGCCAGATCCTGGACCGCCTGTTGCCGCAGTTTGGCCTGGCCGGGCTGCCCGAGGCCGAACTTGAGCATCTCAACCGCGCCTGGCACCGGCTGGCGCCCTGGCCCGACAGCGTGGCCGGCCTGGCCCGGCTGCGCACACGCTACGTCACCAGCACCCTGTCCAACGGCAACATGGCGCTGCTGGTCAACCTGAGCAAAAACGCCGGCCTGCCCTGGGACTGCGTGCTGTCGGCCGAGCTGATCGGCCGTTACAAGCCCGACCTTGCCGTCTACACCGGTGCGGCACGGCTGCTGGGCTGGGCACCTGGCCAGCTGATGCTGGTGGCCGCCCACCCGTCCGACCTGGCCGCGGCACAGCAAGCCGGCCTGCGCACCGCCTACATCCCGCGGCCCGACGAGTGCGGGCCCGGCGGGCCGATGGAGGCGGTGGGTGACACGGTGTTCGACACCGTTGCCGCCGACCTGGGTGCACTGGCGACGCTACTCGGCATCGCCTGACTTGCGTGGGCCAGCGCACAGACCGGCCGGCCTGCGGCAGCCACGCTGACACCGATGCAATGCCCGCGTCATGCCCGCCCCACCGCGCTGTGAAGACTTACCCAGTGATCCGAGTCAAGCCGGCGTCAGGCAACGTCGGCACCATGGGCCGCATGACCTGGACCGACAAGACCATCCCGATCCGGACGGGTGCGCCGCATGCGGGCTGCCACGCCTGTTTGCAAAGCGACGCCGGGCCGGCTTGCCATGCGGTCAACCCGGCACCTGCCTTGCAGCCCCGCCTGATCGGCCCGCACGACGAATTGCAGCGGTTGCTGGCGGCACTGGCACCGCGCCTGGGCTTTGACCTGCAGCCCGGCACCGCGGCCGGGGCAGGCTTGGTGCGCGGGCTGGCCGTGTTGCCCGGCGAGGTAACGCTAGAGCTGGCGGTGGGCCGGCAGTGCGGCGGTCAGGGGCTGATCGATACCGCCTTCCAGACCTTGCGCTCGCTGCTGCCCGACACCGACATTTACGTCACCCACGCCGCTTGAGTCGGGCACCGCAAGCGCCGGTAGACCTGCAGCGCCCGCCTGCTTACATCACCGCCCCCAGCTGCCAAGGCACAAACTCGTTCTGACCGTAGCCGTGCAGTTCGCTCTTGGTGGCGCGGCCCGACGCCGTGGCCAGCATCAGCCGGAAGATGCGTTCACCGGCCTCGTCCACCGTCTCGGCACCGTCCACGATGCCGCCGCAGTTGATGTCCATGTCCTCTTCCTGGCGTTGCCACAGCGCGGTGTTGGTGGCCAGCTTGAGTGACGGCGACGGCGCGCAGCCATAGGCCGACCCGCGCCCGGTGGTGAAGCAGATCAGGTTGGCGCCCGAGGCCACCTGGCCGGTGGCCGACACCGGGTCATAGCCGGGTGAGTCCATGTAGACAAAGCCCTGCGCACCGATGGGTTGCGCAAACTCGTAGACATCGACCAGGTTGGTGGTGCCGCTCTTGGCAATCGCACCCAGCGACTTCTCCAGGATCGTGGTCAAGCCGCCCGCCTTGTTGCCGGCGGACGGGTTGTTGTCCATCGTCATCGCGTTGCGGGCGGTGTAGGCCTCCCACCAGCGGATGCGGGCCAGCAACTTGTCGGCCACAGCAGGGCTGGCGGCGCGGCGGGTCAGCAGGTGCTCGCCGCCGTAGATCTCTGGGGTTTCGGACAGGATGGCGGTGCCGCCGTGGCGCACCAGCCGGTCCACCGCCGCGCCCAGCGCCGGGTTGGCGCTGATGCCGGAGTAACCGTCCGAGCCACCGCACTGCAGGCCCACCGTCAGGTGGCGCGCCGGCACCGGGCTGCGCTGCACCCGGTTGGCCTCGGGCAGCAGGCGTTGGATCTCGGCCACGCCACGCGCCACGGTCTTGGCGGTGCCGCCGGTGTCCTGGATGTTGAAGGCGATCAGCCGGCCGCCCTGCTGCAGCCCTTCTTGCGCGATCAGGCCCTGGATCTGGTTGGTCTCGCAGCCCAGCCCTACCACCAGCACGGCGGCAAAGTTGGGGTGGCGGGCGTAGCCACCCAGGGTGCGGCGCAGCACCTGCAGCTCCTCGCCGTCGCTGTCGGTGGCGCAGCCCATGCCGTGGGTCAGCGCCACCACGCCGTCGATGTTGGGGTAG
>JBBQAH010000395.1:0-3859 GCA_038316145.1 Burkholderiales bacterium
CCACAATTCCATGCGAATGGGGGAGCCTGGAAATTGGCACCAAAGGTTCATAGCTTGGAAAACATAGGTTCTAAGCTCGGGCGAAAATCCAGTCTTTTTCGATGGGCTTATGTAGACCTTTAACACCGAACCAGGGGCTAAGCGTTTGCTGGTTATACATTCGCAGTAGTCTGGCGAGCTCGGGTTCTGCGTGGCCCGCCAGTGTACCAAGGCGTCTAATTCATCACGGTATGAAGTAGCGAAGGCGACGTTCACTCCGGCTTGATTGCCGAGAAGTGCTTTGGCGTAGTTGTCGCGAGCAGCTTGCCAATCGGTTGTGCCGCGCTGAAATTGACCGGTGACGTCGTGAGCCATGGCCCGAACGTAATAGAGGTCAGCTAAGCTATTAGCTGCATCGTGAGGCAATAGGCTTAGGGCTTTGCTGTAGCAGGCAACTGCATGAGCAAAGTTTTTCTGCTCGTAAGCCGCTTCGCCTTGCTCTTTATATTTTGCAGCTTGCTGTGCTGCTGTTAGCTTCTGTAGCGCCGGAGTAGCTTGTGCTGGAGTCGGTTGCCCAGATGCCGGTGGCAACCCCAAAATTGAGAAACTGATAGCAGCTATGGCTGCAGCTTTAGTTGAGATTTTGAGCATGGTAATTAAATGATATCTCCCAGAGATTGTAAGAATTTGCTGTCACTTCAATACTATTGATCAGCCTAGCTTGCTCTCTGTCCAATTGAAGTCTACTTCTGGTCTTTAGAATACTCGAACTGGGCCGCCGTTGGCGATAGGAGAGTAGATGCCGATTTTAGACCTTTCTCTGTCGACTGGTGACAGTAGTGAAGCCGATCAGCCCGTTGATCCAGCCGTAAATCGATTATTAGAATCAGTCTTGCAAGCCGGAGAAATTGAGCAGTCGAGGCAACAGGCCTGTGCTGAAATACCGTTGCCTAAGGCTAATGTCGACACGCTTGCCATCTGGTTTGAAAGCAATTTGCCGGTCAATGAATACAGCCATGAACGCGAGTTATCTCGCCATGACATTGAGGTGGCATTGCGCGACCATTGTCAGCCTGGAGATTCAAAGGCTAGCTTAAAGCTCCTCGATGATCAGTTCTTTTTCCTTGCCAATATAGATAGTGATCCGTCCTCCCAGAAAATTACTAGTGAGTCGATGGAGCGTTTCGATAGCTGGATAAAAGCCGATAGGGCTGAATTAGAGCACCTTGAACGAGTTACACCAGAACAAAGTGCCGCTATCAAATTTTTGCATGAAAATTTCTCAGCCCTTGATGGTGATGAAAACGCAAGACTGAGCGATAGTGAGTTGACAACTGCTTTGAATCGTACAGACTTAACTCCTGCCATGCGTTTAGGTCTTAGTCTGCTAGATCGAAACTTTTCTGCCCTTGCCGAGCCGCTCCAAATTCCGCTTTCAATAACTGCCCTTGGCTCCGCAGTGATGGATGGTCCGCGTTGAAGAATTTCTTCTCAATCTATTACAGACTTCATTCTGCGTACTAATGCCGAGGATGGGTATGAAAATAGCCGTACCTATATAAACGGCATTTGGGCTGCTGAATCGGTTCGTCTTTCTGGAGTTGCCTTGTCTAAATGGATGTCCGAGAAGGCGCCTCGTCAATAAATAGCTAGCGATCGGGAGCTATACTAGGTGGATGCCGCACAAGTCAGATCCGCAATCTCAGAACGGCGATTCCGGTCGCCGACCGCCGATTAAGATTGCTATTTCTCAGCTACCTTCCGATCGTCGTGTTTGCTGCGTGTGCGCAAATTTCGCAAAAGAAGCTTGGCGCATCTTGCCGCACATGACTGCCCTTGTCTGCCTGCCTTGTGCAGCAAAGCCAGGCTGTGCTCCAGTTAATGAGTATGACGTTTCTAATAAGTCGTTTCCTCCCTGGAATGAGCAAGAATTATCTATGATTACTGCTTATCAGTTTTCCAATATCTTTCTGCCATTCGTGTGCGATGCAGATCATCTGCTTGTTGCTAAAAGAGACAGTTTAATCTGTGAAAGATGCGTAGGTTTTGAAGTGACTTGGGTCTATACCTGGATGCTAGACATGGAGTGGCGAATGATGCTCTAGGCCAGCTTTGGCGGTCTAGTGCGGTCTGCGGCGCCGTTAGCAGCCACTGTGATAACATGCCTCAATTAGTTCTGTAAGGCATTAGGTTAAATTATGAGCGAGAACATAGCACCAGCGTTGCACACTTTGTTAGAGCGATTTATCGATTATGCAGGGCTCTTTCCACCGGCTTCTGTTCCGCTAGATGCCACTATCGAGAATTATCATAGCTATCAGAATGGGGGCCATCGCTGGATGTTGCGTTGGTTGGTTCTGCCTGTAAGTCAGTGCGAAAGTGTTCATGAGAGCTTGCGTTCTTCTCTTTCGCTTATTGCTGAAGCCGACGATGGCCATGCTGCTGCCTTAGAAACTAAGGCTATTGTCACCGCCGATAGACCTGTCTATTGCGAAGTTTCGCCCGATAATCTAGCAATGCTAGATGCGGTCAAGAGTGCTGGCAATTTTGCCAAGATACGCATGGGTAGCATTCAACCAGAAGGTATTCCCTCTGCCGCTGCTGCTGCTGCATTCATTAATGCTTGTGCTGACCGCCAACTGCCATTCAAGGCCACAGCTGGTTTACATCATCCAGTGCGCGCGCTTCAAGCTCTAACATACGAAGAAGATGCACCGCGAGCGGTGCTGCATGGCTTTTTGAATGTCTTAATGGCTGCCGCTTTTGCTTGGCACGGTGAGCGCGACATTGAAGCTATTATTGCTGAGACCGAACCGGCTGCTTTTACTTTTGACGAGCGCGCTTACTGGCGCGATAAATCGCTTAGTGTAGAAGAAATTAGAGCGGCGCGGCATGATTTTATTCATTCGGTTGGTTCTTGCTCGTTTGATGAGCCCGTGGCCGATCTGAGGGCTTTGGCATTGCTGCCTTGAGGTTGTCAAATGACAATATGGAACTTTTGACTACTTTTTCATTCTATATAGGCACTTCTTTGCTTGCCTAATGGTAAAGATTGCTTGTACTGTTTGAGGTGTGGGAAATGTTCAATAAAATTCTTTTTGCTGTAGCTTCGACAGTTGTGCTTGTTACCTCGCAACAAGTTATTCTCTGGTTGGAGCGCAAGCTGCAAACTAAAGAAGAAGTAAAAAAAACTGAGAGTTAGAATTGACTTAAAACATAGTGCTAGCAGGCTAAGAGCGTATGGCAGCGGAGAGCTTTGATGTAATTATTGTCGGCAGTGGCTTCGGCGGATCTGTTATGGCCTATAACTTGGCCGCGGCAGGAATGAAAGTCTGCCTACTTGAGCGCGGAAAAGCTTACCCGCCTGGTTCATTTCCTCGTAGCCCCGATCAGATGAAGAGCGCTTTCTGGCAGCCTGAAAGAGGGCTCCTCGGTCTCTATGATTTTTGGTCATTCAAAGATTCTGATGCTATTACATCAAGCGGTCTTGGTGGCGGTTCGCTTATTTATGCCAATGTACTTTTGCGCAAAGACGCACAATGGTTTGATGGCTGGCCCATAACTTATGACGATTTGGTGCCACACTATGAACGTGTGGAGAAAGTGCTGCAGCCAAAGTCGTACCCTTTTGATAAGGCGCCTTATGACCAAACTGTTAAAACAGCTGTATTGAAAGATGCAGCTGCTAGCGTTGGTATGCCTTTTGAGTTGGTGCCTTTGGCAATTACTTTTGGCAATGACGAGAATGCACCAGTTCCAGGCGAGCAACTGAACACCGAACCGAACTTGCATGGCGTCAACCGTTACGGTTGCCGGCTTTGTGGTGAGTGCTATATGGGCTGCAACTATGGCAGTAAGAATACGCTCGATCTCAATTATT
>JBBQAH010000327.1:0-2661 GCA_038316145.1 Burkholderiales bacterium
GGGGAAGGTGTTATTTCGGGAAATACGGTATGTATCTGTATAATACGTACGACAAGCTCTTGCATAGCACAGGCAGGAGGCAAACATCGTCTATTTCAACAAATGGTTTCGTACTAATTTAAAGGAGGGAAGCATCTATTTCTGTGCGATATGGCCAAACAATGAAAGGATTTGAAACAGCTGAAGCCATACGAACCGGATAGTGACTAGTGAGGCAATAAAGAATTACTAGATGGTGGGATAGGCCCAGAAGTCCCACAGTCAATATGGAACGGAAGCACGGAGTAATGGTCACATCCGCATCGAATGTCCTCTATGTTATTCTGTTTATCATCGGCCCTATCTGCACCGAATCTAAGGTAATCATGTACTGTGGCGCTAATTAAGTCGATATTCCACCAAAAATATTTATCACAAGCAATTTTCCTCCATTAACTGCCGTAATTTCCTGCCTTGAGTCCAATTACTTACCACAGCACCGGGGGACGTGGACGGTGATTATGAATTTACAATGCTCTACAGTACACCATGATAGCTGCATGAGAATTTTGTCGGTCTGTTTGTAAACATCTTCGCCAATTAAAATGCTCTGTCTTCCACCTGATTATTGCGTGGCGATCAGTCTCCTTGCCTGGATATCACAATGGGGGGTTCTTCTGAAAACGGGGGCACTACCGCCGTGATCCAGTTTCCGTGCAGACATGCGAGGTAACACTGCATACCAACGGCTTCCCATATCTGTAACACGTGAACTATTACTGTTTCTCCCAAAACCCTTTTACAGAAATTTCCGTATCGTGCCAGGATAAAAATTCCTTCTTGCTCCACGTTTTTGGGAATATTTCGCTCTCATAATGCGTCTTGTCTTTTCGTTCTCTAACGGTTCCAGTAACTTGACGAATGAAGGCATGAACCTGTCCATTCCTGGTCAGTATAACAATTCATTAGCTTATCGCCTCCCCGCTTTAGTGACCTTTGCAACATTCGCCGGGTTGTTGACCCTTATCCTATCCGTATTCTTCGATCTGCTGATCGTCGGTGCCTTTTTCCGCAATCCACGCTTAATCACTCCTTTCACCGTGCAGTTTCTCAATTTCATCGTTATCCAGCTGGTCCTGCTGTTATACCACGGTCCTTTGAACATTATCAGTCATCTCGATCTTACTGTCTTTCTCAATCCCACGTTTTGCGCCTTTTTCAAGTTTGGGGCCTGGACGTTTCCCTCGTTGACGTTGTTGCAGCAAATGATCATTGGGATGGACCGCTGGTCGGCATTGCTATCTCCGGTCTGGTATCGAGCTAAAAAGGTCAAGCATGGAGTGAGAGTGACGGCGGGTTGGGTGGCCTTTTATTTGATTCTATATTTGCCGTTATTTGTCATTGACACGGTGACGGGAGTCCCTGCGGGGCAGCGCTGCGATATCCACCATGTAATGGAGAGTTATCAGGTAGTGGTGAGGGTGGTGACCTACTATTTGCCGCTGTGTTTCACGTATGTCTCATATCCCGCTTTGTTGATTGCCCTGCGCAAGAGGAAAAATAATGCGCAAATTCATGCGGCTGTGATAAAAACCAGTAAGTCTGACGTTTTTGTGCTTGTTGTCTGCGTTAATCAACTCAGAGATTTACAGGATGAGCGCGGCATGATAGGTTTGTTCAACTCAAATTTTATTTTTGTTGTTGTTGATAAACTTTTCATTCAAATTCAGATAATTCATTCCCTTCGACCTTTCCAGATGACCTCGAACGCTCTATCCACAATATTCGAAACCCCACTTCGAAGCATCATTTCCGGCCAGAAGTTTTTTCTGTGTCACATGGGGCAGCCGCAGACGACATAAATTCTGATGGAGTAAGTGCCGTGCTTCGTCTGGAGCGACCGGAAAAATCTAAGCCGGGGCACACGATGCGAGGTGGAGGCCAGTCGCGTCTGCGTAAACGCAATCTGAATCTCTCAATGTGGATGATGCTTGTGCAGATTGTCTGCTCTTTGCCGCTCACCGTCACTTACACTCTCATTCAAGCTCGTTTAGGTGGTCTGCATTACCTGGATGACATAAACTCCATTTCTATTTTGCTGACAGCTCTAAATTTTTTGATTGATCCGCTAATGTACTGGTACTTTTTTCAAGATTTGCGGCGGGAAACGATCCAGTTATTGCGCGGTTGTCTCGGCATTTTTACGGTTATCGATCACGTTGCTTAATTCGTAGCAATATGGGTGGACACTGGACAGACTCTGCAGGTCACCATACTATACATATCGTGTTTTTCTATTTTAATTTGGAACAAAGTTCACGTCAAAGTAATTCCTCCTTGTCTCATTTTTCATTCGTAATAAAAAGACGTTGGCTGAAATTTAATATAGGAACGAAAAAAGATGTAAACTAAAATGATTAATATTCTGTCTGTCTTTCTGTTTGTCTGTCTGTCTGATGACGAGTACTGCATTTCAATTAATAATCAGTTTCATCTGGACGTCCACGGCACTATTCCAGCTATTTACACTTTTCCAGCAATAAAGCACTGCACGATACTATTTAAAACTACCATAGCCACTTTATACTCATCCAGCATGAAGATCGAGTCGAAATTTGAGCAACGGGTCGGGACCTCGTGGATTCAGTTTGGCGTGCAGGTCTTTCACGCTTTTCCCGTGCT
>JBBQAH010000547.1:0-1882 GCA_038316145.1 Burkholderiales bacterium
CCCGCCCGGACCCATCCATCCGACCTGGCTCTGAACGTTCTGTACCATCCGCATCCCATGACGACCGACCCGTTCAGCCTTGCCACGCCCTACCGGACCGACACGTGCGGCGACCTTCGCGCGACCGACGTCGGCCGCGAAGCGAAGTTGTCGGGCTGGGTGCATCGCCGGCGTGACCATGGCCACCTGATCTTCCTGGACCTGCGAGATCGCCACGGCATCACCCAGGTCGTCATCGACGCGACTGAGGCACCGGACGCCCACCACGCCGCCAGCCGCGTCCGCAACGAGTTCGTCATCACCGCCACGGGCGTCGTCGCCGCGCGCCTCCCTGGCACCGAGAACGCGAAGCTGCCCACGGGCGCGATCGAATTGCGCGCAACCACCATTGACGTGCTCTCCGAGTCGAAGACGCCGCCGTTCTACATCAACGACCCGGACGCGCCGATCGACGAGAGCCTGCGGCTGAAATACCGCTACCTCGACATCCGCCGCGAGCCGATGGCACGCCGCCTCCAGTTGCGCTCGCGCCTCGTGCAGGCGATCCGCGAAGTCCACCACCGGGCGGGCTTCGTCGAGGTAGAGACGCCGATCCTGATCAAGTCGACCCCAGAAGGCGCCCGCGACTTCATCGTGCCGTCGCGGCTCCAGCCCGGCAACGTCTACGCGCTGCCCCAGAGCCCGCAGCAACTCAAGCAGATCCTCATGGTGTCCGGCGTCGATCGCTATTTCCAGATCGCGCGCTGTTTCCGCGACGAGGATTTACGCGCCGACCGGCAGATGGAGTTTACCCAGGTGGACGTCGAGGCGTCCTTCATCGACCGCGAAGACGTTTACCGGCTCTTCGAGGGCATGGTGAAAAAGGTCTGGCAAACGGTCCTGGGGCAGGACCTCGCGACGCCCTTCCTGCGCATGCCCTACCACGAGGCGATGAACCGCTTCGGGGTGGACTAGCCCGAAATGCGTTTCGGCATCGAGCTCACCGACATGTCCGCGACGTTCAAGGACTCCGCCTTCAAGGTCTTCCAGGCCACGGTGGCGGGGGGCGGCGTGATCAAGGCCTTTAACGCGAAGGGCCTCGCCGATCTCACCCAGGGCGAGCTGAAAAACCTCGAGGACATCGCCAAATCGCTCGGGGCGAAGGGGCTCGCCTTTATCAAGTGCGAGGGCGGCGAGTGGAAATCGCCGATCGTGAAATTTTTCTCCGAGGCCGAGAAGGCAGCGCTCACTGCGCAGCTCGGGATCGTGGACGGCGACATGGTCTTCTTCGCCGCCGCGCCGTGGGAAAAGGCCTGCGCCATCCTTGGCCGGGTGCGGTTGGACGCCGCGCAGTTGCTCGTCAAACGCGGCCGCCTGACCATCCGCCACGAGGACTGGAAGTTCCTCTGGGTGGTCGAGTTCCCCCTCATGACCTACGACGAGGAGGCCAAGCGCTACCTCGCCACCCACCACCCCTTCACCGCGCCGGTGCCGGAGGATCTGCCCTTGCTCGCGACCGCGCCGGACCAAGTGCGTGGGCAACACTACGACCTCGTGCTCAACGGCATGGAGCTGGGCGGCGGGTCCATCCGCATCCACCAGCCGGCGGTGCAGGAGCGGGTGTTTAAGGACGTGCTGAAGATCCCGGCCGACGTGGTCGAGAGCCGCTTCGGCTACCTGCTGAAGGCCTTCTCCTTCGGCGCTCCGCCGCACGGGGGCATCGCCTTTGGCCTCGACCGCTTGTGCGCGCTGCTCTGCGGCACGACCAGCATCCGCGATGTGATCGCCTTCCCCAAGACGCAGAGGGGGCAGGATTTGATGGCGCAGTCGCCCACGCCGGTGACGGAGAAACAGCTCCGCGAGCTGCACATCGCGGTCGTCGCGCCGGCGGCGGAGTAGGTCC
>JBBQAH010000319.1:0-2014 GCA_038316145.1 Burkholderiales bacterium
GCCAGATGGGCCGCGCCGACTTCCTGGCGCAGGCCAGATATTTGCAGTGTATTGGAGCCAATGCCCATGCCAAAACCTGCAGCCAAAGAGGCTAGGAAAATGCCTCCATTACCAACCTGGCTGCTCAGCCGTAGGCCACCCGAAACGTGGGCGAGTCCTCGGGTTTTGATCCCCTCCGGTCATACACGCGTGTCGTGCTGATACTGGCGTGGCCCAGCCATTCTTGCACCCTGGCGATGTCGGCGTGGTGCTCCAGCGCGCTGGTGGCCGCTGTCGCCCGCAGCGCGTGCGGGCCCATGTTTTCCCCGGTGATGCCGAGCTGCTTCATATAGAACACCACCACGTCGGCATACACGCTGCCGGTTGTGAGCGCAGCGGCCGGCTGCCCGGCCTTGAGCACGCGGATGCGGCGAAACAGCGGGCCATCGGCTTCCTGGCCATGGCCGCTGGCCGCCAGGTATTCGGCGACCAGGCGCAGCGCGCTGGGGTGCGCGGGAATGAAACGCAATTTCCCGCCCTTGCCCTGCACGCGCAGGTGGGGAACCCCCCGGCGCTCCTGGCTGAAATCCTTCACGCACAGCTTGGTCAGTTCCTCGCGGCGCAGCGCATGAAACAGCAGCACCGCCAGGATGGCGCGGTCGCGTTTGCCTTTCAGGGTATCGCCCGGGGGCGCATTCAACAGCGCGCGGGCCTGGGCGTCGCCCAGCGCCGGAGTCTTGCCTTCCAGGGTGTCGACCACCGGGCGCTTGACCCCCCGGACCGGGTTGTGCAGCACGGCGTTGCAGTCGCACAGGTAGTCGAACAGCGAGGCGAGGGCGGCGAGCTTGCGCCGGATGGTGGCGCCGGCGAGGCTTTGCTTTTCCAGGTCGGCGCGCCAGGCCAGCACGTGGCTGCGGGTGACGGCGCGAAATTCCTCCGGCTGGGCAATCCCGGTGAACCGCATGAAGCCGGCCAGGTCGTTCTTGTACGCCCGCCGGGTCTGCGGGCTGGTGAGGTTGGCGAACCACTGCGCCTCGGGCGGCACGTCGGCCAGGCGGGCAAATTCAAGCGCGGTGAGCACGCGGGGGAGTGCCGAGCTGAGCGGCTGAATTTCAGTATGCATGAATTGCATTATAACCATTGATAACGAATAGCGTTTATCGGCCGCTGCCGCGATGCAGGCCAAGCTCACCGCTGCTGGTCAGCGGCAGATAAACCTGTTGGACTGAACCGCCGCCCTGGACGGTAACAAGAGGAGATTGAAAGCTTTGCCGTGCCGGCTGGATCAGTTCAAGAGGGCGCTTGCGCTGCGAATGGGTGTGGTGCAAGGACGCCGCTCACGTAACGCGGCCCAGATCCTGGGATAGCGTGGCCGTTTTGGACTATGGGCGTACAGGCTGGACAATGCCGCGCGCAGCACGGCCGGCAACGCCAGGGCGCGCCATGTCAGCGGCTGTGAAGACCCCGGTTTCGTCGTCATGGCGGCCCCCGGCCCTGTGGCCATACCGTGGTGGCGCCGGGCGCTGGCAACTGCTGGGCTCCGCGCAGCGCCCGGCTGACATGCAGGCGCCCCGTCCCGCAGCACGGGCACAGGTCCACATCGAGCCTGGCCACCCTGGTCATGAAGGCCCGCACCGGCTCGGCGACCCGGGGGTCGATGGCCGGCATCTCCAGAGCCAGGCGCGCGGCACCCAGCTTGACCGCCTTGCAGCTCGAAGCGAGCACCCCATAGTGGCGAATGCGCTTGAGGCCGCTGGGCAGCACATGCCGCAGGAAGCGGCGCACGAACTCCACGCCCGGTAGCCGCACGGTGCGTTTTCCCCCGTGCGCATCGGCGCGGACCCTAAAGGCGACTTCGTTCTGGCCGACCGATGCGATGCGTTCATTGCTGATAGCCGTGCGGTGCGTGTAGCGGCTCAGGTACTCCAGCACCTGCGCCGGCCCGCCCAAGGGCGTTTTGGCATACACCACCCAGTCATGCCGGTAGAGCTGCCGGTGCCGCTCGCGCCAGGCAGCCGCCTGTCCCTGCGGGTCG
>JBBQAH010000248.1:0-1508 GCA_038316145.1 Burkholderiales bacterium
GATTCACGGATTTCGTCTGATACAAGCAATTTCCAAAACACCGACGAAGTAACCGTGCCACAAAACAGAAGAAAACGGCGAAAAAAAGGCATTCGTGCCAAACCTGACCCGCCAAACTATTACGAGAAACTTCACGGCCTAAGCCGCAACTCGCAAGTTAACGCGAACCCGCGGCTGTTTGAAGACGGCCCGTACACGCTGACCGAAACTGCGCTGTCCCAGTCGAGCCACCTCCGCGCGCAGAGCCCTGTTCTCGTTTTCCAACGCCTCCAAGCGTAGATTCTGCTGTTGATTTTCGTCACGCAGCACCTGACATTCGGCCTCTCGCAGGGTGTCCTGCAAAACAAAAACAAAGGAGTACAAATAAATTATATCACTCATCAAAAACGTTATCAACCAATCAATCAAACAACCGCTAGTCTCATCGTTCATACCAGTGTCAAAAACTCCTTGACCAGGGTTCCCACGTTCGCTACAAGATTACCGGTGGCCAGGGTAGCCATAATCCGATTCCGAACTGAAAATGCATAATAATGATAAAATAAGCATAATAAATCAAACACAAGAACGATAATCGATCCATACATCCGTTGAATCAATCAATCAACGGATTACAACATTCTCACTAAATGCATGAAATTCAAGTCAAGTGAATGAAGCAATCAAACACAGCAAACATCTGCAGAAGGCTCAATAATCAAAATATGAATAAATCAATCAAACAATAAGCCAAATAAAAAGGTAACGATCACGATCAATCAATCAACAGCAGAAACTTAGCAGTGAGTCAATAAAACCATGAATCAGCCGGACTAGAAACCTACTGATCTCAGCCGTTTCCACTGGAACCGGTACTCCGGCAGTGGCGTAGCCCGCTTCATACTTGATTGTATGGATGGTTCGCGGGGAAATCGGACGGGCCGGCTGGGGCGTCGAAGTGCTGGTGGTCTCGCTGGCTGGCCCTCTCGCGCTGCCAAAATCTGGAGGAGCCAACGGCGACCCTGCAGCGCGATTCCCGGCGGCAAAGTTGTGTCGTGTTACTGGAGGAGACATCTGCAAGCAAAGCAAAATAACTCACAAAACTTCGAATTCAGCGACAATAAATAACAATGCAGCCAGTAACTTGCAGCACCTTCGATCAGGAAAATGGAAGAAGATTCAGGAGAATACGGACAAACGTTTTGACAGTAAGACAAAGGACAAATGGAATGACAGAGGAAGAAGCGCAACTGACACTTTCTGAACGCCGTTCGTGTCTTTTATAGCTCCGCTCCGCTCCGCCCCCAGTCTGTCTCATTCTGCTTCTCGTGGCCCGCCTAGAACATATCCGCATTGGCTCATCGCAAGTCTAGTTTCCAGGCCTGGGCGGGGTAACGCCGTTTCAGCCAATCGTGATGGCTGGCTCGGCTCGGCGATTGGTCGTGCCTCCTGCTCGGCTGCGCTGCCTGATCTTGATGCGTAAGTTCCTGGCTTCCTGCCCCGAAATTTTTGCTTTTCGCCAACACGCC
>JBBQAH010000476.1:0-1953 GCA_038316145.1 Burkholderiales bacterium
CATTCAACGAAGCAATCAAGCGAAGGAATTAATGTCTAGTAAATGAAATTTATCAGTGGTTTTTTCCAACATTCAATCAAGCAGTCAAACAGAGGAAATAATGTCTAGTAACTGAAATTTATCATTCGGGTTTTTTTCACCATTCGATCAAGCAATCAAGCGAGGGAAATAATCTCTATTAACTGAAATTCATCAGTGTTTTTTTTTCACCATCCAACCAAGCAATCAAGCGAAGGAATGAATGTCTAGTAACAAAAATTCATCAGTTGTTTTTTTTAATCATTCAATCAAGCAATCAAGCGGAGAAATTAATGTCTAGTAACTGAAATTTATCAGTTGATTTTTTTTCACCATTCAATCAAGCAATCAAGCCAGAGAAATAATTTCTTGTAACTGGAATTTATCAGTCGATTTTTTTTCATCATCCAATCAAGCAATCAAGCGCAGGAAATAATGTCTAATAACTGACATTTATCATTGGTTTTTTTCTACCGTTCAACCAAGCAATCAAGCAAAGGAATTAATGTCTAGTAAATGAAATTTTTCAGTTGTTTTTTTCAACATTCAATCAAATAATCAAGCCAGAGAAATAATGTCTAATAACTGACATTTATCATTGGTTTTTTTCTACCGTTCAACCAAGCAATCAAGCGAAGGAATTAATGTCTAGTAAATGAAATTTTTCAGTTGTTTTTTTCAACATTCAATCAGATAATCAAGCCAGAGAAATAATGTCTAATAACTGACAATTATCAGTGGTTTTTTTATAACGTTCAACCAATTAATCAAGCGAGGGAATTAATGTCTAGTAAATGAAATTTATCACTTGTTTTTTTCAACATTCAATCAAATAATCAACCGAAGGAAATTATCTCTAGTAACTGAAAATTATCAGTTGGGTTTTTTTCACCATTCAATCAAGCAATCAAGCCAGAGAAATTATGTCTAGTAACTGAAATTTATCAGTTGGGTTTTTTTCACCATCCAACCAAGCAATCAAGCTATGGAAATAATGTCTATTAACTGAAATTTATCATGGTTTTCATTTCACCATTCAATCAAGCAATCAACCGAAAGAAATAATTTCTAGTAACTGAAATTTATCAGTCGATTTTTTTTCATCATTCAATCAAGCAATCAAGCTATGGAAATGATGCCTATTAACTGAAATTTATCAGTTGGGTTTTTTTCACCATTCAATCAAGCAATCAAGCCGGAGAAAGAATGTCTTGTTACTGAAATTTATCAGTTGTTGGTTTTTTTCTACCATTCAACCAAGCAATCAAGCGAAGGAATTATCGTCTAGTAACTGAAATTCATCAGTTGATTTTTTTCATCATCCAACCAAGCAATCAAGCTATGGAAATAATGCCTATTAACTGAATTTTATCAGTGGTTTTTTTTCACCATTCAATCAAGCAATCAACCAGAAGAAATAATGTCTAGTAACTGAAATCTATCAGTTGGTTTTTTTTCACCATTCAATCAAGCAATCAAGCCAGAGAAATAATATCTTGTAACTGGAATTTATCATTTGATTTTTTTTTACCATTCAACCAAGCAATCAAGCGAAGGAATTAATGTCTAGTAAATGAAATTTATCAGTGGTTTTTTTTAACATTCAATCAAGCAGTCAAACAGAGGAAATAATGTCTAGTAACTGAAATTTATCATTCGGGTTTTTTTCACCATTCGATCAAGCAATCAAGCGAGGGAAATAATGTCTATTAACTGAAATTCATCAGTGTTTTTTTTTCACCATCCAACCAAGCAATCAAGCAAAGGAATGAATGTCTAGTAACAAAAATTCATCAGTTGTTTTTTTTAATCATTCAATCAAGCAATCAAGCCAGAGAAATAATATCTTGTAACTGGAATTTATCATTTGATTTTTTTTTACCATTCAACCAAGCAATCAAGCGAAGGAATTAATGTCTAGTAAATGAAATTTAT
>JBBQAH010000132.1:0-8830 GCA_038316145.1 Burkholderiales bacterium
TGGACGGCTTCGACCCGCTGAGCAATGTCGTTGTCGTCGGCGCGACCAACCACGAGGACAACATCGACGAGGCGCTGCGCCGGCCGGGGCGCTTCGACATGCTGGTGCGCCTGGCCCTGCCGATGCTGCCCGACCGGCAGCGCCTGTTCGATCTCTACCTCGGCCGTCTGCACCACGACGGTCACGCGGACACCCTGGCGCTGGCGCGCATGAGCGCCGGCATGTCACCGGCCGACATCGCCAACACCGTCAACAAGGCGGCCTCGACAGCGGCCGAGCTGGGTGCCGACCGCGTTGGCGCCGGGCACCTGCTGCGCGCCATCGAGTCGCAGCAGCTCGGCGGCGACGTGTCGCCCATCAAGGCCCTGCTCAGCGAGGCCACGCGCCGGCGCCTGGCCTACCACGAGGCCGGGCATGCACTCGTCGGACATGTGCTGCAGGTCGGCTCGGTCGAGCGCGTCAGCATCGAGCCGCGCGGGCAAGCGCTGGGCGTCACCCACATCCACCGCGAGAGCGAAGAGCCGCTCTACCAGAAGGCCGAGCTGGCCGCCCGGCTGGCCATGCTGCTGGGCGGCCGCGAGGCCGAGCTGATCGTGCTGGACAGCGTCTCCAGCGGCGCGGCCGACGACCTCAAGCGGGCCTCGGAGCTGGCCGTGAAGATGGTGGGCTCGCTGGGGTTCTCGGACCGTTTCGGCCTGCTGAGTGTGGCCGGGGTGCCCAAGGAGTTGCTCGGGCCCGACGTGCAGGCCGCCGTGCTGGACGAGGCACGCGCGCTGCTGGAGGACGCGCAGGCCCGCTGCCGCCGGCTGCTGGGCGAGCGCCGGGCGCAGCTCGACGGCCTGGCCGCGAGCCTGCTGGACCACGAGGTGCTGAGCGGCGAGTTGCTGGCGCGCTGGCTGTCCGGCGCCGCAGCGCAGCCCAAGGCACGCGAGGCCGAGACAGCCTGAGCCTGGCGCGAGGGCTTGCGTCGCCGGCGCACCGACCGAGACCGAGACCCGCTGGCTGCTGGTTGCAGGGCGCCGGGCGGGTGGTCCGGAAGGCGCGTGCCAAGCCGCTGCCGCTGCGCTTTGTCTCCGGGCGCTGCAGGCTGGAGCGGTCGCTGCACGACAACCCGCCCGCCGCGCAGCCTTGAGCCCGGCACCTGCCCGCCGACCCGCCGTCGGCGTGATCAACCGGTGCGTGCCACCCCGGCGCCGGCGCGGTTCCACTCGCAGGCGAGGATGCAGATCGTCAGCCAGGTCATGCCCGATGCAAAACCCGCCGCCACGTCGCTGGCGTAGTGCAACTGCAGGAAGATCCGGCTGCAGCCGACTGAAAACGCCAGCGCCGTCGCCAGCATCACCACCGGCACGTGCCAGCGCGTCGGCAGTGTCCGGACCAGCACATAGGCCAGCATGCCGTAAGCCACCACTGACCCCGAGCTGTGCCCACTCGGGAAGCTCCAGCCCGCCACCTGATCCAGGCCGTGCAGGCGCAACGGCCGGACCCGCCCGAAAACACCCTTCAGCGCAACATTGAGCAGCGCATTGCCCGCCACTGCCAGCACCCAAGCCAGCGCCAGCCGCCGGCGGCCGCGCGCGAGCAG
Organism: Burkholderiales bacterium; assembly: GCA_038316145.1. Lineage (GTDB taxonomy): Bacteria > Pseudomonadota > Gammaproteobacteria > Burkholderiales > Burkholderiaceae_C > Pseudaquabacterium. The sequence goes on from JBBQAH010000132.1 coordinate 1,586, forward strand.
CGTGCCCGCCACAGCCACGCAAAGCACAGTCAGCGTAACCGGGTCACCCAGATGGGTAAGCCCCGCGAACGCCCGCAATGCCCCGACCGGCAGATTGCGGCCGATCGCTGCCGACAAGGCCGCGTCGAATGCGCCGAACGCGTTGGCGGCATCGACCCCCTCGGCGAGCTCGGCAAATGCCCAGACGGCCGCGACCAGCACCGCGACACCGACGGCCAGCGGCAGTGCAAGGCGCAGCGCCGTGGGTTGGCCGGGCTTGCCGTGCGGCCACACCCAGCGCCGCGCCGCCAGCCACAGCGCTGCCGCTGCGGCCAGCAGCAGCGGCAAGGTGACGAAGTACGCCAGCAACCCGAGGCGACCGAATTCGCTGGCCAGCGCCAGCGTGGCGGGGTCGATGTCAGCCTGCATCGGCGTGCACCTCGTCTGTGGCGCAGCGCTCGAAAGCGCCGGTCGCCGCGGTGTCCTGCGTGCGCTGCACGGTGACCGGCGGGTGCGTGGCGACGATGCCCAACCGGCCCGAACCGGCGCGCGCCAGGCGCTGTGCGACCCGTGCGACCTGGGCGGTCGATACCGCGCCGTCCTGGTGGCGCAGCGCCCGGGTCGGGTTGACCGTCAGCACGAGCAAGCCGGGCGATTCGAATTGCGGCGCCGGATCGGCACCGATTGCCGCGCAGTGGTTTGGGCAGGGCCGCCACAGGCGCGCCGCGAGATTGAACAGCGGAATGTCGTGGTTGCCCGGAATCTCCAGCACCGTGGGCACGCCGAGCGCACCGACAAACGCGCGCACCGCGCGGGTCTGGGCGGCATCGTCATGGCCAGTGCCCGCGTTGAACACGATGAAAAACGGGGCAGCGGGATCGATGCTGAGGGGTGGCATGGACGACCAGGCACAGTCTGGCGCAGCGCAGCTGCGCAAGCAAAGGGGTAAAGCGCGATGACAAAGCGCGATGACAAAGCGCGATCACAAAGCGCGATCAGATCACGCCCGCTTGTTTCTGGCCAGGGTCAGTCCAGAACGCGTCGGCCCACCCCATGAGCGCACACGCCAGATGGACACGGGCGTGTGCGACCTTCTTCAAGTGGCGGGCAAAGTACAGGCGCAAGGGGCCCTTCGGGTTGCGCCGGTTGCGCCAGCTTCAGGACGATATCCCCAACGTCAAGAATGGCGGTGATCGATCCGAGCCTGGACAGTGCGATCCGGCATGCTGTGTGTGGAGCCCCTCGCGAGGCGGCGCCGGAGGCTACGCCGGGTCAGTTCTGCTTTTCGACGACAAGCCGCCCCACCGTGTTGAGGTAGACGCGGTACCGGTTGCCGTCCTTGCACCGGCAGGTGTAGTTGTTTTCGGCATTTACCTTGACTGCTTCAACCTGCCCGCACGGCAATCCCTGCAAGGCGATCACGGCCGTCAGGTCCTTCTTCAGGGCCTCGTCTTCGGCAGCGAACGATGGACCGGCGAGGCATGCGGCCAAAAGCAGTGATCGGGCCGTTGCGGCGTAGCGCTTGATCATGGCTGTCTCGGTAGTCAGACTTTGAGAGTCGAAAACTTCTGCGGATCCGCCAGCAGGCCCCAGATTGCTTCGCGCGAGGCCACGATCGCCGAGGCGAGCCGCTGGTCGGCATCCTGGATCAACGAAAGCACCTTCATCAGCAGCAGATCGTAGGAGCGGCGCAATTGCGTCATCGTGATCTTGGCCTTGCCCTGGTAGTGGTCGCGGAATTGCTGGAGCAGGTCGTCGACCTGATTTTTCAGCGCGAGCTTGGTGAACACGCCGATGGCCTTGGTTTCCTTGAGTTGATCTTTGAGCGAATTCATGTCCAGGCTCGGCGGGGCCGCGGGTGCCGGCGCTGCAGCAGCGGGCTGGGGCGCTGGCTTGGCTGCCGTCGCGGCCAACGCGGCCGGCGGCCGTGCGGCAGGGGCGGGCGCCTGCGCGGCACGCGCAGGCGACATCTTGTCCGTCGCGGCGGACGTTGGTGCGGCGCGCGCACGGGTGACGCCCGACGTCGGCTCGGGTTTTGCAGGGGCAGAAGCGACGGCATCGGCCAAAGCTGCGGCTGGCCGCGTTGCGCCTTGCAAGGACAGAGGCGCGGCCGATGGCTGGGGTGCCTCCAGCGCCGGCGATGGCGCAAGCGGCGCGGCGGGCGTTACGGCGGAGCAGCCGGCGGCGAGTGGCACCACCAGCAAAACAATTTGAGCCCAATGCATTGCCGGTGCAGTCATCAATACGACCTCCCACCCACTTCGTCGGGCAGCGTGGCGAAAACGTCCGGACGGCCGCGGTGACAGGGCACCGGGCGTATCACTGTGGCACGCCCGGCAACCGCCCACAGGCGCCGTCAGCGCAGGCCGAAGTAGCCCAAGACAAACAAGATGATGACGACGGCGCCAACTAGCCAGACGATTCTGTTCATGATTCGATTCCTTGGTGTTTGCAGACAAGCATGGGGTGGTTCAGGCAGTTCACTGCGGTCTTGCAAAAGCCCCGCGCCCAACGGGCTTGGCGTGCCGCTCAGCAGGTCTTCAGAGACAAAGAAACGACATGAAGCGGCTCAATTCGATGACCCCGCAAAAACCTCGGTTTTTGCCGAGAACATCTGGGTTTCAGCATCAGGCAATCAAGCCTGTCAGTCTGTTCGATAGCGAACACTGGAGCCCGGCAACGCGTCGTGCCGAGTCATCCACGTTCGACATCTGCGCGTTTCGGCCGGTATGGAGACGCAGCCGCCGGGCATGTCGTTCGACAGCGCGTCGTCCAAGTGACCGGGTGGATTCCAGACAAGGCCCCGGCTGTCGAGCCCAGGGCCGTGCCGAAACTTCGGGCTGGGCCCCAGGATGGCGGTGGCCTGCCTGCGGCAGATTTCAGGTGGTTTCGTACGGGGTGCCGTAGAAGCTGTGCACACCGGCAGCCCAGGCCTTGTCTGCCATCGACGGCCAGTTGTCCTTGTCGAAGCCGGGCGCTTCCTTGAGCCTGCCCTTCGGCACATTGAGGGTGAAGCGCTTGTTGGCCGTGTCCAACGTCAGGGCCCGCCACGGCACCGCAAAAAGCTTGTCGCCCATGCCGAGCAGGCCGCCAAACGAGAGCACGGCGTAGGCGATGCGGCCCGAGGCCATGTCGATCATGAACTCTTTGATGTCGCCCAGGTCTTCGCCGTCACTGTTGTAGACGTCGTTGCCCATCAAGGTGTCGGCGCCCATCAACTGCGGGCCGGGGCCCTGGTCTTTGTTGGCGTACATCCCGAAAGTGTCGCGTGTCATGTAGCTGGTAGTCATCGTGCTTGCTCGCTTGGTTGTGGTGAAAATGATTCCGCTGGCGCCCGGGGATTCCGGACGCCGGGCTGGTGGATACCGCCGTACGCCGCGCTGCCATCACCGGCCGGTTTGCCCGGGCGGTGGTGGCAGTCGCCATCCGACACACGCAGCTTGCGCGTGCAGCGGTCGGACGTCTGTTCGCTGTGCCACACAGCCCGGAGTCCGGTCAGGCGGGCGATGCGGTCCGTTGCAAACATGCCCGGGGTTGTGGCCGTACCCGCCCTGGCCAGCCTGGCCAGCCACCGGCCCAGCTGCGTGCGCGGCCGGTGGCCTGGGCGCGGCTGACCCCAGGCACGCATGGGTTTGGGTGGTCCATCAGCTGCCCGCCGCCTATGATTCGCCGATGAAGCGCTTGTGGGACATCTCGCCGCCCGTGCACGCCGGCTCGCCAGTGTTCCCGGGGGACGCGCTGTACCACCAGACCTGGGGCGCGACGCTGTCCGCCGACTGTCCGGTCAACGTCGCCACGCTGACGCTCAGCCCGCACACCGGCGCCCATGCCGACGCCCCGCTGCACTACAGCCCCGATGGCGCCGCGGTGGGTGCGCTGGACTTGGCGCCCTACCTGGGCCCTTGCCGGGTGATCCATGCCATCGGCTGCGGCCCGCTGGTGCAATGGCAGCACCTGGCCCATGCCCTGGTCGGCCTGCCGCCGCGGGTGCTGGTGCGCACCTATGCCCAGTCCCCCACCGGCTGGGACCCGGACCTCAGCGCCTTTGCGCCCGAGACGGTCAGCCGTCTGGCCGATGCCGGCGTGTGCCTGGTCGGCATCGACACCGCCAGCATCGACCCGGCCGACAGCAAAACCCTGCCCAGCCACCAGGTGATCCGCCAGCGCGACATGCGGGTGCTGGAGAACCTGGTGCTCGACGCCGTGCCCGAGGGCGACTACGAGCTGATCGCGCTGCCGCTCAAGCTGATGACGGCCGATGCATCGCCGGTGCGCGCGGTGCTGCGCGCGCTGTAGGCCACTGTTTCAAACCACCCGCCTGACCCACCCGCAGTGCAACCCCGCCCCACCATGACCCGTGACCAAGCCCTCGCCGCCGACGCCGCAGACCCCCTGGCGCCGCTGCGCCTGCAGTTCCAGATCCCCGACGGCCTGGTCTACCTCGACGGCAACTCGCTGGGCGTGCTGCCGCGCAGCACCGCGGCCCGGCTGCAGCAGGTCATCAACCAGGAATGGGGCGTCGGCCTGATCGGCAGCTGGAACAGCGCCGGCTGGGCCGGGTGAGCTGGTGGTGGCCGATTCGACCTCGGTCAACTTGTTCAAGGTGCTCTCGGCCGCGCTGGCACTGCAGCGCGAGGACGCGCCCGGGCGGCGGGTGGTGGTCAGCGAGCGCAGCAACTTCCCGACCGACCTCTACATTGCCGCCTCACTCTGCCGCGAGCACGGTTGCAGCCTGCGGCTGGTGGACTCGACGGACGAGATCCCCGCCGCGCTGGACGCCGATTGCGCCGTGCTGATGCTCACCCAGGTCAACTACCGCACCGGCGCGCTGCACAACATGGCCGCGCTCAGTGCCGCCGCCCATGCCGCGGGGGCGCTGGCGGTGTGGGACCTGGCGCATTCGGCCGGCGCGCTGCCGGTGGCACTGGGCGCCGACGGCGCCGACTTCGCGGTGGGCTGCGGCTACAAGTACCTCAACGGCGGGCCCGGCGCGCCGGCCTTTGTCTGGGTGCGGCCCGGGTTGGTCAACCGCTTTGTGCAGCCGCTGTCGGGCTGGCTGGGCCATGCGGCGCCGTTTGCCTTCGTGCCCGGCTACCAACCGGCGCCCGGCATTGCACGTTATGTCTGCGGCACGCCACCGGTGCTGGCCATGGCCGCACTCGACTGCGGTGTGGACACCCTGCTGGCCGCTGCCGCAATGGGCGGCATGGCGGCGTTGCGTGCCAAGTCGCTGGCGCTGACCCGCAGCTTCATCACGCTGGTGGCCGACCGCTGTGCCGACCACGGTCTGGTGCTGGCCTCGCCCGATGCCGACGCGCAGCGCGGCAGCCAGGTCTGCCTGGCGTTCGAGGCGTCCAGCCGCGCCGGCCAGGCCGGCGCGGCCTTCGCCGTGGTGCAGGCCCTGACAGTCCGCGGCGTGGTGGGGGATTTCCGCGCCGGCGCGCCGGCCACCGCCACCGCGGGCGGGCTGCCCGACATCCTGCGGTTTGGCGTCACACCGCTCTACACCCGCTTTGTCGATGTCTGGGACGCGGTAGACTATTTGCTTGCCGTGCTGGCCAGCGGTGAATGGCAGCAAGCGCGCTTTGCCCAACGCGGTGCGGTGACATGACCCCCGACGCGGGCGGCCCGACCGGGCCGGATGACCTGCCCGGTCCGGCGCCGGGCTGTCCGATGGGCCGTGCCGCCAACCCCGGCGCGCCTGACCCGGGCACCCCGCGCCACGAAGGCGCCCAGCTCGATTTTTCGCAGGACATGAGCTACGGCGACTACCTGCAGCTCGACGCGCTGCTGGGCGCGCAACACCCGCTGTCGCCGGCGCACGACGAGATGCTGTTCATCGTGCAGCACCAGACCAGTGAGCTGTGGATGAAGCTGATGCTGCACGAGCTGCGCGCCGCGGTGGCCGCACTGGCGGCCGACCGGCTGAGCCCGGCCTTCAAGATGCTGGCCCGCGTCTCGCGCATCATGGAGCAGCTGGTGCACGCCTGGGACGTGCTGGCCACCATGACACCGCCCGAGTACAGCGCGATCCGGCCCTACCTCGCCAAGTCCTCCGGCTTCCAGAGCTGGCAGTACCGCTGCATCGAATTCATGCTGGGCAACAAGAGCGCGGCCATGCTCACGCCCCATGCCCACAGCCCCGGCCGGCTGGCCGAGGTCGAGGCCGCCTGGCGTGCGCCGTCGCTCTACGACGAAGCGCTGCGCCTGCTGGCCCGGCGCGGCCTGCTGCTGCCAGCCAGCCACACCGACCGCGACTGGACCGCGCCGTATGCCGCCGACGAGGCCGTCAAGCAGGCCTGGCTGTTGGTCTACCGCGCCCCCGACACCCACTGGGATTTGTACCAGCTGGGCGAGGAGCTGACCGATCTGGAGGACGCCTTCCGGCTCTGGCGCTTCCGCCACCTCACCACCGTCACGCGCATCATCGGCATGAAGTCGGGCACCGGCGGCACCAGCGGCGTGGGCTATTTGCGGCGCATGCTGGACGTCGAGTTGTTTCCGGAGCTGTGGCAGCTGCGCACCGAGCTGTGACCACTGGGCACGGGATGCCGGATAAATTCCCGAACAATCGCACGCCGTTGCCGTGCGTTTTTATCAATTTATCGGTTTGATGACCCCCCCTGTTTGGGTGGTGGTGCGAAACTGGTGGCTGCCAAAGTCAACGCTGCAACCGCCCCGGCGGCCAGGATCACCATGCCCACGCCACCTGCCTTGCGTTCGCCCCCCGCGCTCGAGCCTTCGCCAGTGCACCGGTCGGCCGGCGCCAACCCGGGTCGCTGGTTGGCCGGGCTGGCGGTCCTGGGCGCGCTGCTGACGGCCGCGGTGCCGGCGTTAGCCGGTGCGGTGCAAGACAGGGTCCAGGCCAGCGGCGCCGTACGGGTCTGCATCTGGCCCGACTACTACGGCGTGACCTTCCGCAACCCGCGCACCCAGCAACTCGGTGGTATCGACATCGACCTGTCGGCCGACTTGGCGCGCGATTTGGGGTTGAAGTTGCAGTACGTCGAATCCTCGTTTCCTCAGCTGGTCGGGGACCTGCTGACCGAGCGCTGCGACATCGCGATGCATGCGGTGGCTGTGCTGCCGGCACGGGCTGAAAAAATCAAGTTCTCCCAGCCCTACCTGCAGAGCGATATCTACGCCGTCACCACCCGCAGCGCCCGGCTCAAGACCTGGGATGACATCGACAAGCCCGGCGTACTGGTGGCAGTGCAGGCCGGCACCTTCATGGCGCCGGTGATGGCCGCTGCACTCAAGCAAGCC
>JBBQAH010000560.1:0-7303 GCA_038316145.1 Burkholderiales bacterium
AAGGCGAGGTACAGCGCACCGCCGCCGTAGTCGCCCACCAGGTTGAGCGGGGGTATGGGCTTGTCTTGGCCACCCGCCCCGCCGCCAATCGCGTGCAACGCGCCGGTCAGCGCGATGTAGTTCAGATCGTGGCCGGCGGCCTGGGCCAGCGGGCCGGTCTGGCCAAAACCGGTCATGCGGCCAAACACCAGGCCGGGGTTGCGCGCCTGGCAAGCCTCGGGCCCCAGGCCCAGGCGCTCGGCCACGCCCGGACGCCAGCCTTCGATCAACACGTCGGCGCGGTCGATCAGGCGCAGCGCCGCGTCGCGGCCGGCCGGCTGCTTGATGTCCAGCGCCACTGACCGCCGGTTGCGGCCGGAGACGTCGAACTTGACGTCCATCACCACCCCCAGGCCGCTGGGTTCGGTACGGTCGATGCGCAACACCTCGGCACCCAGATCGGCCAGCAGCATCGCGCAGAGCGGGCCGGGGCCGATGCTGGCCAGTTCAACAACGCGCAATCCGGTCAAGGGTCCCATCAGGGGATTCTCCGTGGTGTTTGTCGGGGGGACGGGGCAGACCGCCAAGCGCCAAAGTGTGCACCGCCTGCGGCGGGCACTGATGTCATGCCGGGGACGGCGGCGGCGGCGGCGGTGGCGGAAGCGGAAGCGGTGCACTGATGTGGGCGGGCGCGCCGATGGCTGGGCCCCCGCCGTCTGCGCGGAGCGTTCGGCCCCGGTCGGCATGCAACAAGCGTTGTGCGGGCCGGCTCGCCCTGGCGCCCTGGCGCCCTGGCGCCCGTCGCCCGGCCCCCGGGGCCCGGGGCGCACAAAGGCGAAATCGCTTTCGCCCAAGCGTCATCTTGTCCTACGTGCGCTGGCGTACACAGCGGCTACCTTTGAATCTCCAGTTTTGGAACGGCCACCGCGAGAAATCCTTTGACGACCGCCCTGCTATCCCGACTCCCCACCGCCACCGAGCGCCCGCAACCCCTGACACCGGTGCTGCGTGCGCTGGCGCCGGACCCCCGACGCAACCACCTGCTGGCGGCGCTGCCTGGAGCCGAGCGGCACCAGTGGCTGCCCCACCTGGAACCGGTCGCGCTGGACCTGGGCCAGGTGCTGAATGAGCCGGGGCGCGCACTCAGCCATGTCTACTTTCCCACCACCGCGATCGTCTCGTTGCTGTATGTGACCGAAAGCGGCGCCAGCGCCGAGGTGGCGGTGGTCGGCCGTGAGGGCATCGTCGGCATCTCGCTGTTCATGGGCGGCGACGTCACGCCCAGCCAGTCGGTGGTGCAAAGCGCCGGACAGGGCTTTCGGCTCAAGGCCTCGGCCATCAAGGAGGCTTTCAACCGATCGGCACCGGTGATGCACCTGCTGCTGCGTTACACCCAGGCGCTGATCAGCCAAGTGGCGCAGACAGCGGTGTGCAACCGCCACCACTGCCTGGACCAGCAGTTGAGCCGCCTGCTTTTGCTCAGTCTGGACCGGGTGCCCGGCAACGAGCTGGTGATGACCCAGGAGTTGATCGCCAACCGCCTCGGCGTGCGCCGCGAGGGTGTTACGGAAGCCGCGCTCAAGCTGCAGGCGGCCGGGATGATCCGCTATGCGCGCGGTCATATCCATGTGCTGGATCGCAGCGGGCTGGAGCGCCGGGCCTGCGAGTGCTACGGCGTGGTGCACCGCGAGTACAACCGGCTGCTGCCGGACGCACTCAGGGCGTAGGCCGGGTGCGGCGCAGTGGCTCAACGGATCGGCCCAATGGCTTGTCTCATCGGGTGGACGCGTCAACCGACGTGCGCACCTTGGCGATTGCGGCGTTGACTTCGGCCTCAAAGGTTCTCCACTTGGCGGCACTGGCCTTGCGCAGGTCGGTCAGTTTGGCTTCTGCCGTTTTCAGGTCCTGCTTGAGCGTCACCATCTGGGCCTCAAGTTTGACCTTGGCATCTGCGGTGGCGGCGCTGGCCTGCCTGTCCAACTCGGCCAGTTTGGTTTTGGCCTGGGCGATGTCCTGCTCGGCCTGGGTCGCAAACTGCGCCCGCCGGCGATCGTCGGTGGCGTACTCGAACGCCGGCATGGCCTTGATTGAGGCGGGGGTTGCGCCTTCGATCACCAGCTTGCCGCCCTGGTCCTGCACCTGCGCCACCGGCACGGCCACGTCGTACCGACCCATGCCGATAAAGCCGCCGGCGCCAATGATCAGGTACGACACCGACTTGTCGGGCGAAATGATCAGGTCGACCACGCTGCCGACCTTCTCACCGCTGCCGTTGTAGACCGTCTCGCCCAGCAGGGACTTTTTGACGCTCCAGCCCAGCGCCAGTTCTTGCACCTCGGTCAGCGAGACGCCGCGGGCGGTGCTGCCAACGATCTGGGCGCTGGCGCTGTGGAGCAAGCCGGCGGATGCGGCCAGGGCGAGGATGGCGATCAGCAGGTTTTTTTTCATGGTCTGTGGGGGGAGGACGCGCGGTGACGGGCCGGGCAAGCTTGACGTGAGGCGCCGAGAGCCAGCAAAAGAGGCTGGGCCCAAGGCTGTTTTGTAGTGGGCGCCTGCCCGCGCCGTCTGTGCGCTGGCGAACCGCGCCGCAGCACTGTTGTCCACCGTACAGACCCGCTGCGACCGGCTTCGTAACCTGCAGCAACTGCATTTCACCCGTTGTGCCTGTCCGCCTCCCCCACCCCGCCACATTCGACGGAGCCCCCATGAGCAGCATCCAGATCGCCGTGATCGTCGGCAGCCTCCGCCGTGAGTCCTTCAACCGCCAGTTGGCGACCGCGATCATTGCGCTGGCGCCAGCGGATTTCAGCTTCAAACTGCTGGAGATCGGTGACTTGCCGCTCTACAACCAGGACGACGACGCCCACCAAGCCGCCCCTGTGCTGCGGCTCAAGGCCGAGATCGCTGCATCGCAAGGCCTGCTGTTCTTCACGCCCGAATACAACCGTTCGATCCCGGGCATGTTGAAGAACGCAATCGACCATGCCTCACGGCCCTACGGCCACAGTGCCTGGGCCGGCAAGCCAGCCGGCGTGCTGGGGGTGTCGGTGGGTGCCACGGGCACGGCCTTGGCGCAACAACACCTGCGCAACGTGCTGGCTTATCTGGACGTGCCCACGATGGGCCAGCCCGAGGCCTTTATCCAGAGCAAGCCTGACCTATTCGACGCCAGCGGCGGCATCGGCGCGGCCAGCAAGGCCTTCATGCAGGGCTGGATGGATCACTACGTCGCCTGGGTGCGGCAGCACAGTGCCTGATGGGCACCCCCAAGGCCGACGCATTACGGCGACCGGCCCCAGAAGGGGGACAAGGACACCCGGGAGCGGCCCAACAGCCTCTTGATACCCCTGCCGCCGTGTCGCAGCCCGGCCCGCAGCAACTGACGCTGTCGGGCAGTTGGACCGCACGCGGGCTGGGCCAGGGCAGTGCGTTGTTCGAGACGCTGAGCCCGACCACGCCAGCGGCGGGCACGCAAACCGGCGCTCCGGCGGTGACCCGAACGCTTGCAGCTGACGCCAGCCAGATCCAGGCGCTCGACACCGCCGGCGCCTGGGTGCTGCACCAGGGGCTGCAGCAGCTGCGGGCACACGGCGGGCAGGTGACGTTGCAAGGCTTGCGCCCTGAATTTGCCCAATTGCTGGCACTGGTGGACAAACCCGCGGCCGCTGCCACGCCGCCAAATCCGCCCCAACCTGCCGACACGCCACCACCGCCGCCCGGCCTGGTCAACCGCCTGGGGCGCAGCTGCACCGAGGTACTGCAAGGCGCCGCGGACCTGCTGGGCTTTGTCGGTGAAGCCGCGCTGGCGCTGGCCGGCTGCTTCGCCCACCCGTCCCGCTGGCGCTGGCGCGCGATCGGCCACAACATCCGCACCGCAGGCGTGGATGCACTGCCCATCGTCGGCCTGCTGTCGTTCTTGCTGGGCGTGGTGGTGGCCTACCAGGCGGCCGATCAGCTGCGGCGCTACGGCGCCAACATCTTTGTCGCCGACCTGGTGGGGCTGTCGATGCTGCGGGAGTTTGCGCCGCTGATCACCGCCATCATCATCGCCGGGCGCTCGGGGTCGGCCTACGCAGCACAGATCGGCACCATGGCGGTGACCGAAGAGATCGATGCGCTGCGCACGCTGGGCATATCGCCGCAAGAGTTGCTGGTGTTGCCCAAGATCATCGCGCTGGTGATCACGCTGCCCTTGCTGACCGTGTTTGCCGACGTGCTGGGCGTGTTCGGCGGCATGGTGATGGCGCGGGCCCAACTGGGGGTGGGCTTTGCCGACTTTCTCGACCGTTTCGTCAAGGCCGTCAGCGTCACGTCCTACCTCACCGGCATCGGCAAGGCGCCGGTGTTTGCCGCCATCATCGCCACCATCGGCTGTTATCAGGGCCTGCGCACCCGCGGCGGCGCCGACAGCGTAGGCCTGCAAACCACCCGCAGCGTGGTGCAGGCGATCTTCGGCGTGATCGTGGCGGACGCGCTGTTCTCGGTGGCCTTCAGCGTGCTGGACCTGTGAGATGGGCACCGATATCGCCACCCGCCCCGACGCCCGCACAAACGTCAGCGCCGACACCGGCACTGGCAACGGCACCGGCACCGGCACCGGCACCGACGCCGTGATCGAGCTGCACCAGGTGGCGACCCGCTTTGGCGAGCACATGGTGCACGACGGGCTGGACCTGACCGTGCGCCGCGCCGAAATCTTTGCCCTGATCGGCGGCAGCGGCTCGGGCAAATCGACGCTGCTGCGCGAGATGATCTTGCTGCACCGCCCCGACGCCGGCCAGATCAGGGTGCTGGGCCAGGATTTGCTGACGCTGGACGCCGCGCAGGCCGTGGCCTTGTGCCAGCGCTGGGGTGTGATGTTCCAACACGGCGGCCTGTTCGGCTCGCTCACCGTGCTGGAAAACGTCGGCCTGCCGATGCGCGAGCACACCGGTCTGGATGACCGCCTGATCGACCAGATCGCCGTCTGGAAGCTCGGCCTGGCCGGCCTGGCGCCCGAGGTGGGGGCGCTCTACCCGGCCGAGCTCAGCGGCGGCATGGTCAAACGCGCCGCGCTGGCGCGCGCGCTGGCGCTGGACCCCGAGCTGCTGTTCCTCGACGAGCCCACCGCCGGGCTCGACCCCGTCAGCGCCACCGGCGTGGATACGCTGGTGCGGCAGATGCGCGACCTGTTCGGCCTGACGATCGTGATGATCACCCACGACCTCGACACCCTGTGGCAGGTGGCCGATCGGGTGGCCGTGCTGGCGGACGGCAAGGTGCAGGCGGTGGGATCGATGGCCGAGCTGGCCCAGCGCGACGAGCCCGCCATCCGGCAGTTTTTCGACGGTCCGCGCGGCAGGGCAGCGCAAGCTGGCGCGACCGCGGCCAACCCACCCCGGGAGTCATCATCGACACCAAGGTGAACTTCACGGTGGTCGGCGCGTTCGTGCTGGCCTTGGGCACGCTGCTCATCGCGGGCGTGCTGTGGCTGGCGGCGGGCGGCATCACGCGCAACGCAGAAGACCTGTACCTGGCGATCGAGGACGAGTCGGTGGCCGGCCTCAACCTGAACGCGCCGGTCAAGTACAACGGCGTGGACGTGGGCAAGGTGCGCAGCATCGCACTCGACCCCGCCAACCCGGACCGGGTGCGGCTGGTGTTTGCGATCGAGCGCGGCACGCCGATCAAGGTCGATACCGTGGCGGTGCTCAAGACCCAGGGTCTGACCGGCATCGCCTATGTCGAGCTGGCCGGCGGTGCCCGCGACGCCGCACCGCTGCTGGCCAGCGTGGCGGGCGAGTTGCCGCAGATCCGCACCAAGCCCTCGCTCAGCGCCCGGCTGGAAAACGTGCTGACCCATGTGCTGACCCAACTCGACAGCACCTCCAACAACCTCAACGCCATCCTCAGCGACGCCAACAAGGCCGCTCTCAGCCAGACCCTGGCCAACAGCGCGCAAGCTTCGCAGACGCTGGCCGAGCTGCTGGCCAAGAACCGGACCGCGATAGACCGCACCCTTGCCAGCGCCGCGTTGGCGGCGGACCGCGGCGCCCAGGCCAGTGCACAAATCGGGCCGGTGCTGGACCGCATCGGCCGCGGCGCCGATGCGGTCGAGCGGCTGGGCACGACCGCCGCGCAAGCCAGCGACAACGCCGGCAAGGCCGTGGTCACGGTGGCCGGCGACCTGCAGCGCCTGACGGCCGCGACCCTGCCCGACCTGCAGCGCCTGATGGGCGAGTTGGCCGTGCTGTCTGGCTCGCTGCGGCGCCTGGCCGAGCAGACCGAACGCAGTCCGGCCAGCCTGTTGTTCGGCCGCAGCCCCGTGCCCGCCGGGCCGGGCGAGTCCACCCCAGGAGAGCCCTCTCGATGAGCCACGCCACCGGGTTTGAAGTTTGCCGCCGAGCCGCCACTGCCGGCGCCACCTCAGCCTCCGCGCTGCTGCTGGCGCTCGGGCTCGTGCTGATCAGCGGCTGTGCGGGCTTGTTGCCCAAGCCGACGCCCTTGCCCAACTTTCACACGCTGGATGCACGGCCCAAAGGGCCTGGCCCTGTCGCAAACGCCAGCGCGGCAGCGGGCCCCACGCTGATCGTGACCGCACCGCGCGCAGCCGCCGGCCTGGACAGCCGCCGCATGCTCTACGTGCGCGAGGCCCACCGGCTCGAATACTTTGCCAACAACGAGTGGGTGGACACCCCGTCCCACATGCTGACGCCGTTGATCGTGGCCGCGCTGGAGCGGACCGGCACGTTCGGCGCAGTGGTGAGCGCACCGGGCAGCGTCGATGCCAGCCTGCGGCTGGACACCGAGGTGCTGCGGCTGCAGCAATCGTTCGGCACCGGGCCCAGCCAACTGCGCTTCACGCTGCGCGCCCACCTGGTGGACAGCCGCACCCGCAAAGTGCTGGCCTGGCGCGAGTTCGACCAGACCGTGGCCGCACCCAGCGACGACCCTCGCGGCGGCGTCGCAGCGGCCAACAGCGCGGTGCAGGCGGTGCTGGGCCAACTGGCGAGCTTCTGCGCCGAGGCGGGCCAGGCGTTGCCACTGGCGGCCAAGACGCCCTGACCCGCACACGCTGGGCGCGGCAATGCAGCAGACGGCTTACGGCTCTGAGCTGCCTTTCGTTTTTTGGCCCGTAACCGGCCGTTCGTGGGTGTTGTACGACCGCACCGCGCCGGGCTGGCGTGCCCCGCTCCGTGTCATTCCGGGCCGGAAAAGCACCGGCCCTCCCTTCTTTACCTGCGCGGGACACGCCAGCCCGACACGGCGCTACGCCACCTGCTGCGCGCGCTGGGTTTTCAAGCCAACGCACGCGGCAACGGTGGCGGCGGCCAAGGGCGTTGGG
>JBBQAH010000577.1:0-1521 GCA_038316145.1 Burkholderiales bacterium
GACCGTACGGTCATTTTTTTATTTCGAACTCGTTAAGCAGAAATAAGATTGAATACTTCCAGACTGCATTTTAATTTCATATGAATTTAATATTCATCCTTTCTTCGCATATAATATTATATTTAATATACAAAAATATTTTTGGTATATTATATTTTATATAAATATAAATATATCTTAATATCCTAATACTCGTTTCAATAAATTAACCGTACGATTTGACTGATTGTTGATCACGTCGATCCATCAATCAATCTATATATTCGACGATGAAATCGATTTATTCTTAAATATCAACAAATGTAGCAAATCGACGCGAAATGATATTGGTCTATATGAAGTACTGTATGTATTAAAGTATTTTAATATTCGTGTTTTTTAAAATTCAAAATTTAATAGGAAATGTTATCATCTATGACCTGTGGGTATTTAAATTAACATTTAAATTTAATAAACAAGTTTATCGGCTGATATTATACCATTTCGACACTTATATTAAAATTCAAAACTTGTTAATACAAATAACATATTGATACCTATATTAAACACACTAGACTTTCCTATTTAAGATATTTGCTGCTGTGCCAGTGAGGGAAGATAAACATATTACGTAATCAGAAAAACGACATTTTAGGACCCCCCACCCCCCCGCGCACTCAACAATCAAGCAATCAACGGGACCCTATAACATTAGCATAAGCAAACGGCCGAACACCCCTCCCGCTCTTTGATTACGTAATATGTTTATCGTCCCTAATATAATCGTGAAAGATGTACACAGAACAAGTACTGTATACACACAAATCGAGTACGAAATTCTGTTGGGAAAAAAAACTAAAAAGTAGCCCCAGGCGGGATTCGAACCCGCGGCCTTCGGTTTAGGAGACCGACGCGCTTCCACTGCGCTACAGGAGCTGATAAACTAAACAAGGTAACGAAGTTTGTCAGCCAGTGTAATGTGTCTCTCAACCTAAAGCTCTTCCCTTGCGGATCGACTTTATGTCGTCTCAGAGGTTAATTTTTCTGCATAGTTTCTAAAAATTTTGATCGGGATCTCTATAATTAATTACCTGTGCATTTAATAATTGTAATTATTAACAGTACAACACACAGTACTAGTTGATTTGCGAAATTATTAAGTTTTCAAATTACTATTTATTATATTGCCCAATTCGTTATCAATTTTATATTTTGAACAATATATTTTTCTAAAACAAACTGTCTGATTGTTGGTTGACCTTATTTGTTTCATGATATATTAATAGCTAGCGAAAAATCAACGGTACGAAGGTAGAACTTTATATCGGTCAACCCATCAAGAAGGAATTTGATGCGAATCACAGACACTTTTTTTCAAATATTTTTGGCTCTGGTACTATTAAACCGAGCCGAAATTCCATTAATAATCCTGACATTCCTAACCGAATAAAGCTCGAAATAAGAATTATTAAACATACGCAACAGATGAAAAATACCTACACATGATTTCTCACAGTTTCTGATTTTTTTTAAATTCATTTC